>NZ_JBWBKF010000058.1:0-113581 GCF_057657925.1 Lederbergia sp. B243.17
TGGACAGACTCCTTCATCGGGTCGAAGTAATCCACCTGAATGAGGACAGTTATCGAATCAAACACAGAAGCACCATATTCAGAGAAGAACATGTTCAATCCTAGTTAGCAAAAAGTGTTCAAAACTACTTGACGGTAACAGATAGTAAGTTTTTAAAAAATGCTCGTATTTTCATAATCACATTCTACCTCAAATGGCTGATTAAAAAATCGCTTATAATTAACGCTGCTAGTTGTCAAAAGCATGTAAATCAATGGGCGAAAAAATCACAGTGTTTCCGTATAGTGAAAAATTATACAGCAAAGGCTTTAACGTTTACTATGAAGCGTGGTTTAATTGAAAAGAAACCCGTTTGACCTTGTAGAAGTTACCTATCAACAAACAAACGAATTCTTTAGAGGAAGAGGAATTTGAAAACTTTTATACTCATGAGCAACTCGTTGAATTTCTCTTAATTGCTTTGCTATGGAAGGCTATATCAAATACTATACATTCCTTCACCTATTTTCCTTTCCTGGAATGCGTAAAAGAGAAGCATTAGCCTTAACATGGAAAGATATTGATTTCAATACACATGACATCAGTATTAAGAAGGCACTACAGGCAAAACAGGATTGTATTTAGGGCCTACTAAAATAGTTTAGTCCGTACTATTAAGCAGATTAGAAAACAATTCCGCTCTTTAAGCTTTATAAAAAGACACAGGCCGAATTGTATTAACAACAAGGCAATTCAACAAATAAAAAGTCTCAACTTGTCTTTGCAAACATCGATAACAAATTGACTGATCCAAATCAAACATACAAATGGATTAATAACATCTTAGGCAAATATCAACTAGAACACATTAAAGAGGTTCAGCCCCGCTTAGAACATAAAGACGTAAAAACAACGTTAAAAATTATGCAGATATAAAAAAAGAAAAGTCAGGAACAATTGATGGTTCCCAAAATTATTTAAATACCAGCGCTTCAAATTAGCTGCTAGTTTACTGCTAGGATTAGCTAGGTTTTTAGCTAGGCTCTTAATGTGAAACTCAATGACATTAAAAAAGCGCCAAAACCCTTAATAAAACAAGGATTTTGACACTCAGATAAACTCAACGGCTTCATATGTATGGAGACGGCGGGAGTCGAACCCGCGTCCAGAAATATCGGCACTCAAGCGTCTACGCGTGTAGTCGATATATTATTGTTTCGCTGCTTCTTCCGCCCATCGACAGGCATCCGAAGAGCTAGCCTGATTGGTCTCTTCCATGGTCCTCAGGCGGAGGACTTCCGGCGTAGCCCACTTAAAGTGAGTCCCTTACCCTACCACATGGGCGATGGAGGGAGGAACCGCGTTCAGCTGTTATTAGGCAGCGAATGCGAAGTTGTTGTTTTCTTTGCCAGTTATTATTGGCGTGACGTTTTAACGAGGCCGATCCCCTCGACTCGCAGCTTGAGCTCGAACTATCCCTGTCGAATCCGTAGCGTCCCCGTGGTGTAAAGATAAGCGGCGAATTTCTTCGTCAGCTTATTCGTTTGCATCCTCACGTACTGATGTACGTTCCGGTGCGCTCACATGGCGCTTCCTCGAACTTCTTGCTTCTCTTTCCACCATACTGGTATAAAGACAAGCGGTGAATTCTTCGTCAGCTTATTCGTTTGCGTCCTCACGTACTGATGTACGTTCCGGTGCGCTCTCATGGCGCTTCCTCGAACTTCTTGCTTCTCTTTCCACCATACTGGTATAAAGACAAGCGGCGAATTTCTTCGTCAGCTTAATTGCATCCTCACCGTTCCGGTGCGCTCTCAGGATGTTTGAGCATTTGGCGTTACATGTTTTATTCTAACATATGTTCGCTATTTGTCAAGATGCTCCCAGTTTACATCTTTTGTCTTTCTCTGAATGCTCTCTCGATGTCTCGTTTTGCTTCTTTCTGTTTCAGGTCTTCGCGTTTGTCGTATTTCTTTTTTCCCTTACCAAGGCCGATTAAAACTTTTGCGTAGCCATTCTTAAGATACATTTTTAGCGGCAGGATCGAATATCCCTGTTCCTTAGATTCGCCGATCAGTTTGTTGATTTCTTTACGGTGCAGGAGCAGCTTGCGTGTCCGCAATGGATCGTGATTGTAGCGGTTTCCCTGGTCATATGGACTGATGTGGGCGTTGTGCAAGTAGAGTTCGCCTTGATGTATGCGGGCGAATGAATCTTTCAGATTGACCTTCCCGGCCCGTATTGACTTGATTTCTGTTCCTTGCAGGACAATACCCGCTTCGTATGTCTCTTCAATAAAAAAGTCGTGACGCGCTTTTTTATTTTGCGCGATCAGTTTCCCTTCTCCCTTAGGCATTGGAACTCCCCCTTCACAGCCTGTTGCTTGTTTTCCTATTATACATGAATAAGGCAAGAGAGAGAAGCAAGGAGGCAAGAGGCCCTGCCGATGACAGGGCCTCTCTCTTTATCTCTTCTTCCGGCCTTTCTTCTTTCTTGCTCCTGCCGGCTTATTGTCAAAGGTTTTCTTCTTTTTCCGTCTTGGAGGCGAGGTTGTCCATTCACCGTCATCCGTAGAACCTTGAGGTCCCTTCGCCTTGCCATTATTCCCTTTCAGCTTGACGATTTGCGGCTTCCTGTCGCCTGACTCCCGTTTGCGGTTGTTTTTCATGCCGACGATTTCAAAGTCGATGTCATGCTCGTCCTTATTGACTTTAATAACCCGGACAGTAATCTCATCTCCTATTCGGAAGACGTTTCCTGTCCGTTCGCCGATCATTGCAAAATGCCGTTCATCATAGCGATAGTAATCATCGGTCATATAGCTGACATGGACGAGCCCCTCGATCGTATTCGGCAATTCCACAAACATACCAAAGTTCGTAACAGAGCTGATAATCCCGTCGAATTCCTGGCCGATTTTGTCTTCCATGAACTCGGCTTTTTTCAGTTCGTCGGTATCCCTTTCCGCTTCGACTGCACGCCGTTCCCGCTTAGAAGTATGGTCAGCGATCTCCCTGAGCCTTGCATTCCACTTATCGCGCGTCGCTTGATCAACCTTTCCTTCAATTAAATATGTGCGGATCAGCCGGTGAACGATCAGGTCAGGGTAACGGCGGATCGGCGAGGTGAAATGGGTGTAATACTTCGTCGCCAGCCCGAAATGCCCAAGGCTTTGCGGATCATACTTCGCCTGCTGCATCGATCGGAGCATGACCGTAGAAATCACCATATCCTCTGGCTTCCCGTCAACCGCTTCGAGGATTTCTTGCAGAGCACGCGGATGGACAGAGTTCGCTGTCCCTCTGACAATCAAGCCAAAATTCGTAATAAAGTCGAAAAACCGTTGCAGTTTTTCTTCCTTCGGGTCTTCGTGAATTCGGTAGATGAAAGGAACATCAAGCCAATGGAAATGCTCTGCGATCGTTTCGTTGGCGGCAAGCATGAATTCCTCGATCATCCGCTCTCCGATCGACCGCTCTCGGATGACAACATCCGTCGGCTTTCCATCATCATCAACAATTACTTTTGCCTCTTTAAAATCAAAGTCGATGGCTCCGCGTCTCATCCTTTTTCTTTGCAGGACACCTTGAAGTTCCTCCATCAATTCAAACATTGGAACGAGCGATGCATATTTCTCCCGCAATGCTTCATCCTTTTCAAGGAGAATTTTATTCACATCGCTGTACGTCATCCGTTCCGTCGTTTTAATAACACTTTGGAAAATTTCATGGCTGACGGCCTCTCCTTCAGCATTCAATTCCATTTCACAGGAGAGGGTGAAGCGGTCTACTTTCGGATTTAAGGAACAAATCCCATTCGACAAGCGGTGTGGAATCATCGGAATGACGCGGTCTACCAAATAGACGCTCGTGCCCCGTTCATACGCTTCCCGGTCAATCGCAGAGCCTTCTTTCACATAATAGCTGACATCGGCAATATGAACGCCGAGTTTATAGTTCCCATTCTCAAGCTTCGTTACCGTAACAGCATCATCGAGGTCCTTCGCATCGGCCCCATCAATTGTTACAATCGTCTGGTCCCGCAGATCCCGGCGGTTTTTGATGTCTTTCTCATCGATTGTATCCGGTATGCTGTTCGCTTCCTCCATCACTTCATCTGGAAAAGCAATCGGCAGCTCATGATTGTGGATAATCGACAAAATATCGACGCCCGGGTCGTTTTTATGGCCGAGTATTTGGATGACTTCCCCTTCTGCATTTTTTCTGCCTTCCGGGTACGCCGTGATTTTCACAACTACTTTATGGCCATCGACTGCACCCATGGTTGCATTTTCAGGAATGAAAATATCATCCGCAATTTTTTTATCATCTGGAATGACGAAACCGAAATGCTTGCTCTCGGAAAAGGTGCCGACAATCTTATCGGTACCCCGCTCAAGAATGCGGATGACCGTCCCTTCCTGGCGGCTGCCCGAGCTTCCCGCTGAAACACGGACAAGCACAGTATCGCCGTTCATCGCACCATTTTTCTCATGCGGCGGGATGAATACATCATCAAGCCCCTGCTCATCCGGCAGCAAAAAGGCAAAGCCTTTCGCATGGCCTGACAGCGTTCCTCTGATCAAGTTCATCTTCTCCGGAAGACCGTAGCGATTGCTCCGCGTCCTGACGACAAGTCCTTTTTCCTCCATTTGGACAAGCGCCTTTACAAAACTCTTGAAGTCCTCGGAATCCTCAATCCCGAAAGCCTCCTCCAGTTCTTTTACCGTAAGCGGCTTATACGCTTCATCCTTCATATACGACAAGATTTTGTCCATTAACTCACGTACTTCTTCGTCCATTATCCATCCTCCTTGCTTCTAATTCGACCACTCCAGGCTTTCGAGGAATTTATAAACATCCTCATGCAACTGTTCTTTTTCTGGCCCTAACGTGATCACATGGGTTGATTCCTCATACCATTTGATGCTTTTCTCCAATGATTCCGCCTGCTCGTAAATGATATTGGCACTATCGGTATTGATCATTTCATCATGTCTTGCCTGAACGACGAACAGCGGATTATAAACCATGTCGACATTCTCGCGGACATCCGCAATTAGAGCTTGCAAAGCCTTCAATGTCTTCATCGGTTTTTTCCTGAATTCGGTCATCTCTTCCTCAATTGCTTCTTCACTTTTTCCTTCGAATTGTTTATATTGAACGGCGTAATCCAGAATTCCCTGGTACATCGTTTCTTCACTTTTTATGTACATCGGTGCGCACATGGGTACAATGCCCTTTACAGGTACAGTGTAACCCAATTTCAGGGAAAATACCCCGCCAAGCGAAAGCCCTGCTACGGCAATTTCATCATGGCCTTTTTCTTTTAAATATTCATAGCCCTGGATCACATCTTTCCACCAATCATCCGGCCCTGTCTCAAGCAGCTCTTCAGGCGGAACGCCGTGTCCCTTATACTGCGGCGCATGGCATGTGTATCCCTTTGTCTCCAAAAACCGACCGAGCATCCGTACGTCTGCACTGCTTCCCGTAAAGCCGTGCAATAACAATACGGCTCGTTTTCCTGTTCCAAATGTAAATGGCTGTGGTGCTTTAATTCTCATTTCCTGCTGTCTCCTTTACGTCTCTTCATTCTATGTATACCCATTATTCACCTAAATCAACGAATCGGCAACCATCGCGTTTCTTCATTTTGCATTTCGATAAAGATTCGTCAGCAAGCAGTGCTGCAGTCCACGTGAGCGCTGCCTGCACAAACCAACAACTTGGCTGCCGCTGTAAAGTGACCCCCGACTATAGATTCATTTTATTTCCATTTTCCGCCCTGACTATTCCCTTTCAAAAAAGGAAAAGGCCCGTCTCCAATATGAAGACCAGGCCTTTTCCTCAATAAAGATCCGTTTATACTTCAAAAAATGAAACAGCGATTGTCAAAACAAAGAACAAGATCGAAAGGACAACGGTAATCCGATGAAGGACCAAGTCCATTCCGCGCGCTTTTTGCTTGCCGAAAAGCTGTTCAGCACCACCGGAGATTGCTCCGGACAAACCGGCGCTTTTTCCAGATTGAAGCAAAACGACAGTGATAAGTGCGATGGAAACAATAATTAACAGTGTGATAGCAAATGTATGCACTGAAGTACACCTCCTGAGACGAACATCAAGCTTTTCTTTCATCGTACCATAATGATGGGAAGTATACAATGACTTCCAAGGTCAATCCGAAAAAAACAGGCTTGCCGGGCGATAAGCCCAGCAAGCCTGTCCGCATGGATTAGCGAATGTTGTAGAATGTTTTTGCTCCAAGGTATTGAGCTGTGTCGTTCAGCTGATCTTCGATTCGGAGAAGCTGATTGTATTTCGCGACACGGTCTGTACGTGAAGGAGCACCTGTCTTGATTTGTCCAGCATTTGTTGCAACAGCGATATCTGCAATCGTGCTATCCTCTGTTTCACCGGAACGGTGGGAAATGACCGCAGTATAGCCTGCGCGCTTAGCCATTTCAATTGCATCGAATGTTTCAGTAAGCGTACCGATTTGATTTACTTTGATTAAAATCGAGTTGCCTACGCCTTCTTCGATTCCGCGGGAAAGTTTTTCTGTGTTTGTTACGAAAAGGTCGTCCCCGACAAGCTGTACTTTCTTACCGATTCGCTCTGTCAGCAATTTATGGCCATCCCAGTCGTTTTCGTCCAAGCCGTCCTCAATGGAGATGATTGGATATTTGCTGACAAGCTCTTCGTACCAGTCAACCATTTCTTCGGAAGACTTGACGATGCCTTCTCCGGACAAATGATATTTGCCATCCTCTTTGTTGTAAAGCTCGGAAGAAGCCACATCCATTGCCAATTTAACTTCTTCACCTGGTTTGTAGCCAGCTTTTTCAATCGCTTCGATGATTGTGGAAAGAGCCTCTTCATTGGATTTCAAGTTAGGGGCAAAGCCGCCTTCATCGCCGACACTTGTATTGTAGCCTTTTTCCTTCAAGACTGCTTTCAGTTGATGGAAAATTTCAGCGCCCATACGTAATGCCTCTTTGAAGCTTGGAGCTCCGACAGGCATAACCATGAATTCCTGGATATCGACGTTATTATCCGCATGCTCTCCGCCGTTTACGATATTCATCATTGGAACCGGCAATTGCTTAGCGTTGAAACCGCCAAGATACTGATAAAGCTCCATGCCGAGGAAGTCTGCTGCTGCACGTGCTGCCGCCATGGATACACCAAGGATCGCATTTGCGCCGAGCTTGCCTTTATTCGGCGTGCCATCCAGCTCAATCAACGCTTTGTCGATTCCAACCTGATCGGTTACGTCGAAGCCGATAATTTCTTCAGCGATAATATCATTGACGTGTCCAACCGCTTTTTCCACTCCTTTTCCGCCGTAACGGCTCTTGTCGCCATCGCGGAGTTCTACGGCTTCATATTCACCTGTAGACGCGCCGCTTGGAACAAGGGCACGGCCGAATGCACCGGATTCAGTGTATACTTCTACTTCCACTGTTGGATTGCCTCGGGAATCGAGAACTTCACGTGCATATACTTGAGTAATGAATGGCATTAAAAATCTCTCCTTCAATGAATGTTTTATCCTACTACTATCCACTATAGCCGAAAATCCGGCTAGTTTCACTTTTCGTCTTCTTTGATCAAGCTTTTGCCGGTCATGTCTTCCGGCTGTTCAATTTGAAGCAGGTCGAGCATCGTCGGTGCCAAGTCAGCAAGAATGCCCCCATCACGGACTTGGATGCCTTGCTTTGTGATGATGACTGGAACCGGCCGTGTCGTATGGGCGGTCATCGGCTTGCCGTCGAGCGTGACCACTTCATCGGAGTTACCGTGGTCAGCTGTGATGATGGCAGTGCCGCCTTTTTCTAGAATCAGATCCACGAGTTTGCCGAGGCATTCGTCGACCGCCTCAATTGCCTTCACTGTCGGTTCAAGCATACCTGAGTGTCCGACCATATCAGGATTGGCAAAGTTGAGGATGATCGCGTCAAAACGATCGTTTTTGATCTGGTCATAGAGCGCTTCTGTCACCTCATATGCACTCATTTCCGGCTGCAAATCATACGTGGCAACTTTAGGAGAGTTGATCAAAATCCGCTCCTCGCCCGGGAATGTCTCTTCCCTGCCGCCGCTCATGAAGAAGGTTACGTGCGGATACTTTTCTGTTTCAGCAATCCGCAGCTGCTTTTTGCCGTTTTTCGACAGCACTTCTCCAATTGTATTGTTCAGATTCACCGATTTGAATGCGACATATCCGTTGACCGTCTCTGAAAAATGCGTCATGCAGACAAAATAGAGATCTTTTGGCCGATTAGGTCCGCGGTCAAAAGCTTCGAAATCATTATTTGTAAAGACGTTCGAAATCTGGATCGCACGGTCAGGCCGGAAGTTGTAGAATACAACAGAATCGTTATCTTCGATTGTTGCTACCGGCTTTCCGTCTTCATCGGTTATAACGGACGGGATGGCGAACTCGTCGAAAATTCCGTGCTTATACGAGTCTTCTACCATTGTCATTGCATCCGGATAAAGCGGGCCTTCGCCATACGCCATCGCGCGGTACGCCTTCTCTACGCGATCCCAGCGCTTGTCCCGGTCCATTGAGTAATAACGGCCAGAAACGGTGGCAATTTTGCCGACGCCATATTCTGCGATTTTTTCCTCAGTCTCTTTCAAATACTTCTCAGCTGTTTTCGGGCCGACATCACGGCCATCAAGAATCGCATGGATGTATACTTCTTTCAATCCTTGGTCAGCAGCCAGCTTCAACAAAGCAAACATATGATTAATATGACTGTGGACGCCGCCATCCGATAGAAGGCCGAGAAGATGCAGCTTCGTGCCATTTTTCTTCGCATGCTCAATCGCATGGAGGAATGTTTCGTTCTCGTCAAATTCTCCGGTCCGGATCGCCAAGTTGACGCGTGTCAGGTTTTGATAGACAATTCTGCCTGCCCCGATGTTCAAGTGGCCGACTTCCGAGTTTCCCATTTGTCCTTCAGGAAGGCCAACCGCTTCTCCGCTTGCCTGGAGCTGGTTATGTGGGAAGTTTGACCAATAACGGTCAAAGTTTGGTTTATGCGCCTGTGCAACCGCGTTTCCAAACGTTTCCTTCCGACAGCCAAAACCATCAAGTATGATCAGCGCTACTGGTGATTTACTCATTCGAAGCACCTTCCAACAATTTTAAAAATGATTCAGCTTCAAGACTTGCGCCGCCTACTAGTGCGCCGTCAATATCCGGCTGTCCCATGTATTCTGCAATATTTTCCGGTTTTACACTGCCACCGTACTGGATTCGCAACGCATCAGCAGTTTTTTCGGAAAATTGATTTTTGACCGTTTCACGGATATGCGCACATACTTCGTTCGCATCTTCAGATGTAGAAGATTTCCCTGTGCCGATTGCCCAAATTGGTTCATAAGCAATGATCGCCTTTGCTACCTGCTCTTCGCTTAGGCCAGCCAGCGCCTTCTCCACTTGTCCGCCAACAAGGTTTTTCGTTTCACCGGCTTCACGCTGCTCAAGCGATTCCCCGACACAGATGATCGGAAGCAGACCGTAATTGAATGCTGCCTTTGCCTTTTCATTTACCGTTTCATCTGTTTCATTGAACATCTCACGGCGCTCGGAGTGGCCGATGATGACATAGGTTACACCAAGGTCACGAAGAGCTTCAGGGCTGATTTCCCCTGTAAAAGCACCGCTTTTTTCAAAGTGCATCGTCTGGGCGCCGATTTTCAGTTCAGTTCCTTCAGTTGCACTGACAAGACGCTCAAGGAAAAGCGCCGGCGCACAGATAACAGATTCCGCTTTGCTGGCAGCAGGGATCTTGCCTTTTACCGCCTCAGCGAAATCAAGCGCCTCGCCCAATGTTTTATTCATTTTCCAGTTACCCGCTATAATTGGTGTACGCATTATCACATTCATCCTTTCTTTTCATCCAGGAAGCTCTTTTTTACTTATCGTCTAGCGCCGCAACGCCTGGAAGAACTTTTCCTTCCATGAATTCAAGCGAAGCTCCACCGCCAGTAGAAATGTGGTCCATTTTCTCAGCCAATCCAAATTTCTCTACCGCTGCAGCGGAATCCCCGCCGCCGATAACCGAATACGTGTCTTTCGCATCGGCTAGTGCCTCAGCTACGGCTCTTGTGCCTTTGGCAAACGGCTCTAACTCGAATACTCCCATCGGTCCGTTCCAAATGACAAGCTTCGAATCACGGATCACGCCCGCATACAGTTCAGCTGTTTTAGGACCGATGTCAAGCGCCTCCCAGTCAGCCGGAATCTTATCAATATCAACGACTTTTGTATTGGCATTCTCCGAGAAATCATCCGCTACGACTACATCAACCGGCATATAAAACTTAACGCCCTTTTCCTTTGCCTTGTCTATGAAAGAGTTGGCAAGATCGATCTTATCTTCTTCGAGCAAAGATTTGCCGACTTCATGGCCCTGTGCTTTGACAAACGTGTACGCAAGTCCGCCGCCGATGATCAGGTTGTCCACCTTTTCAAGCAGGTTGTCGATAACGCCGATTTTGTCCTTTACTTTCGCACCGCCGATAATCGCGGTGAAAGGACGTTCAGGATTGGAAAGTGCCTTGCCGAGAACTTCCAACTCCTTCTCCATCAGCAAGCCTGAGGCAGAAGGCAGGAATTGTGCAATTCCTTCCGTTGAAGCATGGGCTCTGTGGGCTGCACCGAAAGCATCGTTCACGTAGAAATCAGCAAGATCCGCAAACGCTTTGGCGAGTTCTGGATCGTTCTTCTCCTCACCAGGATAAAAGCGGACGTTCTCAAGCAAAATGATGTCGCCATTTTCCATCTTGTCAATATCAGCTTTTACTTTTTCGCCGTATGCCTCTTTTTCCGCAATAACGTCTTTGCCAAGCAGCTCGGACAGGCGTTCTGCGACAGGAGCAAGTCTCAGCTCATCCTTCGCTTCCCCCTTCGGACGGCCAAGATGACTCGCCAAAATGACTTTGGCACCTTGCCCGGCCAAATGTTCTATCGTCGGCAGCGCCGCACGGATCCTTGTATCATCCGTCACTTTGCCTTCGCTCATCGGAACATTGAAATCCACCCGGCAAAAAACCTTTTTCCCGTTCAAATCCATATCTCTGATTGATTTCTTTTCCATTCCTACGCCTCCTCATTCGCTACTTTAGAGCAGTTTCCCATAAAACAGGAAAGGGAGGGGGATGCTTCCCCTCTCCCCGATTCACTTCATATTATAGATGCCGCCCTTCTGCGAATCCAATAAAAAGCGGCTGGCCCGCCGGCCCGGCATCACGTGCTCATTGTTGTCTTGCTATCCGAGTTGGTTTTTCAGATTATAGACCTTTTTTAGCGATGTAAGCAGCTAGGTCAACAACACGGTTTGAGTAACCTGTTTCATTGTCGTACCAAGACAATACTTTCACCATGTTGCCTTCAAGAACCATTGTCGATAGAGCATCAACGATTGATGAATTTGTGTTGCCATTGTAGTCAGTAGAAACAAGCGGCTCATCAGAATAAGCAAGAATGCCTTTCAATTCGCCTTCTGCAGCTTCTTTCAACGCTGCATTTACTTCTTCAGCTGTAACTTCTTTTTCCAATTCTGCTACAAGGTCAACAACAGAAACGTTTGGAGTAGGTACACGCATTGCCATACCGTTCAATTTGCCTTTTAGTTCAGGCAAAACAAGTGCGACCGCTTTTGCAGCACCCGTTGTTGTAGGGATGATGTTTTCAGCAGCAGCACGCGCACGACGGTAGTCCTTATGTGGCAAGTCAAGGATCTGCTGGTCATTTGTGTAAGAGTGAACTGTTGTCATCATTCCGCGCTTAATGCCGAATTTGTCGTTCAATACTTTTGCAAATGGAGCAAGGCAGTTTGTTGTACAAGAAGCATTGGAAAGAACGTTATGCTCGCTTGGGTTGTACTGGCCTTCGTTTACGCCCATAACGATTGTCAAGTCTTCACCGGAAGCCGGAGCAGAGATGATAACCTTTTTCGCGCCTGCTTCGATATGTTTCGCAGCGTCTTCTTTTTTCGTGAAACGGCCTGTAGATTCAACAACGATATCTACACCGAGGTCTCCCCAGCCAAGAGCTGCAGGATCGCGTTCAGCCAATACTTTGATTTTATGGTTGCCAACGATGATTGTATCTCCGTCTACAGAAACTTTCTCTTCCAATGTTCCGTGAACAGTATCGTATTGCAATAAATGAGCCAACATATTTGCATCTGTCAGGTCATTGACCGCAACGATTTCCACTTCCGGATTGTTGAGTGCTGCACGGAATACGTTTCTGCCGATTCTGCCAAAACCATTAATACCAACTTTAACTGCCATTTTTATTTCCTCCTTTTAGTGTGTTGCAAAATATTCTATATTTAAAAGAAGCTTTTAAGCCTCTTCTAAAAGCTTTCTCGCTGCGCCTTCATCCGTTATCAGCACGGTCTGTTCAGGCGCACTAACCATATAGGATCTGATTGCCTTCGCCTTTGACGTCCCTCCAGCTGTAGCGACAATACAGGGAACACGATGAAGATCTGCAAGCTGCAGTCCGATAGTGGGTACTTTATGTACTATTTCCCCAATCTCATTAAAATAATAGCCGAAAGCTTCGCCAACAGCGTTTTTTTCAATGATCTTCTTCATCCCGGCTTCACTCGTCCTTCTGCGCTTAGCCATCGTCATTGCATCGCCAATTCCATGAAGAACGATATTGGCTGACTTGATCATAGAGACAATCTCTATAATAGTAGGCTCTTTCATCAAGGATTCATATGCCTCCCGTCCGACTTGGTCAGGGACATAAAGGACTCTGTGGGAACCGCCCGTTTTTTCGGCCATGGTCGCACAGATCACATTCGCCTGGTTTTTCACGTCCTCGCCAATTCCGCCTCTAGCTGGGACGAACAGCAAGCCTTTGCCTTCGCCGTCCATCGGCTCAAGCATATCGGCCGCAGAGGCCATCGTCGTTCCGCCGGTTACTGCGATGACATTTTCTTGCGAAAGGCACTCGCGCATATAATCGGCACAAGCCTTTCCCATTTCTTCTTTCACTACCGGAGTTTCATCACTATCTCCCGGGATAATCTGCACTTTCCGGACTCCAAGCTTTGATTGAAGCTTTCTTTCCAGTTCACGGACACCCGACAACTCCTGCACCATGTCCTCCAGTTCAGCCAATAGTCCTTTACCCGCTGACGTGACAGTCATGCCTGAAGATTTAATTTCGATCAAGCCACTGTCTTTAAGAAAGTCAGCTTCGCTTCTCAACACCCGTTCGGTCATGCCTAGCATTTCAGCCAATTTTCTGCGGCCAACCGGCTCCGCCAGCCTGATGGAAAGAAGGACCTGATACCGCTTTTGCATTACTTCAAGCATATCGGGCACTATTTTCTGTTGAACCTTTAATAGAGAGCGCATGCGAAATCTCCTTTATCCTATCGGGTCGCAAAATGTCCAAGTAAGACCAATTACGTCCCACTTAGGTTAAAAAAAATATCAGCCCCTCATTTATCATAGCAATCTTTGCTCAAGACTTCAATTTTTATGTTTGAGAATATATTCCTCGATCACTGCCGGGTCAATTGTCCCGTATTGGAGCAACTCACCTTCCGCTTCTACTACCGGAATCATCAGGCCGAACGCTTCCGTCCATTCGTCCTTTTCCTCAATATCCCGTTCTTCGATTTTGAAATCCAGATTTTCCTGAAGCATATGGAGGAGCACCTTTGCATCTTCACAGAGCGGGCATTGCTTGCGTGTGTAAAAGATCAGTTCCATTTTGCAACCCTCACTAATTTCATTATCCTTCCTCTACAGCATACCACCAGCGGCCAAAAATAAAAATAGCGACGGCGTAAAATCAGCCGTCGCCCATTGAATCACATGTAATTACATCAGTCGCTAGGTACTATCCAGCGAGGCCTCCCAGAATAGTTGGTTTGTATACATTGCCATGATCATCATATCCATCATCCTTTCTCCAGTTTTTTTATGCGTTCTTACAGTCTGTGCAAATACGTTTGCTGTTCTCGGATCCGGTCATAGTTTCTCTGTATTTCTTCTTGGTGCATAAGTTCTTCCATCGTCGGAATATGCTTTTGAATGGTGATTTTCAAAAATAATATTTTTAATGTCATGTCCGGCCACCTCCCCTCCTTGAAAATTTATCCAATGTAAAAAGCCGCAAAGAGACGGGTCTCCTGCGGCAAGGCACAAAAAGGCCGCAGGAATCCCTTCACCCTGCAGCAAAATTAAAAGCCGCAGGGCATCATTCTCCCTGCGGCATGGATAGTAATTGGTCAGCGTTAATAATTAGCAGGCAATCCAATCCCGATTGGTCGAATGAATCATTATTTTGTTGTGCTGAGAAATGAGTAGAATTGATTTCATGTTCTTCGACCTCCTTTGGGAATTTTTACTGCTATAAGGGAAGTATATCCACATTCAAGCAAGATTGCAACCCTTTTCTTTAAAAGTTCAAAATTTGTACATTGACAAGCTAGAAAACCTTCTATATCTTTGCTGTGCTCCTTCTCTAAACGGAGTGCTGCGGATGGCAGAATTCCCTACCTGATCGGCGATTGCAGCTGATAATCGGCTCTACTTTTAATCACCGCTACAGGGTTCGGCATTTTACAAACTTCATAGCTGCAAAGTGACCTACGCGGGACTAATCAGCTTCCCTCGGGTACTTTGGGCATCTCTAGGGTGACCTACGTACCGGCAATCAGCCGCTCTCGGGCACATTAAACCTTTCTATGCAACAGACGCGCGCATAACCGCCTTCCTTCAGGCACACAGGATTTTCTCCCTCCCGGTCGCTTAACGAGCGAACCTGGAGGTTTTTGAAAAAAAGACTTGCCAAGCGGATTTAATTACTTTATAATCACATATTGTACGATAAAAATTTGCCCTCGTAGTGTAACGGATAACACGTAAGATTCCGGTTCTTAAAATGTGGGTTCGATTCCTGCCGAGGGCGTCAGCACGTTCCGATATGTAAGGTTTGAACAAAAAGCAAAAGGCTCGTAAACGTTGATACCACAGCGTTAGCGGGTCTTTTTTCTATTTTTCTTTGCCGACATGAATACGATAAAATCCGGCACGTTTTGATATTTTTTTACACAAATTTTACACACTAAAGCCATCGCCCAACGAAAAAAGCAATCGTTATGAAAACCACAACCAAAGCCCTCAATCCCGACGCATTATCCTCCTCTACATCATATGATCCGTACGTCTCCGGTTGCTTGACAAGCCGGATTCTCCGCTCAACATAATCGGATCCGTATTCCTCCTCCTCCTGTATGGCGAATCTCCCGAGATCGTCCCTCAACCGGTCGCTTACGTCTGTGTTCCTCTGATGGGGTTTGTTCCACTGTTTCCATTCTGATTGCTCCGGACTGTCCAGCAACATCATCCACATCAACTTTTTCTTTTCCTCTTGGGATAGCATATTCGCTCCCTCTCCCCTCTCTGCTTTTTGGGTCACTCTCCATAAAATAAACATGGTCAGATGCGCGCCAAGCAGGGCGGGGGAGAGGGATGTCAGCCCGCCGATATGGTTTTAGTAACTGGTAAAACTCTGGCGAATGTGCCGCCATGAACAGGGCCGCCCTAATGATTTGATTGCGATCCAACGTTGTCGCCCGAAACATACCATCTACATAATTTTTGTAATCGTCATGATACCGAACCGTCGGTCTGTACAATTAATCTCTCCCCTTCCCTGACGTCTGTCTGACGCCTTGTACATTTATATGGGAAGTTGTGCGAGATATGCCTCTTGTGTCAGGCAATTATTGAAATCGTTCTAGGCTGGCCAGGAGCAAAGTTAATATATCCCTTACGCTTTAGTTGATCCAAATGTGTACATACTGTGGATACGGACCTTATACCAATCAAATCAGTGATTTCCCTGTAAGACGGTGAGTAACCGTGTTCCTCCACATATCCCTTTATTGCAGATAAAATATCTTGTTGCCTTTTAGTCAATTTACTCATCACTGCAGTACCTCCACATATGTAATTTTGTTGAATGGTATCTTTCTAAACTTTTCATCTTCGCACGCAATATAAAAAGATTTGTCCCTATAATTGGCATAGTGGATATGTCCAATCACTGTCTTTTCTGGATCCGCACATATAAATTTTATTTTCTTGTGGAACTCGATGGCCGCGTCTATTTCTTCGCTTTCGTAAAAGCGATTGTTTTTGAAAACCATCTTATCACTCCTAACCGCTGTCGATACACGTTCTATATTCGCATTATTTCACGAACAAACGTTCTTGTCAATTCCCTGTTTTTTGATTAGAATGGAATCAATCATTATAAAATAGGGGCTGGCGGCATGACGAGAATACCTACACAGGATCGGGACATTATCGAACAGGCGATATATTTGCCAATGGTATTAACTGTTTTGGAAAGGGATAAAAAAGTGTTTAGCGCGAGTCCATTTAAGTTTCGGGACCCATATATAAAATTAGTCGAGGACGTAATGGGGATAGTACATAAGGATTTAGCTCATGCAAAAAGGTATTTATATCAGAACAAAATCAAGGTGGAACGACTGAAATCAGATGAGGCTTTCACAATGTACATATTTGTTTACAGAGGGTACGAGGAACAGCACAATTATTTTAATCCTCGTTTGCGGAATCGGACTGAGGAATTATTGCTGCACTATTTAGCACAGCAGAGGGAGATTGAGTTTGGATAAAAAAGCCCGGCAGAGTACCGGGCGATCATATTGTCGATAAATCTACCTACAATATTTTTCCTAAAATGAGAAACAACAAAGGTAACAAAATCATGGTTATAAATATCCCATAAACACGTCTTTTTAATTTGGCTTTTTGAAAGTGCTCTGGCCCAAAATTAAATTCAATGCTTGGCCATAACTCATCGATCTGTTTATCAAGCCAAAACGACCAAAGAAGAGAAGCGAGTCCGATCAAAACGGAAAGAAATATAATTCCATTATTGTTTGATGGTTTAATATTTAACAAGCCAAGTTTCTCAAGAAATGCAAGAACCAGAACAACTGTAAAGACCGTCAGGAACGAAATGACAAGCGAAGTAAGAAAGACAAGTATACGTTTATATTTCAAAATGAAATTCTCTTGAGGTTTGGCATGCTCAATAATATCTTTAATGGTCTGCGTTGAAGCATTGACCCAGTTGGAATCTGTACCTCTAACTACAGCTTGGCTTGGGTAATGCTTTTTTTCTGTTATATCTACCTTAATAAATTTATCATATCCCTGACTCATAAAATCAATTCGCAATGTCTCTACCTTTTTATTTTTCAATATATATTGATCAGCAACCATTCGATTATAATCACCCGAATATGAAGTCTGATCAGAGCACTCCAAAGTAATGCTTAACTTTCCCATATAGCCGAAGGAATTTTGAACGCTAGTTTTCTCTTTTTGTTCTATATCCTTTTGATAAATCTTATCAATTTGTTTGCATAATTCTACTATGTTTTCTTCAGAAAAAACCTTATTATTAATTTTCATACTATTTGTCTGTTCCACGAACCGGCCCTCCTACGCTCATACTAAATTATATTCCATTATAGAGCATCGGAGGACCATTTTACCATACCCGTTAAAAATACTAATCTAGCAATCCAGCTCGATCTAGTATAACTGCAATTTCTTCTCTAGTTGGGACAGCTCCCGGTCTAGTGCCGTCCATAATTGGACTGCCATCCTGCCCTTTCTTTTTATGCGCTTTTTCCCAAGAAGTTTTTGCCCAATCACTTACTTTATTGATGTCACGTTCAGGCATTTTCGCAGCCTCCTTCTTTTCTTCTGGTAGGGGGTTACTATTTATCGTATATGTTGCATAAGCGTTGTCAGCATTGGATATCCAAGCTGACGGACCAATTCGGTACCACCCGTCTTTAATTTCAAGCACACGCCAGCTGGTCCCCTTTTCTGCCTTACCTATCACTGCTGCATTTGTGGACGGCGCTTTCCTCATGTTTAGGAAATCGGTCGTTACAGTAGCGATTCCAAGGACATGTGCCGGATACCTGACAACCGAAGACGCTTGCGGCGTCCTTGCTAATGTCAAAAACTGCCCCCAGTTATAAGCAGCCTTGCCGCTGCGCATTTGCTGAGGACAGTTTTTTCCACTCCATTTATTGTGCTGGTATACCACATTGATGGTGAGATGCGGATGTTTGCTTAACAAATACCGAACCAGCCAAGCCGCATTTTCTACAGCCTTTTTGTAATTTCCATCTTTATTAACACAGATTTCGATATGGATAGAATACATATTTCCCGGGCCGCGGCCGTCTCCTGCAGCCCATGCTACTTCATCGTCCGGAACGGACTGATAAATGATATCCCCATCATCCACTTGATACTGCCAGGATGCTTCTCGTGAGTTACCTAATTCCTGCAGGCGGGCATGGGATTTAGCGTTAGCACCTACGTTTGTATTCCCCGTCTCATGGATTGTGATTGACATTGGAGTGCGCTTGATACCCGGCCGAGTCTTCTTATTGGATGCCGGGATAAGCCATTGAACGATCTGTGGCATGTTATTTCAGCCCCTCATCTTTCAGAAACTGTTCCTGCAACTTTGCCCTTTTGCTGATATACGTATTTTTCCAAAGCCCGTAGATCAAAATAATAAACGGGACAGCTGCCACCAGGACACCTACAAACGCATCGATGCTGTCCTCATTAAACCAATCAAAATGCACATTGAGCGTACCCAAAAATAAAAGGACCGCCGACAGCAGTCCTCCAAAAAGCGCGAAATATTGTTTTAGCTTGTCTGCATTCATTTTAATTGCCTCCTCATTTTGTAAGTAAGTGAGCGATTAGGTAATAGATTGCTCCGCCCCCACTCGCCAAGACCACCAGACCGCCGCCTGCCTTTAATAGAATAGTTGTCACCTTATCCCACTTGGTCAGCCGTAACTCATGCCGCTGGGCTTCCTGCGTCGTGCTCATAGTCATAGCATCGTGAACGATACCAAATAGCCTGTCCGTGTTCCTCTCCATCGTTGATCGTGTTTCTCTAGCCTCCGACATTACCGTGTTTTCCAAACGAATTGCATTATCTTCAAGTAGCTTAATTCTTGCCTCCTGGCGCCGATCACTCTCTTCAAGATTAGTTAGCCGATCCCCATGGTCACTTAGAGTAGTGTCATGTTCACGCATTTTGTCATACACGCTAAACGGCTCCTTTTCCTTATCTGGCATACTCACTCCCCCTTTCTTTTCCCTCTATATAAACAAAAAGAACGCCCACGGGGGGACGTTCAAAAATTCCTTAATCACAATATAAAAGGATCATCTTTATCATTTTTGTAGATTTGTGGATCGGCTTGGCGTGTGAGTAAGAAATCTGTTTTTACAAATAGATTAGATAGTGAATTATCAACACGTTTACCTGCATGCGGATTATAATCCTCCAAATTTTCCCCAATCTCATTTGCTTCGGCTTTAAGTAACTGATTTCTGAGATCATGCTTTTCATATGCACGTAATATTTCTAGTGACATCTCGAAAGCTTTATTCAAAGAGAATCCAATATGATAAGTAACTCGCTCTCCGTATTCATCTCTTGCCTTTTCTGTTTCAATTATTTCCCAACCTTTTGCAAGAAATTTATCAATTTCTCTATCGTTTACTATGATAACTTTAAAATACTCTTTCATAAGTTATCCCCCTCTCATGTCATATTTCCAATATTCAACATAAGAGGGCAAGGTTCCTTCTCTTTTCCCTATATCTTTTTTCTCATAATAGTTACAACGCTGGATAGACAAAAGAATAACCAGAAGATAAACCAAGTCGTCAGCCAAGGATGGCTATAGATTACCTGCATTTGATTCACCTCACAATCTCATTCCGCATCCCTGCCAGTTCCTGTTTAATCTTGCTGATTAGTGTCGGCCGGCTGAATCCGAATGTGGCTTCAAGCTGAAAGCCTGATGGCTCGTAAATCTCTTTTACTTCCGTGATACGGCTATCCATCGTGACACCCCAGCCAGGTTCCTGGAGAGTTACGATGTCACCCAGGTTCCAATCCTCTTCATACTTGAAAGTGGACTCGGTGAGGATCTGTCCTTCAAGGAAAAATTCTTGCTGCAGTTCAGCCAGTGCGTTCTCTCCTCGATTGGTCAGATCACGCTCAATATCAGCTACTGGACGCGGCACCGGCTCTTCATCGTCTGTTTCCTCCGATACGTCTCTGGCGTCCACAAACAGTTCCCGGCGGGCAAGGCCTGTCGCCTCCCCTAACTCAATCACTCGACGCTCTACCCCCTCACCCTGACCGGCGACATAGGCGGTGTTTTTATAATTCAAGTCGCTGTCCACGAAATGCATATTCTTGATGTTATCAAATTGAGGAGAGAAAATGACCGGCGAATGCACGTCTTGATTAACGGACAGGTCCCGCCCTTCATCCGTTTCGAATATCCATTTTTGCAAATCGTAGTCTACCCTCATTCCCCAGCCGATACCAGAGAGCATAGAAATGTCGGCCAGTTCCTCATCCAGATTCTTGAAACGGGATTGCCAGTCTACATGAGGGCCGCTGCCGGTATCCTGCTCGATTATCAACTGCTCAATCTTCCGTCTGGCGTCAACCGGACTGACCACATTCCGATTCACATAATGCTTCATAACCGTTTCGGCTGCAGCGGCCCGATTGTCGTGTGATGTGTGGGCAGGCGGCAAGGCGAGGCGCTGGCCGGTAACCGCCTTTAACTCCAGCGCCTTGATCAGCCAGTTCTCTGTCGCCTTCCCCTGTTCGTCCAGTTCAATTTCCCGATGGGCGATCTGATAGGCTTTATGCTTGTCCCGACCGACTACAATGACGTTCCCCTTTTGCAACGTGTCGGTATAGGCTTTGTACCGATTGATACGCAGCTCCAAGTCGCCGATGCCATGCCAAGAGCGCACAAAAAAGAGAGATTCATAATTACTAATCTCTCCGAGCAAATCGATATTTGGTGTGAAAATGCGGATGGGTTTCAATTTGGCACCTCGCTTCATGCTCTTATTTAAAATTCGAAATCAATTCACTCCAAAATTCAGATTGAAAAATTATGACAAACAGAAATATTATCCCAAACCCGAAAAGCAACCGTCCTAAACTCTCACTCTTTTCATTATGAATCAATAATTTTAACAAATAAAAGAGTACAATTAAGCTAAAACAAATAGAGAAGTTTATAACTAATATACTTATAAAGAAATTCCCATCTATATTGGGAATACTGCTAATGTTTATTCCAATCACGGCAAAAGCTGCTATCATCAACGAGAATATCGTAAAAATATTTTCATCAAATCTAGATACTTTTTTCTCCACTTTTACAACATTGCTATTGATACTCTCTAAGTCTTCATTTGCTTTATCTGATAGCTTTCTAAATTCATCAATTTGTACTTGTTGTTGAATGATCTTTTCATCTATCTCTTTTTTTGTACGGTCAAGCGCACTTTGTATCTCAATCATATCTTTTAAGCCATAGTCTATCATTGCGTAGAACCCTCTATCTGTTAATCTTATAGTGCCTAATCCGTGTTGAGAGAAGACCGTATCTAGAACGGTTCCGAACTTCAGCAAATCTACGGTAAGGTCCGGGTTTTTTTCCATTGCCTTAACTTGCAAATCACTAGGGCTAAAATTGTAGTCGACGAATCTCTTAAAAAATAGAATTTTAATTTCACTTTCAAACTCTTCAGGAGATAAATTTACTCGTTTCATAACTTCCATTTTAAATACAGATGGGTATTTTGCTTCACCTCTTTGATAAAGTCTTAAGCCCCCTTCTGGGCCACGGTTATTTAGTTCTTTTAATATTTTGTAACCATCGTCGGTAATAGGTTGTTTGTTGATTTCTTCCATTACCTCTAGATTCTTTGTTATTGTGTCATATTCGATTCTAACAAATTCACTGATTTCTCTACTTTCTTGATCCATAGTAACCTCCGGAAAGTCAGATAATTCATTTTAAATTTATTATACCAGATTAGTTAAATCATCTGACTCTGAGGAGGAAAATAGGTAACGTTTCAAACATAAAATTCACCTAGTTGGCAATTACTCCTTCGGCAGCCGCGGTGTAGCCACAATCATGTCTTTTTCATCTGCGGTGATATGTTCTCTCGTCACTTGTCCGTCCAGGTAGTCCTCCTCGATTCGGTTCATGATCCACATATTCAGCAAAAATCCGTATACAGGTGATTGTTTCATTTTACATTCCTCCTAATAAGAATAATAGCGTTTCTTCCAGGTGGGCAATCCGCTCTTCGTCGGACGGTGGGCTGGGTTCGACTCTTGTTATTTCGTCAATTTCCTCTTGTGTCGCCCCCTCTTCCCAATCGGCACCCGTCCATTTTGGCTTATGAAAAGGCAAAGGTTGAGGAAGTTGAACAGTTATCACGCCTTCCGGCTCTTCTTTATCGTCTACCAAATATCTTTCGATAATAAAGCCCTGTTCATCTAACTCATAAGCGTGCTTCATAATATCAGTCCCTCCCATCAGTTATACGCTCTGAACGTTATGAAAATAGCGGAATTTCCAGGGGCGATAATGTTTGCCGCTACATCGCCGTTCGGTCTAATATAAATTCCGCTGTTCGATTCATTAGCTTGGGATTGCGTACCATATACGATTATCTCCCTGTCCGGTCTGTATCCTACCGGAAGAACGCCTATGATGGTTCCAGCCCCTGAATTTTTGTGAACGTACCCTTGTAAATGGACTATACCAAACGGATCTTTGAAGAAAGACAGCGGCTTAATCCCAGTGAAGGGTTCTGGGGCGGCGTACCCGGCGTTTAATGGCAGGAGAACCTCGGGATCAAGTTTTGTTGTTGCGAATTTACGAAAGTCACCCCACGAATCTTCATAACCCTTCCTATTCATCCGAAATGATAGGTCTCCCCATCCACCGGTAGAGTCGTGTGGTACATATATTTGTAGGATTCCCGATTCGTCATTTGTTTTAAATGTTATTGTTTCTCCCCAGGATGGGTAGCCATCCTCCGGAGTTGTCTTTTTAACAGTAACACCCGTATCATAAGTGCTTGGAGGGTCAGATGCCTTATTATGGATTCTAAGGGTTAACTTTTCGATAGTTAGTCCATTAACCTTATCTAAGACAGCCTGCAGCCCCTCCGCGTCAAAATTGGGAAGAATTTTAGACCCGGCCCATCCACAAACGCTCTCATTCTCCCGTTCGTCTATTACATCTGAAGCATTGATGTATGTCTGGCCACCGATGACCTTTACCTGAGCAACTGAAATCTCATAGACCTTATCGTTTCTAGTTAACGCAGGCGGCATGGGTGTTGCTGATCCCACACCTTTCTTGACGAACGACCTTACATGCCTGGCTTCAGTGTTTAAATCCAACCGAATGACTATCCGGTCAATCCGGCTCTTTCCAAGGGACTCCGTATCGTGCGTATGAGCCATCTTTGAAGTATTGGCATAAAACCTTCCCTCGATAAACGCAATGCCGGTATCAATCTCTGTGACCATATTCGAGCCATTGGCCGTCACCTTCAATTCAGCACCGGCTCCCTTCATGATTCCCGTGGTCACCAGTGAACCAAAGTAATCCGTAAACTCCTGGGCGTTATATTCCCGATCCGGTAAACCGTCATGGAGCACGGGATCAAAGAAACTAAATTTCTCTGCCATTCTTCCTCATCCTTTCAGTGACATATGCGCCTTCGAGACCACCATCCAAATCGACCGCTGTATAACTGATCGCTTCAAAGCCTTTATTAGCAATCAGCCAATCACATTTCGCGTCGATGTCCCGCCCGAAATCAGGGATTTCATTGGTGTATTCTCTAATCTGCTTTTCTGTCAATTTCTGTTTGTGGGCAAGGATACGAGAATAATAGCCGTCTGATTCCTCGAATAGATAAATGTGCATCACTACACCCCCAAAAAGAGATTTCTATATTCCACATAAACGTCTGGCTTACCACCCTCAGTAATGAAGGAAAGCCGGTTCTCGCCCACATCCAAGCTGAAGAATGATGAATCCAAATCGATATAGCCCATTGCGTTCATCTCCACACCATCGGGAGCAACGATTCGGACAGCCTTTTCGTTGAAACCTGTCGTGATCACCAATGAGTAACCTTCCGGGATCGTCCGCCTGACTCGGATAAATTCGCCAGTATCAACCTTTGTTATTTGTGGATTAATGGACTCGCCGCGGAAGGTTATCTTCACAGGCGCCGGAGCATGACCCTCATTAATCAGCGTTCGCATGTCTCCCCGTGCAGCAAACGAAACCGGGAAGGAGAATGGGAAACTGAAATTCGAAACGTAGTCCTCCAGCTTGACGTTTGTCGGGTTGATGTCTTGCCAGTAAGGTGATGGGCAGAGTAAGTTGATCAAGGCGACTTGATATCGGAAGCCACGGTTCTCTCCGGGAAACTTTGGTACATGCTCGCTAACGGTCTTTATCTGCCGGATAACCCTGTCATTCTCATAAACCAATACACCGGGCAACTTAGGATTGAAAACTTTGGCCAATCTTTCCCTGCAAGCCGAAACTTCCTCTCTTTCTTCAGTAAGAATCGATATTTGCAAACTGATGTATCTTGGTTCCAGCAGAGAATCAACATGAGTCTTGCCATCCTGGTATGGTGCACGCTGAATCTGAACCTCTGCCTCCACATCTCCCAGACCATCAATTTTGGATAATAAAAACGGCGGACGATGGGAAAATACCACCGAATCGCCGTTTACGTTTGTATAGGTTATCTTCTCCATCGCCTCACCTCCACTCCAATGCTAGTTCTTGCGATGCCCGCTTCTGCAACCTGGCCGCTTCAGCTGGGCTTACGGGTTTAGGGCTGTGGATGTTAATTGTTTGATGAATCACCGTGCCGGTTTGAGTGTTATTGGAACCCGCGGAAGTGCCTCTTGCATCATAACCGCCCATATTCGGCATGTTCGGTACAGCTATTTCACCCATCCTGCTTGCAGCAGATTGGATGCCGCTCATCATGGAATCCATCCCCTCAATTAAACCGAGGCCCGTCCATTCACCAATTTCCATCATAACCCGGGAAGGCGACTTAATTTTCAGGGCATCCTTGATTGTCGCACTTACCTGGTTTGCTATGCTCCGAGCTGTTGACATTACAGATCCACGCATCGATTCAAGACCACTGTTTAACCCTTGCATGGCCTCCTTACCGATCTGCGGCAAAGTGGACTTCATCGCATTGAACTCATTCTCTGCTCCATAGCGAATCGAGCGCACTTTCGCATCAAATTCTTTACGTACTTCTTCCAGTTGGATAGCTGCCTTTTTATGCAATTCACTCAGCTGTTTGTCTGTATCTGTACGGAGTCCGGTCAATTCTTTGACAGCAATGTCTCGCGCCTGCTTTGATTTCTTCTTCCACAGGTCTTCGTACTCTCTCAACTGCCTGTCTGTGAGAGAATTAAGCGCCATCAGTTCAGGCATTGCCTTCGGTCCCATCGCCCGCAGTTCTTCGAGCAAGCCACCATCAATTCCTCGCTTGGCCAACTGTTCGATTGTGTACGACCAATGTTCGATATAACTAACCTGACCGCGCAAATTTCTGAGTAAATCCTCTCCTGTCTTCTCTGCCTTAAAGACCACTTCATCAAAGAGGCCCGAAAAGTCCCGGATGGATTTCGTTCTTTCCTCAACCGCCTTTTCGTACACTTCATTCAGACGTTTCTCTTCGTCCTCTACGTTCTTGTTGATTTCCTGTGTTTTCTTTAGGAAATCATCGTTGGCTTTGAGAAGCTGATCATAAATCTCCTGACGTACCCGCTGAATGTTCTTTTCGGCTTCGATGCGTTCTTCGGAACCCTTCTTGTACCGATCGTGGACGCGTTCCCATGCCGCTAGTTCTTCGGCAAGTGACATTTCATTGACAGACTTCTTCGCCTCAATAAAGGACTTTGAATGATCGAAAGACTCCTTTTCCAGCTTCTTTCTCTCTTCGGCTGCCGCCTTTTCGACTTTCAACAGTTCCTGAGATATTTTCCGTTGTTGATCGGCATTCTTGGCGTACTTACTACCGACAGCCTCAAGAGCCTGAACATACTGGCTGGCACTGAAAGCCCCTGTTTTGTATTCATGCTGAACAGCAGCAAAAGCCTCGTTGAAAGATTTCTTGATTTTCTCGGTAGACTTTTTTGTTCCAGCTGCCGCGCCGTCAGCTTGTTTTACAATTGCTTGCATCGTTTTTGAAAATTGTTTATCGATGTCAGAGACAATTCCCGCTGATGCCTTCTCCACATTCTTTCCGGACTTCGTCAATCCGTCTGCCATACCCTGACCGGTCCATTCCCCGATCTGCTTCATTACTTTTGAAGGAGAAGCGATTCCGAGAAGGGATTTTGCTTTATTAACGACACCATCCACCACACCGGTAACAGCACTAATAGCCGAGGCTGTCATGGACTTAATCCCGTTTACTAATCCGAGTATCAAATCCTTCCCCGCCTGCAGAAATTCTTTAGCCTTGCCGGTGACTGCGCTCAACATTTCAGACATCTTTGTTCGAACAGCGCTAACCGCATTGGTCATTAGATTTCGGATGGAGGTAACCATTCCACTGAAGCCATTACTCACTACCGTCTTGATCGTATTGATCACTGTGGAGAACACCGTTTTAATAGCATTCCAGATAGTCGAAATAACCGTCCGAATACTACTCATGGAAATGTTGGCAATGCTTTTCATTGCCTCGAAACCGGTTGTGAAGAACGATTTGATGGCATTAATCGCATTCGTAAATACAGATTGTATGGACGTCCACATGGATGAAGTTGCTGTTTTGAATCCGGCAGCAAACGTAGCGATGCCTTTTAACAGACGTCCCCAAAGCAACAACTGAACTGCGTTCCACAGCAGTTCAACGGCTCCGCTGAATAGTTGCTTGATACCATCCCACATTCCTTGCCAGTCGCCGGTGAACAAGCTACTGAACGTTTTAACAAGACCGAGGATGATATCCAAGGCCCCGCTAATGACTCCCTTGATGTTCTCCCATACACTCATGACGATGGTCTGGATGACGAACCATGCGGCTTTTATAATTGCTTCAATTGCTGGCATTACCGCTGAGATAACAGCCTTGATAGCGTTCCAGACGTTTTCCGTCGCTTGTTTGATCTGCTGCCCGTTTTCTGTCCAAAATGTTTTTATATATGATAGCTTGTCTGACAGAAAATCGATCACAGCACCCATGGCATTCGTCACCACATTTTTCACAGCGTTGAAAACGTCGTTTACGCCTTCGCGGAACCAATCGACCTTATTGTAAGCGACCACTAAGGCTGCACCAATGGCGACTATGGCAGCGATGGCCAGTCCAATTGGACCAGTTAAAAACGAAATTACTGAGGCAAGTGCTCCAACTACTGGGGTGGCCGCGGCGGCCCCCGCTGTGGCGGTTCCAATAGCTGCGGCAAAGGTTCCGAACGTCCCCACGATTGTTCCTATGGATGATATGAGGACGCCCAGAACAACGAGAACAGGACCGAGTGCAGCCGCAATTCCTCCAAGGACAACCATGGTATTCTGCATGGCGGGCGACATACTGTTAAAACCGTCCACAAGAGATTGTAGAAAGCCTAATAGCTTCTCAAGCGCCGGCTGCAGATTAGTGAAGATTGCGATTCCCGCCTCTTCCATTGCAGAAGTAAACTCATCCCATCTACCCTTGGTGTTGTCAGTCATAACGTCATACATTCGCTGAAGAGCGCCTTGCGCACTGGATACTTCACCTTTTAAATTGCCATACTCATTACCGAGCCCCGCAAGGATTCCGTTGAATGTTTTTAGATGTTCTTTTCCTGCAACCATGGCGATGAAGTTTGCCTTCTGCTCATCCGTCATCTTGGCAGTCTTATCTTTGATTTCCATGAGAACGGCTTCTAGCCCTTTGAAATTCCCTTTAGTATCGAAGGCCTTAATGCCCCATTCATCTAGAGCATCTGCTGCTTGTCCAGTTTGGCTAGTAAGATTGGTAAAAATTGCATTCAATGCAGTTCCAGCCTGAGAACCCTTGTATCCACGGTTTGCCATGATGCCGAGGATTGATGTAGCCTCTTCAAGAGGTACGTTGAATGAGGACATTGTTCCACCAGCAACAAGAAACGCTTCCATAAGTGCATCTATGTCTGTGTTAGACTTTTGTGATGCCTTTGCAACCATATCCAAAAAGGTGGGCAAATCACTAACCTGTAGTTGAAGGGCAGCCATTGAGTCAGTCACAAGATCGGATGTCCGTGCCAGATCAATATTACCTGCAGAGGACAATTTGAGAATCGGCTCAATCCCGCCGATCATCTGTTTTGTGTCCCAACCCGCGAGAGCCATGTATGAGAGGGCATCTGCCGCTTCACTGGCACTCTTGTTTGTTGAGGCACCCATTTCCCTCGCCTTGGCTTCAAGGAGCTTGAAATCCTTCCCTGTAGCCCCTGATATAGCCGCTACGTTTGCCATACTCTGTTCGAAGTTAGCACCGACTAGGACAGCAGCCGCACCGACACCCATTAGAGGGAGAGTGACTTTTGTCGTCATCTCTTTGCCCGCAGACGTGATGCCATCGCCAACTTTCTTGATGTGCTCACCAGCTTTTACAGCCGATTCACCGAACTCCTTTAAGGACGATTTCGATGTGCCCAATTGCCCCTGTAGACTTTTTAGCTGACCTTCTGTCGAGGCAAGCTCCCGTTGAAAAGCCCGGTATTGTTCCTCGTTGATTTTCCCTTCAGCAAACGCCTTGTCCACATCTTTTTGAGCGTCTTGCAACTGCTTCAGCTTATCTTTGGTCGTCTGAACCTGCTCCCCAAGCAGTTTCTGCTTTTGAGCGATCAGATCGGCGTTTCCAGGGTTAAACTTCAGCAGCCGGTCAACATCCTTCAGTTCCTTTTGGAGATCGCGAGAGCGTTTATTGACATCAGATAGCGCCTTGTCTAACCCTTTCGTTTCGCCATCAAGTTCAATCGTGATTCCTTTTATCCTCTTTGACATCACCTCACCACCTTGTTGATTTAAAATTGGTCAAAGTCGGATTGTGTTGCGTGTCTTGTCGGAGTCTCTTTTGTTCCATTCTTCTGAGCGACATGTTCTTCGAAGTAGTCGATACACATGCCGATCGTCATATCTTCCATGTCGTCTTTGTCGAGGCTGATGGTTTTACAGAGAAAAAGAAAAAAGTCCGTGGTGATTGGTTCACCAGGACTTTCTCCGCTAGACTCTATTTTTTTTTAGATTGTTTAAGATTCATCGTGATTAAATCCTGTATTTCCGGGAGTAGCTCGAAAATCGGAAACTCACTAAATCCATCGAGCCAAGTTATCGGATCGGGGATAGCCTTGTCTGCCGTTTTAGCAAACACCCAGAATAGGTTATAAAGCACCTCGAAGTCTATCTTTTGAAGTGCTGCATAGTTAATCTCACCACTGTCAGTCTGTATTTTCCTTAAAGATTCCAAGCTGATCAGATCAGCAAAGAAATCCTTCTGGAATTGCGCTTTATAACGTAATGGAGTAGCTGCTGTGGACTTAAAACGGACATCACGGCCGTCAATTGTTAATGTTTTTTCCATTCATCAAACCCCCGCTGGTGTTTTTTCGTATACTTTTGAGTACCAAGCGTTATAAACTTCAGCTGGTGTCGTTGGTGTGGTTTTGGTTTTTACTGCGTAATCTGTTTCACGCGGGCTGGCAACGAAAGTCAGGCTGTTCGTGCTTGGATCAGCTGTGGCCGTTTTGGTCTCTCCAGAAACGGTTGGACGGTTTGCGGAGCAGTTATAAAGCACATGCCTCGTCGCTTTGACATCACCATCAAACTCGAATAGCAATGCGAATGGTTTCTGCTTGGCGTCTGCCTTTTCTGTGAGTACCATGTCCGTCTCATCCTTGTCCTCTCCTAGCGCATCGATTGCAAATTGCTCTGGGATATTCGCAATGGTCAGCGTGCCGTCATAACCTTGGTTATTCGATGCAGAATAGAAGAGAATATCATCTGCGTAAAATTCCACCATGTCACCACGCGGATCCAGCGTAATATCGACAGCTCCTGGGATACGGATCGGTTTATCATAGGTAATCGTTCCATCTGTTTCTGTATAGGTTGCATAGTGGACGTTTTTCAGTCCAAAGTTGACTTTATTTCCTGCCATGTTAGATCATCCTCACTTCGTATATTTTTTGGAATAGCTGTTCTGATTCGATATAAGTTTCAACCGGTTCATAAGGAATTTCATTAGCGTCCAAGATAGTTTCAAGGACCGCTTCAGCAGCCAGATCCTTTTTGTTGGTGTAAAGCTCAATATCAACAGCATTAATTTTGTGATACGTTTGGTTATCCGCTTGGAAATTCGGCGAATAGGTCACGAGATATGTGATATATGGGACCGGCTTTGCTTCCATAAAATGCGAATAAGCCACCGGGAACCCCGTGGCATCAAGTAGCTTCTTTAATTCAACTAGCGTCACCTTCGTATCACCTTCTCTACATCGCTTTCAAATTGTTTAATGACCAATTCTTCCACAGGAGCAATGTGTACCTTTCCTGGTACCCTGCCCCCACCTTTTTTTACATGGCCTTTCTCGAGTAAGTGGGCAATCTGATACCGGGACGCATTGTGGATGACCCATCCTTTGCCATTCCTTACCGCTCGCCAGCCTTTAGCATATTTGCCAGTCTTCCCTTTAGGACTAACCATTTTCAGCATCTTCGCTCCGTCTTTGGCGGCCTTCTCTTTTGCTTTTTCGAGACCTTCCTCTACGTCTGAGGTGTAATCCTGGAGCGCCTTTGTGATTTCTGATGCGATGCCATCAAGAGAAACTTTAGCCATCAGCGCCCACCCTCTCACACGTCAATTCCAGTTCCTCAAAGTCGGCTGCATAGGTCCGCAATACTGAATACTGCTTTCCATCAAACTCTACCTTTCGCTCGCCTTCATACTCATATCTGTGAATAGTGAAGACAAGCTCCGGCCGTAAGTTTGAAGAAGCAGCTGCATAGAACTCATTTCTGCCGATGGAGTTAACTTTGCATAAGATGGACCGCTTGGTCTGCGAAGGTACCTGATTTCCCAAATCGTCCTCCACATAGCCACTGCCGATCAGAACTAATTCGTGATCATACATTCGCCTCACCTCTCGCCTGCTGATGAATCACGAGATTGTGGAGTCTGAACTGCAGGTGCCGCGGCATGGCCAAGGGAACCCTGGCAGCAGACAATTGTGAATCGCCCACTGATTGATACCTCCAGGTGGCATAGTCCTTCACGAAATCAAGATGGAGAGGGCTGTCGTATTTGAGAGTCAGCCCCTTCTCATCTTCCAATTCCTCCACAACTGATTCGACAGCATTACGCAAAAGCGCGTCCCGGATTTTAGTGCTAATTCCGAGTCGCGCTTTGGTTAGTTCCAATGCCTTTTCGATGAATTCATCCTTTGTCATTTTCATCAACTTCTTTGATTACAGCTTCCTTCCGTTTGTTTTTCGTGGAAGAAAGTTCCTCAGCACGTTTTTTGGTTGCATTGCCTTTGCGCGGGTACTTGTCACCCTCTCGGTAAACGTGATTGTTGTCCTGTAAGTCAGTGAAGTCTTTGATTACTACATATTTAGTCAACGCAATCACCCCTTAATTAACTTTGATATGAATCAAGCTCCTGCTGGCTGTTCTGCTGCTTCTCCAAGAGTGATGACAACAAATGCATCGTTGTAGATTGGTTTGCCATCGTAACGTGCTGTACCTTTGAACACTGTTTGATCTTGGATGAAGCGGACATCGGTAGAGACAGCCAACTTCACACCGGCGCGTTCACCAAGAAGATACTTCTTAAAATCTCCCATGACGATTGTGTTTTCCGGAGCGTATTGAGAGAATACGATACGTGTACCATCCGGCAGGCGTGGTGATTGAGCTGTTTGAACGACTAGGCGTCCGTCTGCAGTCGGCAAGAACGTCTGTGGAGCAAGTTTCGCATAATAGGTGCTGCGTTTCATTACGGCGATTACCTCACCAATGGCAGCTCCATCCTCGCCTGTATCAAGGAGAGCCATGTTGCCCACAATGTCGCCAAGCGTACCGTCAGACGTTGTATTTTTCTCTGTTACCGACTTAAGAGCCGTTACAACCCCTGTTGGCTGCTTCTTTGTAGGGCCTTCACCAATTAGGATTGCTTTATCGAGTGATTTCGCAATTGCCATAGCCAAGCGATCCTCAATGAAGTTTGCCAAATTGATCATGCTGTCTTCCAAGACTGCATTACATACCGGAATGAAGCCGCCGACTTTGAAACCGTCCAATTCTGTCTGGCTGAACGATGTGGCCAGTTCTTCCACAGGATCACACATTTCTGTCCAGATGGCTTCCGGAATCGCACCGTCCATGATAATCCGAGCCGTACCGTTAAGCGTCTGGACAGTGACTTCACGGTAAAGTGTGGAGTAATCACCCAAACGAGTCTGAATCATATTGATGACTTGCTCTGGGATCAATAGGTTTGTTTCCGTAAGAGCACGTTTGTTTAATGCTGCTTCTGATACTTTAGAGTAGAAATCACGCACTTCCTCAATGTTTAAGCGTTCAAGCATTTCCGAGCGAGTTTCATATTTGTTCACTTTCATTCTTGTCTCTCCTTCCGATTTACGGGTGTGATTTGTTGGTGCTTTGCTTCGCTGGTCTTCATTGTTTGTAGGTGCATTGGCATTTAGTTCCTCCAGTTCGCCCTCAAGCTCACTGATTTCACCTTCTAGCTTGGATTTTTGCTCGCCGTGCTCCGATTTCTCTGAATCTATCTTTTCGACTTCTTCTTCGACTGCAGCAATTTCCTCATCGGTTTCCGCTTCATCGATGGCAGCTTCGAGATCCTTCGATCGTTTCTCAAAATCGCCATCCTTACCTTTCAATTCAGCCAGCAGCGACTTCCTTTGCTCGATTTTTCGTTGCAGTAAAATTTGTTTAAGCATGCTTCAATCTCTCCTTCAGTTTGTTTTTTCGTTGTTCAAGCATTCGTTTCTCGTGCTGCTCGACTTCTTTCTTACGTGCCTGAACGCCAGTGTCTAAATAGGCCGGGAACGTTACGACGGAAACCTCATGCAAGTCGATTTCTTCAATTGTCCACTTCACCGTGCCGTCATCTCGAAAATCGGTAGACTCCCGGATAATATTGAAACCGAAGGAGCATTGGTCCACGTCACCCCGCTTCACCCGCTGATACAGGTTAACCGCATCGCTGTCATTTGGGTTGATTTTAATAGAACCCCATAACCCCCGGTTGTCCACCTTCAACTCGAGCGTTCCAGCTTTAGTCCGACCAAGCACCGCACGTGTCTCATGGTCAATCAAGGCTCGTACATCATTCGAAATCGTATTGCCGAAAGCTCCTGGAGCAATTTCCTCATAAGCGCCCGGCCATAACTCCGTTTCGCTGTTAAAAACGGCAAAATACCCTTCGATTACCATGTCTTCATCTTCTGCTCTGGTCTGCAAATCCGTGGAAAGGCTGCGAGTTTGCCTTTTAAATTCTCGATCATTCATTCTTCTCACCGCCCTTCAGCTTGCTTTGATCGCCAATCATGTTGGCTGGAATAAAGTTTTCAAGGATGACCAATTCGTCCAGCCCTTCTTTCGGTGACAACCCAATCCAATCGCGGACTTCGTTACCTTCCATAATCCCGCGGATATAAAGATTCGAGCCCACATCTGCCAATTCTTTCAGGTCGTATGCATACAGTGATCTAGGATTGAACTTGAAATACAAATCAGGACTGTACAGCAGTTTTCTTGTCAGTTCCTGCTCGATACTCTTTGCGAGAGGGAGAATCTTCGAATTGATCCAGCTGTTGTATTCATTCTTGTCAAACTTCCCCACACCAAGAAAAAACGCCGGCACACCAATGATGCCCGCGACAGTTTTCTTGTCTAATTCGACCGCTTCATTTATGGCCAGGTCCGTAAGGCTTAACGGTTTCACCTGTTGGACATCCAATAGTTCTGCCGGGATAATCCACGGCGCCCCAGCTTCATGCGCAGTCAGATACTTCTCATAAACAGCCTTCTTACCTTCCTTCGTGGTCAACTCATCATTGAGAGAATCGACTTTTACAATGAGAGTCGGCATGTATTTGCCGCTCATGAAAGAATTCTTTGTGGCAGTAGCCTGCTTCAAATTTCTTGTGATTTCCTTCAGCGGTATACGATATCCCGTTCCCATCCACGGCTTGTCCGGATCCGGATTAATAGTGAAATGCAATATTTCATCATAGCTATATAACCGGCTGCCGTAACGGACATTATAAGCTGTATCAGTCGCCAGAAATGACACTTTGGATGGTTGCAGCGGGATCAACTCTGAAATATAGCCATCCTCCATCTTTGGAAAAACAACAGAATTTCCGTCACCTTCCAACAGCATCGTGCGAACAATATTGTACATCCATGCTTTGCGAGTCATCAGACTGTATGGATTAATGTCGATTTTGCGGGATAGTTCATTTTTCAAACGAATATCGCCATTATCTGTGTTTTTCATCAGGTGAATCGTCATGGAAGAAATCAGATCTGCAATCTTATCGACTGCAATTCTGACTTCCGGATTATCGACCAGCCGGGTATAGCCAGGCACGCATAATGTGTCATAGGCATCCGTGGATGTGAACCATCCAAGAGCAGAATCTGCAGATGGCTCTGACCTTATTTTTTGCCTTTCGAAACCGAAAAGCGTTCGAAACCAACTCATTAACTCACCCCTTTCAAATCAGTTGCTCAGCCACTTATTTGCTGAACTGGCACGCTCTAAATTTTTGAGCATTTGCATACAAGAAAAAACAGCAGCATCGAAAACGTCAATCCGCTGTGTATCTAAAACTTTTTCATATTTGATTGCGTCATCGGTTTGCTCAATCCCTCTGACGTTTTGCAGACAATATAAAAAGGCTTCAGAACCGAGATAATAAAAATTCCCGTCCTTAGCCTTTGTTTCGATTCGTCGGAAGCCTTCTGATTTCAAGTAGAATAGTTGTGGCGTGTCTTCTATTCGGAAACCTTCTTTTTTCATCGTTAAGAAAAATTCTCGTCCGAACTTTCTATCGAAGCCTGTCTGTTTTATTCGGAATTTCATTTCCCGCATTTTCATGAACCATTTAACTATCTCTTGATAGTCGACAATCGGGTTATTTGACATGGTGAGCCAACCGTCATCCTTCCACCCAAATAGAGGAATGTTATCCACATCCGCTTTCTCATGCGCGGCTACAATAGGGAAAAAGGCATGTGGGATGACTATATCCATCCCTCTGTAATGGCCATAAAGGGCAGTTGCTGTTAAATCATGTCGCTTGGATAAATCCGCGCCTCCGTACCAGTCAATCGGTAGGTTGGCCAATACTTGCAACTTTTCTTTCAATGTTTTACCTGTCAGCTTCAGCCGTTCTTCACATTTGGCATTAGATAAAATAAATTCATCCGGATTAAAGTATGCCTTCATAGCAGATGTATATATGTTCAAAGACTTTGCTAAAAACGCTTTTCTTTGTTGCGGATCGTTTTGAGCTTCAATAGCGTCGCTCATTAATTCAGCAGCAGAAACGGAAACATTGTAATTGGGATTCGCTTTTTCGTGTTCGATTGGATTCGTATAATCAACATCGCCGTTTTCATCTTCATCTGCTTTCGTGATAAAGACGAAAAGCTGCTCGTCTTTTGCGGATCCATCTAAAACCTTCTGGCAATATTTCATCCGGTTAAAACAGAAACTATTCGGATTGTCTCCAGCTGTCGTGATGCCGATGCAAAGGCTGTTTCGGTAAGCTTTGCCAGATTCACGGATAGTATTGTACTGGCTGGCATTTTTATAAAGGTGCAGCTCGTCCAATATTTGAATGAGAGTATTCAAACTGTCCATCCGATCACTATTTCCAGCGATCGTCTCAATCCTCATATAGCCATCCCCGAGGTTTCCGCTGATGCTGTGCTCCTGGTTGTTGTCGAGAATACGGAAATTTTCCGCCTCGCCCATTTCTTTCAAATTGTAGAGGAGGAAGTTGAAACTTTGCATTGCTTGTTTCAGTTGTGCGCCTACCACAATTATTTCAGCACCCGATTTTCTCTCAAGCAATCCGAGCCCCCAGGCAAGAGCAGACATGAAAGGGGTCTTCCCTTGTTTCCGAGTTAACATGATAAATGCTTCTTTGTATTTTCTCAGGATTGTCCCCTTATGGTAGAATCCCAGCAAATTATAGACTGTGAATTTCTGCCATGGTTCCAATAAAAAAGGCTTACCTCTCAGCGGGTAGCCATTCATGTCTTCGCCTTTTTGATGCACGAATGTTTTTTCTATGATCCTTATAACAAACTCAGCATTTTTAGGATTGAAATCATAGTTAGGGTTTTCCAAATCACGAAAAAACCGCTTGCACATTTGTATTGTTTCTTTGCATGCGACTTTCTTGCCCTCCACAATTGAGGTGGCATAGTTGAAAACAATGTCTTGATTAATAAATTTGCTCACGGATCCTCACCCAGTGCCTGAACCAATTTGGATTGTGGTTTTTCAGTCTCTTTTTTACGAACCGGAACCTCTCGTTTTTTTACAGACTCAAATGATTTCGGATTAATACAGAGTAAATTTGAGTATGTTGCTAGATCTTTTCGCAATGATTCCATCGCAGAATAAATCGGTGTCTTTCTATCATTTGTTGCGCCAGCCTTGTTGGTATACTCAGTTGTAATTTGATAACCGGATTCTTCAAATTGCTGTTCAAAAGCTTGGTACTGCGCCAGCATCCCGACATAAACATCAATTGTGTGTTCAAAGTTCTCACGGTAAACTCCCAAATGTTTCATGTCAGCAACTACTCTGTTTTTCAATTGTTTTTTCGATAATAACCTTGCCAAGATACTGGCACACCCCCTTTTGAAAATTTAATTAGTCGTTCTATTGGAAAAGGCTCCACTCACCGGTCTAAGGATACGTGAAATTGTCAGATAATTAGAGGGGGGGATAACCGGGTCTTTTCCTTCCACCGTAACCCCTTCTCTGTTAATGCGTCCGTTACTCTGTCATGCATCTGGTTGTGACAAGGACCACAAAGGCTTAATAAGTTTGCAAGAAGTAAACGAAACTGTGGGTAGTCTAGCAATGGATAGATATGATGAACGGTTGTCGCTGGCGTTGTTTTGCCATATCGTTTACACTCTCTGCATTCGTATTGATCTCGACGTAATGCAAGATCACGTTTGCGAAGCCATTGTTTAGTCTTATAGAACGACATTTGATTCACTCCAAATAAAAAGACACCCGATTAAACGGATGCCTCTCGCTTATCAATCATGTCTGCCTTCAGCTTTGCCATGTACTCTGATAGCTTTGCCTTACGCTTGATGTATCTTTCGTGCAGCTTCTTGATCTCCTGCTGCTCTCTCCTGACGTGTTCATCCACAACATACGAGATGAACTCTGACTCGCAATGCGGACACTGGATGTATGCCTCAGTCACTTTGCCAGGATGATTGCGTTCCTTCACCTGCAGATTAAATGGCTTGTTGCATTCGTCGCATGATATGAGTGTACCTTCCACAATCTCACCTCATTCCGTTTCTTCTATATCTCCATCCGGATAGATCGTGTAGCTTTTTAATAACATGCCGGAACCAATCGTGGCAGCGTCGTGTTCTTCTTTCTCCACACGTTCGTGAACCTCTGCGGTGATCAGGCCGTTCATCTTTCTTACGACCGTCGTAGTGTTATTCACGAAGTTGATGATGTAATGAATCTCGTCATCCTTCATGTACAGATCATGATAAGACAGAAGGTATTCTTCAATGTTCGCATTCTCTGACAGTCTGGTCTTTTTCCATTTGCCTGTCTTGTCATTCAGAACCTTGCCAGGCTTCGACTTTGTCAGCTTCTTGAAATCCTTGTCGCTCTTGCCGATGATCTTGTCCTGGTCTTTCATGTCATCCCATTCACTCGGATCGGATTCTTTCTCAACTGCTGCCGGTTCCGCTTCTTTCTTTGCCGGCTCATCCACTGGCTTTCCGTCTTTATATTGCACGCATCCGGAAAGCAATACTGCTGCAGCGATTAAGAGCATCCATTTTTTCATGACGCAATCCCCCTACATGATTGTTTGTAGGTTAATTGTCTGTCATATGGAAGATTAATGCAATATGTCAGTGTATAAAATACCGCCTGCTGCAAGACAGGCGGCTTCGTTAAGGAGGCTTTCTGTACGCTAAATCCTCAGTTCTTTATGCTATTACTATATCGCGGTTTTACAATGGTTTCATTCAGTGTCTTTTGATTATAATTTAATGAAAACTAAATGAATTATTCAACCGCGCTAAATTCTTTCAGATATCCGACAACCTTCATGAGCATAGCGTGTTTGTTATAAATCGTGCCTTTGCTATAACCGAGATCATCAGCTATTTCATCGAACGTTTTCCCCTCGATGTATCGACCGTATAAAATTTGATGGTCCACTAAATTAAATTTCTGAACCATCCGTTTAATATCGAAAAGGTCATTCATTTTATGAGCCAAGTTGAATTCCATGGCTTCGATTCTTTCTTCTAATCCGGATGCTATCGAATCCTCTGCAAGTCTGACTTTCTGCAGATCGCCACTGGTCCAGCGATACAGTTCCCGTTTTGAACGGACGAGATCGTTTTCCAACTGCATAATTTCTATTTCAATTTCTCGATAGTCTTTCAGCCAATCGAACATCTTGCTCACCTGCCTTTGTTATTGCATTACATTTTCTTCGAAATGTGTATCAGTCGTATTCGAAAGCAATAATGTTTGGTAGAACGAAAGTTATACTCTTTCCGCATTCTAGTTTGATTGGGATAGTCCAGTTAGCCCCCCTTGCACCGGCAGCATCAATGGCGTTGTGAACATTTACTGCATCTTCACCCTCGAATAAAAATTGCTCTTTTGTTGTATAAATTCTCAACATTTTCTTCACTCCTTATGTCACATCATCCGTCTAAAACGCCCCACGTTTTAAATGCTCCCTCATCTGATAATAAAAATGATGATAGATATAGTTGCCACTGTATAGCTTGTCCAGGAACACAATGGAGAAATTGTATCGGGCTTCGAATGTCTTGAGCGTACCGAGCAACGCTTTCGGGTCATATCTCGATCGGTACTTACCTTTCAGAATCGCTTCATATCCGTCCTTGTCTTCCACAATCAAGACAAAGGGATTCTGGCTGGCCCGGATCAATTCATTTTCAAATGCTGTGCGTGTGTCCTTCTGCAAGTTGCCTGTGATTTCGTCGATATGAGCTTTGCGTTCAATGCAGCTGTTCAAATACAAATCACGTTGAATGCCGAGATCCGGATTGGCTGGGATCATGGCCGAGTAATCGCCGGTTTTCAACGCCTGTATTTTGATGGGAACATTCTTGCTGCGTAAATAGTCGAGTATGTGCCCATTCACATTCTCACGGGTATCAACGACAATCGTCATCGTCTTAAGTATTTTGTTCAATTCTGTTTCAGTATAATGGTAACGGATCACCTTGCTTACTCCCTTCGTTTCTGTCATGCCCAGCGCTTCATTTTTGGCGTTTTAAATCATTTTGAATACTATGAGTCTATTTCGACTTAAAACGCCTAGAAACGCTTCTAAACTACTTATTTCGACTAGCCCATGAAATGGCACGTTCGTATAATATTTTTTTCATTTTATTTGATTCATCATTTTCATACTGCCGGTAATCTTCGTAAATATCTTTCCATCCATTCCTGGCCAGCACGCACATCCAGTCATCAAAATAGATAAGATCCGCATCAACGGAAAGTAACCATTGATTTAATTTCTCGTTTTCTTGCCAGCCGCAATGATGATGGATCATCTTCCTGATGGTGATATTTTCAGCAGATTCATTTTCCCAACTTTTATACCAAGCATCGATCTGGTCGAAAATTGGTCCAGCTGCTTCCAATACTTCCTTTGGTACCTGATTCGCATTTTTCAACGCCAGCCGTCCATCTGATTCATCACGGTAAATTTCAGCGCCGGATTTCCATATAAATGATAAAACTCTCAAAACTTGCATTCGATCACCTCAGTTATTGAAAGTTACTGAAAAAGGCCATAAGTTACCGAAAGTTACTGAACAATAACTGCATTTAGCCTTAGAGCCTCAAGGGTTTGAGCCACTTTAGTTATTATAATTATCGGGAAAAGGGTATTACTGCTCCTAATATACTTATATATATTATTTTATTTTTTTAGTTATATAGAAAACCAATAACTAAAATAACTAAATAACATAAAAGGTAACTCTAACCCTTGATACTACTGACTTTATGAAAAGTTATTAAAAGTTACTGAACGCCGGAAAAGTTATTGAGTGAGCTTAAAAAAGCCCTTTTCTTCGTTTTCAGTAACTCCTTTAGTAACTGGTGCGCGCTCTTTCAAGGTAATTCCTGTTAAAAATGTCTTATTTCCACTTCCTTTTGTCTTTCCGTACCCTTTTGTTTCCAGCATGCGGTATAAGGACCGATTCCCCAAAGTGCGCTCACCTGATTTGAAGCACCAGTTGTCATAGACCTTGTACAATTCCTTTGCTTCAATCATGATTGCTTCATTTTTCGGTTCATCGATATAGCAAACTTCATTGAGGAAAGGAGCCAGAATGTCCATATCCTCCTTGTAATTGCCTGTTGCATCTGCTACGACCTTTGGCTCTTTCAATCCCGACTGCTGCCACTTCAAGCAGCCTTCCACAAGCCAATTGAAGATGCCCGGCATTTCGAGCGATAATTTCTCTTCTAATTTCTTGTCTCGCTGATGTGGCTTGAGACTCAAATTGAACGGTATGATTTTCACACGCCGCCAGATTCCATCGTCCACTCCACCAATAATCGGCTTATGATTTGTCGTGAAGAAAACTTTGAATTCCGGAATGTACTCGAAAAACTCTTGCCGTAGGAAGCGGGCCAGGATCGGCTCGCCCCCTGTAATTGTTTTGACAAGTGACTCCTGGAGTTTTTCTCCTTCTTCCGATTCCACTGCAGAAACAAATCTCGCATTGGCTAACCTGGCAATATCATTATTCGCGCCAGTATCTTTTTTCTTGATAAAAGTGTCGGAGTTAGTTTGAAGACCGTAATCACCCATTATTTTTTTGATCGTATTCACAAACGTCGATTTTCCGTTGGAGCCTCCACCTACCAGGAAATACATCGATTGCTCTGAAATATCGCCGGTAAGGGAATATCCAACTAATCGCTGCATGTACTCGATCAGGTCTTTGTCGCCCAAAAATATTTGATCCAAGAATTTCAGCCATGTCGGGCATTTTGCTTTTTCATCGAATTCTATGGCTGCCATTTGAGTAATTTTCAGTTCACGATCGTGCGGCTGCAGCTTGCCTGTTTTCAGATCAAGAATCCCGTTTTCGACGTTGAACAAATATTTGTGCCGGTCAAATTCCCCTCGTTCACCCGGAACTAATGGCATCAAGTCTTTGATACTGTTCATCCGGATGTTCCGGCGTTCGCACATTCTCGCCCATTTCGTTTCCGCCTCATCCTCCGATTTATACAAACCGCGCAGCACTTTTGCGGTAATGCGCTCGATTTCTTTTTTGTTATCGAACTTCCAACGCTTGCCGTCCCATATCAGCCAGCCCATGTCATCTACATATTTGATGGTATGGCCGTATTCATAAGCGATCCGTTCAGCATTTCCAAGTTCGGTGAGACGAAACTTCTTTTTCGGCTTTTCCTCTGCAGCTGCATCACCTTCCAGGAAGTCGAAGGAAAATTCATCGTATTGCTGCTGGTCCAATATTGTGGAAGTTGTGGAGGAAATGGCTTCCGCAATCGTCCGTTCTCCATATGTTTCATTCGTCTCCCGGAAATGGATGACGTCCCATTTGTCACGCAGCAGACCGGTTTCCCGAAACATGGCATCCATGCGCGTGGCTGATTTACCGGTCCAGAATGCCAGGTAATTGCACAATGCCAGATCGCTGGACGAGTGATCACCGTTTATCAAATTGCCGTTGTAGAGCGCGCGAATCTCATCGCCACTTTTCGAACGAAACATTCTTTCCCACAGTGCTTCATTTGATATTTTTATATCATCTTTTTCAAAGTCGGCCAGATTGACGCGGCCCTGTATGTCGCTATCATCAAAATACTTTTCAAAGACCTCCGCCAGCTCATCGGTCCGATCGTAGACATCATTCGAATTTTCGCGGTTGCCGGTAAAGGTGAAATAACGGCCGTAAGAGTAGATTTCCAAACCATGTTTCGCATTTTTACGGCCCGTACCCATAACATTCTGTGGAAGGCCACCCTTGATGATGATGTGCAGCCCTTTACCACTTGGAGAAAATTCCGTGTAGCTGTCCAATGTATCGATGATTTCTGTTGCGAAGGCATTCGGCTTGCCATCCACAACACAGTTATCTATATCAATGCCGATGTAATTGTCCTGCCTGCTAAATACAAAGCCGATGCCGTCATAATTGTCTTGCAAGTAAAATTTCACTGCTGTTGCAAAAGTGGACCAAGTACGCCGGTTGTTTGCCTGAGCCAATTCACCATCGACCTGGTACGGCACTTTTGTATAGCGTCCACCCTTTTTTTCACTTCGCCAAAGTATCCATTGAGGAAGGGCTTTTAACTCAGCGGGGATGGCATTAAAATCATAGGAATCCTTCATTGCTGCCCTCCTGTTTTTTGCTTTGTGTTCGTACTGTTCATTATTTATTTTTGACTGCACCTTGTATATCTTTTTTAGTTAGGTTAAGGATTGCCAAGAAATCTTTCATGCCTGCGATATAACCTTCTTTATAACTTGGGTCTTCTTCTGCAAATTCTTTATCCCAGTCGGTTTCCATCTCCAATATTTCTTTCGCTTTTGAAGGCGTAATTCTAATATCCAATGCCATTCACATCCTCCACATTATTTGTCTACTGCTGATTACTTAAATCCTCTTCTTTTACAAAAACACCGTTTATCATCTTGCCTTTACGGTCTTTGATTTCTTCGAATGCGGCTTCTACACATGCCTCAATGGTTAAGCCTTCTTGTAGTGAGAGAATGGTCAATACGACAAATATGTCACCAATGGCATCTGACGTAGCCCACTCGTCACCCCGTGCCATCGCGGCGCATAACTCACCGAACTCCTCACCAAGCTTTAAAATTTGCTTGGTGGGATCGGCAGTGTGTAAATTTCTTTCCTTGGCCCATTGTTCGATTTTATCTGTGAGTTCGTTCATTTTTTCTGTCATTTTGATACTCCTTGCTTATCCATTTTCCGAATCAGTTCAGCAACCATTTCCGGTGTAACTGGATTGTTTGCAATGATGTTTTTCACTCCGATTCACCTGCCTTCTTTTTGTCTGCCCGCCTTAGAATTTCATCGAATACCGCGTCCGCGTAGTCCCAATCATGAAAAATATTGTGATAAATCCGGACAGTCTCCCATCCTTTAACGCCGCCGACGTCCTCCCAATACCATTTATGGATTTGGATTCTTGCAGGGCGAGGGAGCGCGTTGCCGGTCTGTCTCATTTCCATGAAGTGCCGGCTGCCGTCTTTATAAAAACCGGCGCTGCGGCTTCTGTGCTTCATTAGGGTTCACCTGCCAGGGCTTGCTTTATCTCTATGCATAGTCCAGTGATTTCGTTGTCGTGGTCAGTATTTCGGCCGCGAACTGTAAAAAGCTGATTCTGTACGCTTTTCAACGCTTCCCGCAGACGGGCGTTTTCTTGTTTCAACATTTCATTTTCACAAGGAGTAATGTCATTTAAATCGACTATCTCCTGATTCCGTGTTTCCAACTCCTGCACTCGTTCGATGAGGAAGGCCATATCGGAATTGATTCGCGGAAGGTTTATAACATTACTTCCAATGTCAGCCGTGTAAGCAACTAAACCTTCGTGATTCCGCTTTATCCGTTGCAAACGTTCTGCATTCGTTTCAGTTGTCATTTTTTCACCCCAAGAAACTTATTTAACTCTGCCTGGGTCTTATTCGTTGGAAATATTGTCTTTGCAGACACTTTCGCTAATGTAGTAATTGCGTCGCGATGAGCCGTTCCCATAGCAACTAAATATATGTTTCCGTCGATTTCCATAAGGACGTTTATAGTGGCGTTCTCCACACTGATTTTAGTTGTCATGGGATTCACCTACTTTCATGTAAGGGAAGCCCAGAACTGCCGAATCTAAAGAGACAAAGGTAAATGTGCTGTTAGGGAATTTTCCGTTTATCAGCTCTGTCAATTGTTCTCTGCGGTCATAGTATGAAATGTCATTCGCTAACAAAAAGTCGATTTCGCTATAATACTTTCCTGACGGTTTGAAATAAGTCACGTTTACCGGAAGCCAATTAGTTTTCTCGTTGCTCATTCCTCCCCACCCCCAAACTCAACGGCAGATTCGACCGGATAGAATTTTCTTACGATACCGCTCTCATAGTTGTCTTTAAATACATGCATATCGAAAGCATCTTCGATAGTGTAGTGACATCCGATGACAGAGTATTTATCCCCGAATTTTACTTCCCCCGGCTTCCTGCCGATCTTCGCCCACACCCGCCGTTCCTGCTCGGCTTTGATTTCTTCGGGAGTCTGCCGCTTCAGTTCTGGAACAGGCATCCCGCCAGTTCCGCCGTCACTCCATGGCCTACAAATTGCGGAATTGCCACAAAATCTTTCAATTGTCCCGTAAATCCACTTTCCTTCAAAATTTTTATATTTCACCGGATCCCCAATCTTGTATTCTTCCTCTTCAACCTCAAAGCTCCCTGGCTCGTACAACAGGCGGGCCATGACATCTACAGGAAGTCCTTTCAATGGCTCGTATGCATCATTAAAACCTCTAGCGCCGTGTACTACAAACTCTTCCATTCTGTGCCCATTCCGTCTGTATAACCTGAGCGCTTCCGCCTGCTCCTGAGTAATCTTGATTTTTTCAGCCATTCTTTTTCCTCCCTCTCTTAATCAATTCACTTCTTTTTTTATCAATTGGAGTAGTCGCTGCCTTCACTGGATCCATACCGTCATAAAGTCGACGGGAATACTGTTTCAATGTCAATCCATTCTTCAAGGCCAACCTACGGAGAGGATCTCTCGGTTGACCGACTGGGACGGTAACTGCCTCTTCTGCTGTCCAAAAGTATGAGTTAATGCGCTGATAAACATTATCGCGATTGATACCGTTTTTCTTTCCTTCCTCGTAAATTTCCTCTGGAATAATGGCATATCCGTTTTCGTCGAATTCAACTTCTAGTATTACGGGATCATCTTTTTCCACTTCTAACACTTCGGCTGTCATGCATCGTTCCGGCCTCTTTCTGGCAGCCAGTCGTTTCTTACCAGTCGGCGTGGTCATCCACTTGATGTATTCCGGTGTAACTCCCAAATGGGAAGCACATTCTTCAGCTGTTCCCATACAGATTAGGTCATCGCCTTTATAGACTGCATATTCTTTCATTTCCTCCCACCTCCTTAAATTGAATCGCATTCGCTTTACAATGAATTAATAAGCTCCAGCTGCACATTATCCAGACGCTTTTCCGCAATCTTGATATATTCCGGGTTAAGTTCGATTCCGACGAATTTCCGTCCATACCTCAGAGATACAAGTCCTGTCGTTCCGGATCCGAAGAATGGGTCCAATACTATTCCGCCTTCTGGGGCGCCGGCTAAAATACATGGCTCGATTAAGTCTTGCGGAAAAGTTGCGAAGTGGGCCTCTCTTAGTGGCTTAGTAGAAACATTCCAAACAGATCGCTTATTCCGTTTTGGTCGAATTGCCCGGAATGCTTCGTCTCCATACTTCCCGCCAAATGAACCTCGCTTTTTATCTTCACGACGATTATTCTGCGGCGGCCCAAATGCCCCTCGAGATCCCCGAGGAGGATCGTCGATCGGACGGTAAATCGCTTGTTCCTTGATAGCCTCATGGTCGTAATAATAAGACGGTGATTTCGATAGCAGAAAGATGTATTCATGTGATTTTGTTGGGCGGTCGGTTACGCTCTCCGGCATCGGATTCGACTTGCTCCAAATGATGTCCTGGCGTAAATACCATCCGTCAGCCTGTAGAGCAAAAGCGACCCTCCATGGCAGACCAATTAAATCCTTTGGTTTAAGCCCTTCTACACTTTTTGCAACTGAAACAATACCGTGCGTTTGTCCAGCTGATTGCATATGATTATTACCTGGATTCCCTTGCCCATCTGCATTTCTTCCCCGACCACTCCCGGCGTAAGAATCTCCAAGATTCAGCCACAATGTCCCATCATCCCGGAGCACCCTTTTTACCTCAGCGAACACTTCAACGAGGGTCATTACATACTCGTCAACTGAGCTTTCTAAGCCGATCTGCTCATCCACCCCATAATCTCGCAATCCCCAGTATGGAGGGCTTGTGACAACAGTATTTACAGCCTTATCCGGAAACGCTCGGAGCACTTTGAGACAATGACCTTGATAGATTTTATTGGACTCCATTTCCCACCCTCCTTCTACCGAGTAACCTTCCACCCTTGCTGAATCCGTGTCTACGCTTTTTCAAGTTTCTTCCGGCGCATTACAACCGTATGTTTTTGATAATCTGCCCTATGGTCAAACGCCCTCTTACTCCGTCCAATTGAGTCAGTCTGTTTGTAGATGGTTTTTGTTTCTGATTGTTCAGCCCGAGAAACGACTTCAAATCCTCTTCCAATCAGATCGTTGACTCGCCGGTCAACTTCTTCACGATTTACACCGTTGATTTCTGTGTAAAAGTAGCTCATTCCGTCATCCTTTCATGCTCGAAAGTCGATTTTTGGGTATAAAAAAGAGAAGTCCGTAAAAACAGACCTCTCTATGAAATTTTTATTAGAATGGTAGATCTTCATCGCCAACTTGGATTGGTGATCCTACCTGGGCCGGTGGATTTACAGCCGAAACATCATAATATTTGGCTTTAGCAGCGGTACGTTTCTGCCCATCTTTTGTATAATCTTCATGCTTGACCGTAATGCATAGGTGTTTATTGATTAACTGATTAGCCATATCCTGCGCAGAACTGAACGGATGGCCATTCGGAAACCCGCATGCCTTAATCAATGAATTAACAATCCTCACAGACACTTCATGTTCAAATGTGAAAGTATTGTAGAGTACCTTTGCGCCCTGATGTTTTTGCGGCACATCACTTCGAATTTCAAAATCCACATTTAATTTATCTTTACCGGCTTGCGTTTTCCCTGCTTCTGCATTCAAAATGGTCGCTTCATACTTTCCTTCCTCGACCAACTCAAATCCTGTACCAACGTTTTCTTCATCAAATTTGAAAAATGACATTATTGTTTTCCTCCTGTAGTTTCATTATTTGTGGAAGGCAAAAGGAAAATATCATCCTGTTTGCATCCCTTTCGGTTGTCCAATTGGTTCTTTGCATAAATGCTGTTTGTACCCTCTAACACAAAACCACGTTCACCTTCTTGATTAATCATCAAGCGACCGACGACATCGCACAGACCGAGTACATTATTCAAGATCTTGCCGTTAATTTGCGGATACGATCGATTGTATTGCTGGCCCTCTGCTGTCGTATAAAGGTCCGTTGTTTCCCATGCCGTAAATACGATGCGATCGGCTAGATTCTTCATCCAGCGAAAACTATTGACCACGCGGAACTGCATCTTTTGATAGTCACCTTGTGCGGGAACACCTTGGTTACGGCCAATGAAGCCAAGATGTGATAACAAACAACGTTCCAACTCCGATACATTGTCAATTGCGATATTGTCGAACTGTCCTTTTATCGTTTGAAGATGTGTCAATAATGCTTCCCAATACTCCCAAGTGTTTTGATTGTCGACGTAGATAATTTCAATGTTCTTTTCGCCTTTCAACACTTGTGAAGTTCTATCAATATCAAGCACTAATGTTTTACCTGGGAGAAAGCGCAATGTATGTGTCTTGCCCATGCCTGGATTCGCATAGAGTAAATATGTTTTTCCTTGCTTCACGATCTCAGTTGCATTTTGAGTGCTGAAATCAAATTGTTGTGTCAAGCCTTCCACACTCCTTTTCTATTAAAATGGCAAATCATCAGACGGATCTTCATCTGTATTGCTTTCAGCCGGTTTCACTGATGCACTTCCATTCTTATCAACCGAATACTCGATGCCTTCATGCACTTCCTCGATGTTCATCTGACCTTCGGGAACATCGTCCTTTTCTGGACGTTTTTCCATTTCTTCTTTAGCCGTACTGTATGTGCGTTCCAAATCCACTAGGTAATAAAAACCTTTCGAGTTATGCTTTTCATGGATTTTTTGCATTGTTAATGCTTCATCTTGTTTAGCATCGGCAACAATTTCTTCTGCTTCTTTATGCGTATCCGCATACCAACGTTCTTTTTGATGAAGTAATGATTTCGCCATTCTTACATTCCTCCCATTATCGAATCCGTAAAGATTCGCCTTGTGTAATTTGTGCACCAGCCACTTCTTTTCCGGACTTAATCAATTCCATAATTGCTTTTTTATCGATTGTTGGAGCAACAGGGACAAGAAACTTTTTCGGGATCAATGACTCGTCCACAACTTTTAATGCAGGTGGATTCTTCTGAATGGTGAATGTGAATTTCTCCCCCTGAATCTTCGTATCTCCTGTGGAGGACATGGCATCCTGCATAGACAATTTCATGCGCTTGATTCCGTTCTCCATTGCTTTCCGACGATCAGCCAGTCGCTTTTCCTCTGCTTTCAGACCTTCCACATCACTTTCAATATTGCGGATGACCATCGCATAAGATTCAAGTTTTTCTTCAAGAGCGCCCTCCACAGATTCAAGAGTATCTTCCAGCCCTTCTGCCCCTTCTTCAATCATCTGTTGGATTTGAGCATATTTGCCTTGCAATTCGTAGAGAGTAGCCATCATTCGCCCTCCGTTTCAGCTGCAGCATCTTTCGCGTAAAAACCTTCATGATAGGCTTTGACTTCTTCAATCGCGTCAATAATGCCGAATACACGCTGTTGCAAAAGCTTGTATTCTTTCTGCTTGTCCAAGAATGGTAGTCCTGCAAGTTGATTGCCTTGATCGTCTTCCATTGCCTCAATTGCAATTTCAGTTAGCTTTTCATTTTCTTCTTTATGCATTTCATCAAGATGTTCAATAAGTTCCTGGTGTTTCTTTTCAAGCTTTTCTTCGATGGAAGGATATTCAAGGCATTCAGCTAAGTTCACAGTTTTCTGATCCGTATCTGACAAACCATAATAGTTTTCGTCATAGTAGCTCTCATATGAACTTCCTTTTAAAACCTGTACACTAGTTACCAAACCGTTATTGAAAGACAGTGACATATTCACAACTGGCAATCTCTCACCATCAACATTCAAATAAACTCTCATTCCGTTTCCTCCAATTTGTGATATAGTTAAATCAAGATATTTTTTCTCAGGGTCCCATGTTGGCGCATGGGGCTTTTACTTTCTCTTTAAGAGCGTAAAGATTCCCGCAAACAGGATTTCTCGGCGCTTTTCTTCCGGCGTCATTGCCAACCATTCAGAAACTTTTACCTTCAACCTACTCACCCCTTTCAGCTGTCGTAAATTCAAATCCATACTTCTTGGCCAGGTACTCGGGTAGATCATCCTTGAAGAGAATTTCATCAAGTCCTGGATCAATGACGATTTCAGCTCCGACTTCCACAATCTCACCTTTCCAGTCACAGCCGTACTTAGTGTCCATATGCGCCTGTGGATGACCATACTGACGAATCTGAGTTACTTTCGGATCTTCCACACAATCACCTCCCTTCAATGTGGTCAATTGCCGCGCTTACCACTCATCCGACCAATCGAACATATCCGCCAGACTTTCTCCCCTCTCATAGCCCCATTGCCCCCTCGATGCAAGCCGTTGACCAGCAGAATTGTAATCAGCCCCACACTCACAAGAACAGGTGAAGCTGCCATCAAGAAAAACTTCCCGCTTACAATCCTCACACTTGATAATTTTGATTTTCATTTTTTGTCACCCACCAATCTCCAAGAAATTAGTAAAGCATCGGGACGCTTTGATAGCGAAAGCGGTCTTTGAAAGTACGAGCAAACATAACCAGCCGACAACAGATATTTCTTAATAACTTCGAACTCATTCAAAGCTTCTTCGCTCTCCAGAGGAACCATTATCGAACCCTTGCCCTCCAATGCCGCCTGTTCTATATCGCTAACCACCTTGTTAAATGTTGCTGAGTTCATAACCGACTCCTCATAATTTTTCCGCGAGACTTCGGTAAGATCCGCCATTTCTTTTGCCGTTGGTATCTTCAACATTTTTAAACTACCTCCCTATAAAGTTTTTGATTTAATTTGGTCGGAGTGGAACAAGCCATTTTTTATGAAACCGGAGCCTCTTCCCTTTTTTGCTGACTACAAGCGCGTAGTCCCCGTCATCTTCGACTATTTGAACGCACATTCCATTCCATTTAGAAGAGCGGAAACGTTTTGGGACTTGCACAACGTATTCAATTGGCATACGCTCACCCTCCTCAAAACACCCTTGCTTCCGACACTGTTCTGTACATCTGCATAACAAACGGATTAGCTTTTTCAAACTCCGGCTTACGGAGCATCGGAATATCGTAAGCACCTTCCATATCGTCCATGAGTGCTGCCAGCCTCCTGTGTTTCAGATCGCTGTTTGCCTTGGATGCCATGATCTCCTTGAACCGATTTGTCCAGCCCAACATTTCACCGGCTTTCATTTGACTACCTCCCTATTAAACTTTGAAAATCCTACTGAAATTCTTGTCTAAAAATGCCGCCATGCTTTTTGCATGAAAGGTCCATACTTGACCTTTTGATTTCGGATAAAAAACGAAACCGCCGCGATCTGCGTCCAATTCATTTCGAAATTTAGTCGGAAAGAGAATGTTCTCTTTTAACCAATCGCTTTTCTTGCCTGTACGATCTTCCAAATCACGCATGTTCCAGTAAACGCCAGCCAATTCGTTCGACTTCAATTCTTCAAACTCTACTTTGCTGATGAGCACATGGTCGGCCGGAATCGGAATGGACAAGTTTACGTTGAGTTGCTGCATAAGAACGTCCTCCTTCCTTAGACATTCAAAATCTTACGGATGTGCTTAATGTGCTCTTGGGCTTTTGGTCCATCCTTCCGACCGTTGATGATGTCAGATAGATAAGCACTTGAAATTCCCAGCATCTGAGCCAACTCCTTTTGACTCATTTTTTTCTTATATAGTTCTGAACGAACCAGAATGCTCAAATCTTGTGGCATGCTTCATCCTCCTTTCATTTCCGTTTGATTTGAGTACACCGTCATTGGCTCGGTGTCACAGCGCATCGGTGAATTTTCAATTAGCTAATTTATTCGCTAATTCTATTGACGTCATTTAGCGTAAATGCTATTATCAAGGCATAGCTAAATAAGACTCCAAAAAGCCTACATATAAACATTTGTCCGTTCCCCAACGAAAAATGCGTTTGTCTGTGGTTGTCTTTTTTGCGCTCTTTTTAGCGAATAAAGAAGCTTATGAACACAGTATATTAGCGCATACGCTAAATGTCAACAAATAAATAGCGCAAATGCTAAAATGTTCTTTCATGGGCTCACGAAAGGTTGATATAAGTGGGTTTAGTCGACAGAATAAAAAATTTGTGTGATGCAAGAAAAGTATCTATCGCGGAAGTTGAAAGGAAAACTGGCATTTCAAATGGCCAAATAAGAAGATGGGATGGTTCTTCGCCTAAAACAGAAAATGTCCAAAAAGTCGCTGATTTCTTCAATGTATCTGTGGATTACCTTCTCGGCCGCACAGACGAGCCTTACATAGAAACTATTGCTGCCCATCACGATGGTGAAGAATGGACTGAAGAAGAACTTGAGGAAATTGAACGCTTCAAAGAATTTGTCCGCATGAAGCGAAAAGGTCGGGAGTGATTTGCTTGCCTTACGAGAAATTACTACAAGAAGCATTTCAACAAGGCGTCGAAGTGTTCGAGCAGCCTATGCACCCAAAAAACAAAGGACTCTATAGCGATAACATAATCTGGATCAACAAGCATCTGCCTACTATAGAGAAAGGCTGTGTGCTGGCCGAGGAGCTTGGGCATCACCATACAAGCAGCGGTGATATTATCGATCAGTCGAAACTCATGAATCGTAAGCAAGAAAGGCGAGCGCGTACTTGGGCATACAAAAAACTGATTCCTCTGACAAGTATTCTGGAAGCCTACAAAGCCGGCATCCGCAATCGTTATGAATTGGCGGCGCATTTAGGAGTGACAGAATCTTTCTTAGAAGAGACTCTAGATCGATATAAAGAAGAGTATGGTGTTTCCACAATCGTCGGTGAGTACCTGGTCTATTTCGAACCGCTAATCGTATTGCGAAAACGAAAACTGACTATGGAAGGAAGTAGTTAGAATGGCATCGTTTCAGAAGCGCGGAAAGACCTGGCAATACACGGTGAGCCGTACTATCAATGGAAAATCGCATCCTCTCCGAAAAGGAGGCTTCAAAACAAAAAAAGAAGCACAGATAGCGGCTGCAGAAGTAGAGGCTGATCTGCAGAAAGGAATTGTAACTAAAGCAACGGACATCACCTTGCCGCAATATTTTCGGGAATGGATAGATATTTACAAGAAAGATATATCTCACGTCACTCGGAAACGCTATATAGACACACTACGGACGTTAGAAGCTGCATTCAAAGGCAATCCCTTACAAACGATAACCAAACGTCAGTATCAGGCATTTTTGAATGATTACGGGGTAGGTCGAGCGAGGGAAACCACCCGCAAATTAAACATTCATGTGCGGGCCTGTGTACGCGAGGCGATGGATGAAGGAATTATCCGGGTTGATTTTACTCGTGGAGCCATCATAACTGGTGACGTCCCAGCAAAACGTCCAGAAGAGAAGCATTTGAACTATGAGGACAGCAAGAAGTTGCTGGCGGAATTGTACAGACGTCTGCCCCGAGCCAACGGGTATTATGCCCTTTTGCTCGCGTTGACGTCCGGAATGCGCTTTGGTGAGATTGTGGGCCTTACCCGCAATGACTTTGATTTTGTCAGAAACGAAATTAGTGTAAACAAAACTTGGGATTATAAAAACGGTGTAGGATTTGGCGAAGTGAAAAGCGTGACGTCTAATCGGGTTATCCAGATGGACACAAAGACGATGGCTGTTTTCCGACAGATGTTTGAAAATACACCAAACAACATACACCGGCTTGTATTTTTCAGCCCGCAATCAAAAAACAAAACCATATCAAATAATGCTGTGAATAAACTGTTAAAAAGTGTCCTAGATGATCTAGGCATCGAGCCCATTACTTTGCATGGCCTGAGGCATACGCATGCCAGCGTGCTGCTATATAAGAAAGTATCCATTTATTATGTGAGTGAGCGTTTGGGGCATTCGGACATCGAGACAACCATGCGCCACTATGCTCACGTAATCAAAGAAATGAGGGAAAATGATATGAAAGCAACTATTGATGTCATGGGAAGAATGTATGTGTAACAATTTTACACAAATTTTACACACAGGAAAGTCAAAAAGCTGTAGTATCAACGTTTAAACCTTACATATCAACGCCTGCCGAGGGCGTCACAGACTTAGGTTAAAAAAGGCTTTGGAGCGCTGACTTTTCAGCATTCCAAAGCCTTTTTCTGTTTTCAGGTTTGCAAATTTTACACATGCATAAACCTCCTCAAGTTTAAAACCATTCAGGATGGATATTATGTAATTGGAACCGTTCTTTTCATACACGAGTTACTTCTTTTGACCTTTACTGACCATCAGTGTATAGTAAGAATACATACCGTTTTAACAGAAAAGGGCCGCTTACGGCCGGATTTTATTGAAGGAGGAGAAAGAATGAATTTAATTCCTACAGTCATTGAACAGACAAACCGTGGTGAACGCGCATATGATATTTACTCACGCCTGCTGAAGGACCGCATCATCATGCTGGGAAGCGCAATTGACGACAACGTCGCTAACTCAATTGTAGCTCAGCTATTATTCCTTGAAGCGGAGAACCCGGAAAAGGACATCTCCATCTACATCAACAGCCCTGGCGGAAGCATCACAGCCGGTATGGCCATCTATGATACAATGCAATTCATCAAGCCTGACGTGCAGACCATTTGTATCGGAATGGCAGCTTCCATGGGATCCTTCCTGCTCACAGCCGGAACGAAAGGGAAGCGCTACGCGTTGCCAAACAGTGAGATCATGATCCATCAGCCGCTCGGAGGAGCACAAGGTCAAGCGACGGAAATCGAAATTGCTGCCAAACGCATTTTGGCGATGCGCGAGAAACTTAACAAAATTTTGGCTGACCGCACCGGACAGCCGCTCGAAGTGATTGAGCACGATACGGATCGCGATAACTTCATGACTGCTGAAAGAGCGAAAGAATACGGTCTGATTGACCATATCATCACTCGCAATGAAGGCATCACGACAAAAGCCGATAAATAAAAACAAGCCGGAGACAGGATTCCATATCCATTGTCTCCGGCTTTTTAATTATACAAATTCGCGGCTACCAGCAACGAATCATTCAGCTAATGATCTGTGAGGAATACAGGCCCAAAACGCCGCAGTCCATCAAAGCTACCCTTTATTGGCCCGCTCCGCCGCGGAGCTTTTCCGCAATCTGATCGATTTTGCGCAGACGGTGGTTAATGCCTGATTTGCTGATCTGGCCGCCTGAGACCATCTCTCCGAGTTCCTTCAAGGTGACATCCTGATGGGCAACCCGAAGCTCTGCGATTTCACGGAGCTTATCAGGCAAAATGTCCAGGCCAACAGATTCCTGGATATAGCGGATGTTCTCCACTTGCCTGAGCGCCGCCCCAATCGTCTTGTTCAAGTTTGCCGTTTCACAGTTCACAAGCCGGTTCACTGAGTTCCGCATATCACGGACGATCCGCACATCCTCAAATCTAAGTAAAGAGTTATGAGCACCGATCACATTAAGAAATTCGGTGATCTTTTCCGCTTCCTTCAAATAAGTGATATAGCCGTTTTTTCTCTCAAGCGTCTTGCTGTTCAATCCGAATGTATTCATCAGTTCGCAGAGAGAGTCGTTATGCTCCTTGTATAAAGAGAAAATTTCCAAATGATAAGAAGAGGTTTCCGGGTTGTTCACCGATCCCCCGGCTAAAAATGCTCCGCGCAGATAAGAACGGCGGCAGCACTTCTTCCCGATCAAGCTCTCTTCTATATCTTGAATGGGCTGCAGTCCGTTCTGCAAAATCCGCAGATCCTGGAGCATCTCCTCCGCCTCTTTTCTCAGCCGGACAATATATACATTGTTCTTTTTCAAGCGCATCTTTTTCCTGACGAGCAGCTCTACTTCTGCATCATACTCTTTCTTCAGCAAAATATAGATCCGCCTGGCGATGGCCGCATTTTCCGTCTGGATATTGACAACCAATTCCCGATTTGAGAATGACAAGGAGCCGTTCATCCGGATTAGCGCGGCTAGTTCCGCCTTTGAACAGCATTCCTTTATCGGCAGATTCGTCAGTTCTTTTTTTGTTTCCGAGGCAAAAGACATCCTCTTCACCCCCATATTCCCATGTTCTACATGAGGTCCGCATGGCTCCGTTGTTATAGAGTCACCATGTTGTATCATACCACAGATGTCTATTGAGGTAAGAATTTTTTATCCCGGAAGCCTATCGGACGGATTCGCGCAGCAATGAATACAAGATGTCTGCCACTTTCTCGGTATTATGCCGGATGAGGCCGTCATCATAGTTAATGATCCCTTCCTGGACAACTTCCAAGCCCATTTTGGACAGGCGCTCAATATCAAACAATACTGGCTGGGCCATCTCCTCTTCGTAGCGGCTGATCACTTCTGTCGGAACCTCCTCGTTATTGACAATGATTGTGTCGACAAACGGACATTCCATATGACGGTACAGCGCTTCAATATGATCGCCGGCTGTAAATCCGAGTGTTTCGCCCGCCTGCGTCATCAAGTTGCAAATGTATACTTTCTTTGCCTTTGCCCGGCACACTGCTTCTCCGAGTCCTGGTACGAGGAGGTTCGGCAATATGCTCGTATACAAGCTGCCGGGACCGATAGCAATTAAGTCGGCTGCCTGAATCGCCTTCAATGCCTCAGGAAGCGGACGAATGTCTTCCGGTGTCAGAAATACCCGTTCAATCCTTTTGCCTGAGAAAGGGATTTTCGATTCACCGGCGACGACTGATCCGTCTTCCATTTCAGCATGCAGGATCACATTCTGATTGGCTGCGGGCAGGACGAGGCCATGGACATTTAGAACCCGGCTCATTTCCCTGACTGCATGCCCGAAATCGCCTGTGATTGAAGTAAGGGCAGCGATGATCAAGTTTCCGAGCGAATGGCCGGACAGTTCATTCCCGGTGTCAAAACGGTGCTGGAACATCTCCTCGACAAGCGGCTCGACATCCGACAAGGCAGCCATAACATTCCGGATATCCCCTGGTGGAGGAATTTCCATTTCACTTCTGATCCGGCCGGAACTGCCGCCATCATCCGCCACCGTGACGATGGCTGTAATATCGATCGGCAGCCTTTTCAGCCCCCTCAGCAAAACAGGCAAGCCGGTGCCTCCGCCAATTACCACTATTTTTGGATCATTGTTGTTGGTCATGATGTTTTTCCCTTTCTTTTCTCCATATCGCGGTGAGTTACGCTGACTGTATAATCCTTTTCAAAGAAGTGGCCGATATGTTCTGCGAGCGCAACGGAACGATGCTGGCCGCCGGTACAGCCGATGGCAATCACAAGCTGGCTCTTTCCTTCGCGCTTATAGAGCGGGAGCATGAAGGTCAGCAGGTCAAGCGTTTTTGCGAGAAACTTCTGTGTATCATTCCACTTCAGCACATAATTGGCGACCTCCTGATCCTTCCCGGTCTGCGGTCTCATATGCTCAATATAGTGAGGGTTTGGCAAAAAGCGGACATCGAATACGAGGTCTGCGTCAATCGGGATACCATATTTAAAGCCAAAAGACATGACGTTGACCGAAAACATCGATTGCTTGTCAGCAGAAAACTCCTGTAGGATCTTCTCGCGCAATTCTCTCGGCTGCATATTAGAAGTATTGTAGATGATTTGCGCTCTGCCTTTCAGGTCTTCCAATAAGGAGCGCTCTTGCATGATCCCTTCCAGCGGCAGCCCGGATGGTGCCAGCGGATGGGAGCGGCGCGTCTCTTTATAGCGACGGACAAGTGCAGCATCGTCTGCATCTAGAAATACAATCTTCGGCGTTACCCATTGTGACAGCGACAGATCATCCAGCGCTCTAAGCAATGTATCGAAAAACTCGCGTCCCCTCAAATCCATTACTAGTGCGACTTTATCCATCTTGCCGCCCGATTCACGCATCAGTTCCAAAAACTTCGGCATCAGGGCCGGGGGCAAATTGTCCACGCAGAAAAAGCCAAGATCCTCAAAACTATGAATTGCGACTGTTTTTCCTGCGCCGGACATGCCGGTGATAATTACCAATTGAACATCGTCACTCATCGTTCCACCCCAGTTCTCTATTCTTCTTCCTCCATTATACTACTTTTCTTGGTTTCTTGAACGGCCTTGCGCCCTGCTTCATGGAACATCCCAATATCCGGAAACAAAAAAATAGCACAGGAAGAATCCTGTGCTCAATGAAAGGGATATTGTATAAAAAGGGGGTCAATATCTCATGTTTCTACTGTACCCGAAAAACATTTCACCGCTGTTACAAACTGGTTAAAAGGCGGTAACTAAATGTATCGTTTCTGTTAAGCATTATTTTAAATGCAATTTTTCTTTTAAATCTTCTACGTAGGCCTGGGCACTTTGAGCTGCAATGCTGCCGTCGCCTGTAGCAGTGACGATTTGTCGCAGCATCTTTTCGCGTACATCCCCTGCTGCAAAAATGCCCGGTACTTTTGTATTCATGTCTTCATCTGTTTCAATATATCCGGCTGCGTTCAAGATGCCAAGATTTTTGAACGGCTCTGTCAATGGATCCATTCCGATGTAAATGAACACACCGTCCGCCGGATACTCACGTTCTGAGCCGTCTTTCGTGGAGATGAGCGTAACCGAACCGACTTTTCCGTCTTTGCCGTTAATTTCTTTTACTGTATGGCTCCAAATGAATTCAACTTTATCATTGGAAAAAGCCCGGTCCTGAAGGATTTTTTGGGCGCGAAGCTCGTCACGGCGATGGACGATTGTCACTTTGCTCGCGAAGCGGGTCAAAAATACTCCCTCTTCTACTGCTGAGTCTCCTCCGCCAACAACAACAAGCTCTTTCTCTTTAAAGAATGCGCCGTCACAAACTGCGCAATACGATACGCCGCGGCCTGCAAGATCCTCTTCTCCAGGTACGCCCATTTTCCGGTATTCCGCACCTGTCGTGATGATTACAGCGCGCGCTTTATATTCCTTAGAGCCTGCCTTGATAGTCTTATACTCTTCACCGTCAATCACTTCTTTTATATCGCCGTACGCATACTCAGCACCGAACTTCTTGGCATGATCGAACATTTTCGTTGAGAGGTCTGGTCCGAGAATATTATCAAATCCAGGATAGTTCTCTACATCTTCCGTATTTGCCATTTGTCCGCCCGGTACACCGCGCTCAATCATCAACGTGGACAAGTTGGCACGGGAAGCGTAGACCGCCGCTGTCATGCCGGCAGGACCTGCGCCGATGATGATGACGTCATAAATTTTTTCCTCTGACATGTATGGACACTCCTTTTATAGTAGAGAGGCACCTAAACATAGATACCTCCTGCTTGTTGTACTCACTTTCCTCTATCGTAAACCTTGGTTTCCATTGCGTCCAAAGATATGCTCCACTTGGACTGGGCGTTCAAAACTGAGCGGCACAAAATTAACAAATGGACGCCGTCTTATACCATATACCCTTCCAGCATACGAATATACTTTCTTAATGTCGCCGGCGATATGCCAAATTGGCTTGAGACTTCGGTTTTCGTCTGAGTGTCTCCAGCCATGCTCATCCATACATATTCCACTGCAGCCGCAATGGCATTGGCATTCACAAACTTCTCCCCTGCCCGGCAAGCTTCAATAAAGGCGGAAAACCAATTGACAATCATCATGCGAGCCACGGCTGCCTGGTCTTTATGGCGTTCATACAAGATCAGAGCCGTCTCATGCGCAGCTTCAATCAAGCCATCCGGGTCCAGCTTTTTCTGATTGTCCGACTGAATCACTTTTGCGAGATAGAGTTTCTCCGTAAGAGAAAATTCATCAATTGATTTAAATTGCTCATGGGTCAGCAGCTCCTGAATACGGTCAGATACGGAAATAAGGAACAGACTGTAAAGCCGTTCTTCAAGTTTCTCGCTCCGAAGAAGCTTCATGATGGTCATGTCTTCTTCGCTGCTAGTGTCCTGCTCTTCCTGTTCGCTCCAAGGGGCACGGTTCGCCTTTTCGGGGTTCAGGGCAGAAAGCCGTTTCCAGGCATTTTGCGCCACGTTTTTATGCCCTGTATGGTAGGCGGATTTCGCCAGCCAGTAATAAAATCCCTCGTCTTCTTCATACCCTGAGCGCTGGATTTGTCTCAGCCAAGCATACGCCTTCTCGTAGTTTTCCGTCAGGGCAAACGTCGCCCCTAATTTATACCTATGCTCAAAGAGGATTGGCTGTACTTTATCAAGTGCGGCAAGGAGTTCCTCAAGCTTTTGCGTCTCTTGTTCATAGTAATAAAAGATGGCCAGGTTGCAGAGCGCATGCAAATTTCCCGGATTTCTGTCGAGCACTTTTTCCAGCACGCCTGCAGCTTTCCCGGTGTCACCCTCATAGAAATAAGCGAGAGACAGATTATTGTATGCCGGCCAGAACTCCGGAAATTCAATGATCGTCTCTTCCAGTAATTCAACAGCATTGGTAAAATTCCCACTCTCCAGCAATGCCTTCGCCTTTTCCTGCATGTCTATCATGCCCTCTTGCTCCTCCAATGACTCCAGCTCTTCCTTTTCGCTGATGCCGATCACTTCCAGGAGCTCTTGCGCATCTTCGGTAAACTCGCCGATATGGTCTTTTTCAAGATAAAGCGTTGCATGCTTATATGCTTCGGAAAACAAGCCTAAATAGGCATAGTTATTGGCGATAAAAAAATGGCACTCTGTCATCCTTTCATCGAGTTGCTCGGTAATCATCAGCAACAGCCTGTTTGATTCCTCGTATTCTCCCGATTCAGTATGGACAAGAGCGAGCTGGCAGGCGATCATCGGCTCAAGCGGCTCAAGCTCCAACGCTCTTTTTAAATACTTTTTTGCTTTATTTAAATCAAAGCGGTCATACGCATTGATTCCTTTATGAAAATAATATTCTCCAGTTGGTACGAAGGAAAATACTTTAGCTTTCTCATTTCTTGCTTTTGAGTCTTTAACCATCTGGGCATCCTCCGTTGTCCTCATCCATTGTCACTTTAAAGAGTATAGCACACTCCTCAGCCCATTTGAACACGCGAAAAACCCGCATCAATTAAGATACGGGTTCCTTGCCGCCCTTTCTGCCATAGATCGGGTCGTCGGCCCACCTTGCCGCCAATTCCTCTTTCGTGTATATGATCCGCATCGGGTTACCGCCGACAAATGAGCCTTCCGGGACATCCTTATGGACGAGTGTACCCGCTGAGACGATGGAACAGCTGCCGATCCGGACGCCGGGCAATATTGTCGTATTGGCACCGATCATCACTTCGTCGCCGATTTCAACACGGCCAAGACGGTATTCCTCTATAAGATATTCGTGAGCCAGAATTGTCGTATTATAGCCGATAACAGTATTTCTCCCAACGCTGATTTTTTCTGGGAACATCACATCAAGCATGACCATCAGCGCAAAAGAGGACTGCTCACCGATTTCCATTTTCAGAAAAACGCGGTACATCCAAGCTTTCAGTCCTAAAAACGGCGTATAGCGGGCCATCTGGATGACGATGAAATTTTTCACGACTTTCCAGAACGGCACCGTTTCGTATACATGCCATAGGGAATTGGCGCCTGAGACAGGAAAGCGCTCCGTCCTTCTCACTTTCCGCCGACTCCGACGATATCAAGTAAATCGGGCATTTTTTCAAGGATGAAATCGGGTTCGAATGTCTCGAGGTATTCTCTCCCTTTCAGTGACCAGGCCACGCCGCAAGTATAGGTTCCGGCATTTTTTCCGCCCAGCATATCATGCATGCTGTCACCGACCATGACTGCCTCTTCCGGTTTCGAACCTAGCGCATCCAGCGCCTTCATCAGTGGCTCCGGATCCGGCTTGGCATGTTCCACTTCATCCAAAGTGATGACGACATCGAAAAACTGTGCCAGGTTGGTCAGTTCAAGCCCTTTTAAAACAACCGATCGGATCTTCGTTGAAACGATGGCAAGCTTATAGCCGTTTTGATCCAGATTTTGCACCGTTTCAAACACTCCCTCAAATTCCTTTACGAGGAGATCATGCTGCTCATAATTAAATTTCCGGTAGATTTCCACCATCTCTTCCACCCGGTCGGGATCAATGCTGCCAAATGTTTCATGGAGTGTCGGTCCCATGAACGGGGTGATATCCTCCCGTTTGTAACGGCCTGGGTAATATTGGCCGAGCGTGTGCAAAAACGACTGGACAATCAATTCATTTGTATCAACAAGTGTTCCGTCCAAGTCAAATAATATTGTAGTAATCGGTTGGTTCATGAGGCTACATTCCTTTCTTTTGCAAAATCAGCTCGCCTCCAGAGAAGCGAGACGAGTAACGTGACGCCGACTGCGGTCATGAGGCGAATAAGCAGAAGCGGCCATACCGGGATTCCGAGCGGAACAAATATCAGCGTATCCTCGATAACTGCGTGGCAGCCTACGAGAAAAATAACAGCCAATGTGGCGTCTTTTTTGCTGACTCCGTCTTCTTTCACCGCTTGAATCATAACCCCCGCACCGTACGCGAGCCCAAACACGAGACCCGCGGCCATCGTAGTCGAAGTATTTTCCTTCATTCCGAGCAGCCTGGTAAATGGCGACATCCAGCGCGAAAAGACATCAATCCATTTGTAATCCTTTAAAAACTGAATCCCGACCATGAGCGGGATGACAATCAGCGCAAGCTGAGCTACCCCGAGAAATGCTTTTTTCAGGGCGAGCATGAGAATGGGAATCGCTCCTGCAGTGAGCTCTTCTTCGGCTGCGATTACACCGTACTGGGCAATTTCCCCGCCTCCTTGCCAGACCAGGTTCACCACGACTGCCGCTATCAGCGCCAAGCCTAACCGGACCGCCAAAACGAGCCGGATTTTCACTCCGACCTTCGCCGCGACCGCTGATTCAATAAACAAATTATGCGCAACCGACATCATCAAAGCGATGATGAAAACTTCTTTTACCGTTAATTCCAAAGACAAAATACCGGCGATGCCTGCATACAAATTGAGCACATTCCCCAATACAAGCGGAATGGCCGCGTCTCCGGATAAACCGATCAGCTTCATTGCCGGTGCGATAAATTCTATCAGCCACGGCAGGACAGGAGTGTGCTGAAGAATGACAATGGCAAGTGTGACCGGAAAAATGATTTTGCCTAATGTCCACGTTGTCCGTAATCCCGTAACGCCGCCATTTTTTATGGTTGATTGCCACATGCGCATTCTCTCCTGATTTTATAATTCGTCATATCTCTTGTTGGCCATACCTGTTTTCTTCCGGTAAATCCAGATTACGATTGCCACCGCCATCAGGAACAGGGAAATCACCTGGGCAATCCGCAAGCTGCTCGTCAGCATGAGGCTGTCCGTTCGCATTCCCTCAATGAAAAAGCGGCCGAACGAATACCAGATGACATAGGAAAGAAACATTTCCCCGCGACGCAAATTTACTTTTCGAAGCAGTATGAGAATAACAAAGCCTGCCAAATTCCAAACAGACTCATATAAAAAAGTCGGATGATAATACGCGCCGTTTATGTACATTTGGTCTACTAGCCATTTCGGCAAATGCAAGTTTTCCAAAAAGCCCCTTGTCACTTCTCCTCCATGAGCTTCCTGATTCATGAAATTGCCCCAGCGGCCAATTCCCTGGGCAAGGATAAGGCTTGGCGCTGCAATATCGGCGATTTTCCAGAACGATACGCCTTTGGATTTTGCATAAATCGCCGCGGTAATGACAGCGCCGATCAATGCACCGTGAATCGCAATTCCGCCTTCCCATATCTTAATGATGTCGCCCGGATGCTGGGAATAGTAGTCCCATTGGAAGAGCACATAATAAATACGTGCGCTGAGAATCGCAATCGGGATGGCCCAGATCATTAAGTCCGGAAATATGTCCTTGTTCAGCCCGAGTTTCTCACTTTCTCTTATGGCGAGCCAAAGAGCAAGAGCAATTCCGAAGCCGATGATCAGCCCGTACCAGTGGACTTGAAGCGGTCCGAGCTTAAAGGCGATCGGATTAAGCGGCTGGATCATACTTACCATTTAAAAACCTCCTTTACTGTTCATCATTGCTGCCTTCTTGGATCACTTGCGAAAGCCGGTCGGTGAATTGCTCAGCTGCATTAACCCCCATCTTTTTCAGACGGAAGTTCATTGCAGCCACTTCGATGATGACAGCCAGGTTACGGCCCGGACGGACGGGTACCGTCAGCCTGGTGATTTCCGTGTCGATGATTTTCATCTTTTCCTCATCGAGGCCCAACCGATCGTAATGCTTGTCCGCATCCCATAGCTCCAGATGGATGGCAAGTGAAATCCGTTTATGCGTCCTGACAGCACCCGCGCCAAATAGCGTCATCACATTGATGATGCCGAGCCCTCTGATTTCCAGCATATGTTCCAGCAGGTCAGGAGCAGTGCCGACGAGGCTGTCCATGTCCACTTGGCGGATTTCTACACAATCATCAGCAATCAGGCGGTGTCCCCGCTCCACAAGCGCCAATGCTGTTTCACTTTTTCCCACTCCAGACTGACCGGTAATAAGCACACCGACGCCGAAAATTTCTACAAGCACACCGTGAACCGCCGTTGTCGGTGCCAGCCGGCTCTCCAGGTAATATGTAAGGCGGCTTGAAAACCCTGTCGTTTTCATCGGTGTCCGCATGACCGGGACCGAATTGCGTTCTGCCGCTTCAATTAGTTCAGCTGGAACATCCAGCCCCCTGGAAATGATAATACCTGGTGTAATGTCCTCACAGAGCCTTTCCATTCTCTCTCTCCGCTCGCTCTGCAGCAGGCGTTCGCTGAATTTGATTTCCGTTCTGCCAAGCAGCTGAATCCGCTCTGCAGGATAATAATTAAAAAATCCGGCAATTTCCAAGCCAGGCCTGGAAATATCGCTCGTTATGATCGGACGGTGAATCCCCTCTTCTCCGCTGATCAGCTCAAGGTTAAATTCCTTGATAATGTCTTCCGTCTTCACCTTTGCCAAGAGAATCACTCCTTATCCAGCCGGATTTTCACAGATAACCGGCTTTCAACTCATTTTTCTATTTTAGCATTTCTGCGACTAAAGGGAAACGGCGCATTCCGGGATAATCGGCAAATCGGTGAAAGGAAGGGTGACCTTTTTTAAAACGCTCTGCTATGTGGTAAATGATTGAAAAGAGAGGGAGGAAGCGTAATGATCATTGTACTTGATGCTGGCCATGGTCCTGAAACGCCCGGCAAGCGAAGTCCAGCCGGGATGAGGGAGTTTTCTTTCAATGAAGCGGTTGCTAAGGGAGTGGGTGCACGGTTGGCAAAAAGGCCGGGTGTGTCTGTCCGCTACACGCATGCAGCTGACAAAGATGTCCCGCTTGCTGAACGCACAAGACTTGCGAACAGGATCGGCGCAGACTGTTTCATTTCCATCCATGCCAATGCATTCGGGGCTGGATGGAACTCGGCTGAAGGGATTGAAACATATATCCATCAAAGCAGGCCGCATGATGCATTGAACCTGGCAAAGCGAATTCAGCAAAGACTGATCGAGATGACAAAAAGAAAAGACAGAGGTGTAAAAACCGCAGACTTCTATGTGCTTCGCGCAACAAAAATGACAGCTGTCCTCATTGAATGCGGATTTATGACAAACAAGCAGGAAGCGGCACTGCTTGCATCCGCTCCCTACCGTCAGCAATGCGCCGATGCAATCGCTTTAGCTATCATCTCGCATTACGGGTTATAACAAAAAAGAACAGGGCAGTCCTGAAAGTCAGTGAAAACCGACCTTTCTGTGACAGCCCTATTTCTTTGTTATGCAAAACCAATTCGCGGTGTCTGTTGCTTTTCGTACCGGGGCACGCTTTCCGCAGGCATGGCTTGAGCCTCCTCAGACGCTTCGCGCCTTCCTCAAGGCCCATGCTATTCCCACAGGACCCAGAAATAGCTTCTACGAATGAGCAGCTCACGAAGGAAAGGCAGAGCCTTTTCGAGGAGTCGGCCCCTGCACTCCATGCAGCGGCCCAGGCAATCGGACGGAAAATGCTCAGCCTTCCAATAGAATAAACTGAAAACATCACTCCCTTTTAGGGAATTGAAAAATACTCCACCACATTCAACCCTTTGTTCCGGGGATTCAGTGTTACCGAATAGGCTTTGCTCTTGGCCACTTCCTTGTAGCAGGCTTCCTGAGCGGGCAGACCTTGCACTTTTCGATATTAAAATAGAACGTCCACGTTTGGTCTCCAGCCTTGTCCTTCCTTTGTGAAATGCTTGTAGCTGTAGATAGTTCTAGGTCCTTCGGATTAAAACTCGATTGGTGAGACCCCGGGGGAGCGTCCTCCTCGACACAGATCCACAGGTTCAAAGCAAAAAAACGAGACTGGGAATCACTCCCCTTCTCGTTTTTTCGGTTCCAGTATGGACTTTTCAGTAGTCTCGGTAAATTGGTCCAGTCTCTTCTACTTTTTTTGTGAGTTATTGGACGACCACCGTTTTATTCATAGATATACAGAGCGTCATGACGCTTCATGTCTATTTTTTCGGGTCTAATATCGTTTTCTGGATGATCAGGTTCACGAATGACATAAGCAGCGCAATCAGAAATGTCAGTCCGAAGCCGTCAATCGTAAAACTGTCACCCATGATTGAGTCAGTCATCATCAACGTCAGCGCATTGATGACGAACAGGAAAAGTCCGAATGAGAGAATGGTCACCGGAAATGTAAGAACAATCAAGATCGGCCGGACAATCATGTTCAAGATGGAAAGTACGATGCTCGCACCGATCGCAGCACCAAATCCTGAAACTTCAACACCATCAAAATAACCGGCAAAAGCAAGAAAGAGCACAGCGTTGATCAAGACGCCAATCAGCCATCTCATGTTCAGTCAGCCTTTGAAATGGTCACGGTACCGGTCTTTGTATCCGCAAGCAGATGAAGCGTCTTTTCCGTGCTGCCAGTCCGCTTAAATGTCACTTGTTTTTGAATCAATTCCTTTTTCTCATGAAGGATGTTGATTTCTTCAAGTTCAAGCTTGTAGCTGCCGAGATTGGAGCGGATGTCGCCATCGATTGCCGCCGTTTCCTGGACAGCGACAGCAATATTGCCAGTCACCGCCTTGGCTTCGACCTTATATGCGGAATCATCCTCAAGCTTGCAAGAAATGTTTCCATTGAAAGATTGCAGTTCCGCTGCATGGATTTTACCCGACACATCAATCGCCCCGTTTACTGTCTCCGCTTCAAGACGATCTGAGTGCGAGTCACTCAGCGAAATTTGGCCATTGACTGTCTCAATGTCAAAATGTTCACCGGAAAGTCTGGATCCCTCCACCTTTCCATTCGACGTCTTGACAGACAATTGGCTGCAATCAAAACCTTCGATTGTGATGCCGCCATTAAAAATCCTAGCAGCAATCTTCCGGTATTGTTTGGCCGGTACATGAATGACCGCGTCGACTTTCATCCATTTGGATTGGGTGCCAAAGTGAAGGAAGCCGTTTGAAACTTTGAAAATCGTGTTGTCCAAAAAATATGTCCTTGCTGCATCCACATCTTCAGAGCGGTATACTTTTGCCTGGCATTCGACCCTTACTTCATCCTGTTCCCAAGAAACAAGACGGACCGGACCGTTGGCCACATCGATCTCAATTCTGTCGATCTCTTCCGCGCTTTGCTGGAAGACATGGGTCACATCAATCGACTGTGTGAATTGCAAATCCATATTTTTGATCTTCTTGAATGCCTGATTGACAAAGTCATAAATTTTTTCTCCAGCATTCTCAAACTGAGAATAAATATCGTCATCCTTTTTCTTTGACGAGCCTTGGCTTTCGCCGGTGTTTTGGCTGCCTTGTGAACGATCGGCTTCTTCCCTCACTGCCGGCACAGCCGGCTGCACCTCGCCGCCGCTCTTACCCTCCAACGCCTCCAAAAGGATGATCGCTTCCTGGGCGCTCAGCTTTCCTGATTGAACCATCTCAAGAATTTTCTTTCGTTCATTATTCATATCGGTTCCTCCTTTTCCTTCGCTATCATGGTATACGATTGGAACCCATAATAGGTTTCACTCGATTGAGGAGCCGGTTGAGGCCGCCTCATGCTGGCGGATCCGTTCTTTCATTCTTTGGCGGTCCCGTTCAAGAATTGGCTTGAGGTAACGGCCTGTATAGCTTTCCGGGACGGCAGCTACCTGTTCCGGTGTCCCTTTTGCGACAATGGTTCCACCTTTATCCCCGCCCTCCGGACCGAGATCGACGATATAATCGGCTGTCTTGATTACATCGAGATTATGTTCAATCACGAGTACGGTATCGCCGTTTTCCACGAGCCGCTGCAAAACATCCAGCAGCCGGCTAATATCGTCGGCATGAAGTCCCGTTGTCGGTTCATCGAGAATATAAAGCGTACGTCCATTGCTGCGGCGGTGCAGTTCGGAGGCAAGTTTCACACGCTGTGCTTCTCCACCCGACAATGTCGTCGCCGGCTGGCCCATTTTGACGTATCCGAGCCCCACATCGGCAATGGTCTGCAGCTTCCTGCGGATTTTGGGGATGTTCTCAAAGAACTCCAATGCATCTTCGATTGTCATATCGAGCACATCCGCAATATTTTTCCCTTTATATTTTACTTCGAGTGTTTCACGGTTATACCTTTTTCCGTGACAGACCTCACAAGGCACATAAACATCCGGCAAAAAATGCATCTCGATTTTGATGATGCCGTCGCCCCGGCACGCTTCACACCTTCCGCCCTTGACGTTAAAACTGAAGCGTCCTTTTTTGTATCCCCGTACCTTCGCCTCATTGGTGGACGCGAAAATATCGCGGATGTCATCAAATACGCCTGTATATGTGGCAGGATTCGATCTCGGCGTCCTTCCGATCGGCGACTGGTCGATGTCGATGACTTTCTCGAGATGCTCGATCCCTTTTATTTCTTTAAAAGCACCCGGCTTTGCCTTTGCTCTCTGCAGCTTCTGGGCGAGTGCTTTTTGCATCACTTCATTGACGAGCGTCGATTTTCCAGAGCCTGAAACACCGGTGACAGCAACAAATGTCCCGAGCGGGAACTTGGCATTGACATTCTTCAGGTTGTTTTCCTTTGCACCTTTGATTTCCAGGTACCTTCCGTCAGGTTTCCTTCGTTCGGCAGGCAGCGGGATGAATTTCTTCCCTGATAAATATTGGCCTGTAAGCGACGCAGGGTCATCCATCACTTCCTGTGGAGTACCGAGAGAAACGATTTCCCCGCCATGAACGCCCGCGCCTGGCCCGATATCTATCAAATAATCCGCCGCTAGCATCGTATCCTCGTCATGTTCAACAACAATCAAAGTGTTTCCGATATTCCGCATGTTTTTCAGGGTATCGATCAGCCTGTCATTGTCCCGCTGATGGAGGCCGATAGACGGCTCATCCAATATATAAAGCACACCCGTCAGGCGGGAGCCGATCTGGGTTGCGAGCCGGATCCTCTGGGCCTCTCCGCCCGACAACGTACCGGCAGCGCGGCTTAAAGTCAGATAATCAAGGCCGACATTAACAAGGAAACCGAGACGCTCGTTAATCTCCCTCAAAATCAGGTTGGCAATCTGCATCTCCTTCTCTGTCAATTCAAGACCATTGAAAAATTGTTCGGCTTCAGTAACAGAAAAATTTGTTGTTTCACTGATATGCTTTCCATTAATTTTGACAGCGAGGCTCTCTTCTTTTAAGCGGTAGCCGCGGCAACGCGGGCATGGCTGTTCCGCCATGTACTTTTCCATCTGTTCACGTACATAGTCGGAACTCGTTTCCCGATAGCGGCGCTCGACATTTTGCAGTACACCCTCAAAGCGGATTTTGCTGTCACGCACTTGTCCAAATTCATTCCGGTACCGAAAATGAATCAGTTCTCCGCTTGAGCCGTAGAGAATTTTATCCATATCATTTTTCGGCAGGTCCTTTACAGGTGTGTCCATCGAAATGCCGTAATGCTTGCAGACGGTTTTCAGCAGCTGCGGATAATATTGAGAACTCACTGGTGTCCATGGAACAATCGCATTTTCGTTCAGCGACAAATTCCAGTCTGGAATAACAAGCTCCGGGTCGACTTCAAGCTTTGAACCCAACCCGTCACATTCAGGGCACGCGCCGAAAGGGCTGTTGAAGGAGAACATCCGCGGCTCCAGCTTATCAATTGAAAAGCCGCACTCCGGGCACGCATGCCGTTCGCTGAACAGCAATTCTTCCTCTCCGATTACATCGATGATCACCTTACCGTCGCCGAGGCCGAGTGCCGTTTCAAGGGAATCAGCAAGCCTGGCCTCGGTACCCTCTTTCACAACGATCCTGTCAACAACGACTTCGATCGAGTGTTTTTTATTTTTCTCAAGGTTGATCTCTTCACTAAGATCAAGCATCTCGCCATCAACCCGGACACGGACAAAGCCTTGTTTCTTAATGTCTTCCAGCACTTTCACATGTGCGCCTTTGCGACCCGAAATGATCGGAGCAAGCACCTGCAGCTTCGTCCGCTCAGGATAAATCATAATACGGTCGACCATTTGCTCGATCGTCTGTGATGAGATCTCAATCCCATGCACAGGACAGATTGGCCGGCCGACTCTGGCATACAGCAGGCGAAGGTAATCGTATATCTCCGTTACCGTCCCGACTGTCGAGCGCGGATTTCTGCTCGTCGTTTTCTGGTCAATCGAAATAGCTGGGGACAACCCCTCAATCTTATCAACATCCGGCTTATCCATCTGTCCCAGGAACTGACGGGCATAAGCGGACAAGGATTCAACGTACCTTCTTTGCCCTTCCGCATAAATGGTGTCAAAGGCAAGCGAGGATTTCCCCGAACCGGACAGCCCTGTCAGTACAACAAGCTTGTCGCGCGGAATGGTTACATCAATATTTTTCAGATTATGGGCTCTTGCGCCCTGAACAACGATCTTTTCCATAGCCATAGATTGTTCATCCTTCCGCTTTCATCTCCAAAATGGCATCACGGAGCTGGGCAGCCCGCTCAAAATCAAGCGCTTTGGCCGCATCTTTCATCTCCTTCTCCATTGTGGCAAGCAGTTTCTCTTTTTCTTTCTTTGTCAGCTTTTTCTTTGTTTGTACGCTGTAGTCTTCGGTTTCCTCTGCTGCGACGGTTGCACGGATGACATCCCTGACTTCCTTCTGGATTGTCATCGGCGTGATGCCGTGTTCCTCATTGTATGCTTTTTGCACCATCCGCCGCCTCTTCGTTTCACTGATCGCCTTCTCCATCGAGTCCGTCATTTTGTCTGCATACATAATGACATGCCCGTTCGAGTTCCGGGCGGCGCGTCCAATTGTCTGGATCAGTGAGCGCTCGGACCGGAGGAAGCCTTCTTTATCGGCATCCAGGATGGCGACAAGCGACACTTCCGGAATGTCGAGCCCTTCCCGGAGCAAGTTGATCCCCACGAGCACATCGTATTTTCCGAGTCGGAGGTCGCGGATAATCTCGATCCGTTCCAACGTTTTGATTTCCGAGTGCAAGTATTGAACTTTTACCCCAATCTCCTTCAAGTAATCCGTCAGGTCTTCGGACATCTTCTTCGTCAATGTCGTGATGAGCACCCGCTCGTTTTTCGCTGTCCGTTCCGATATCTCGCCGATGAGGTCATCAATCTGCCCCTCAATCGGACGGACATCGATAGTAGGATCGAGCAACCCTGTCGGACGGATGATCTGCTCCACCATGTTCGGCGTATGCTCAAGCTCAAAAGGTCCCGGCGTAGCGGAGACAAAAATGATCTGATTGATATGCTTCTCGAACTCATCGAACTTAAGCGGCCGGTTATCAAGGGCTGACGGAAGACGGAAGCCATGATCAACGAGCACCTGCTTGCGCGCCTGGTCCCCGTTGTACATGCCGCGGATCTGCGGAAGCGTAACATGCGATTCGTCAATGACAATCTGGAAGTCGTCTGGGAAATAATCGAGCAGTGTATACGGAGTGGCGCCCGCTTCCCTCAATGTCAGATGGCGGGAGTAATTCTCGATCCCTGAACAGAACCCCATTTCCCTCATCATTTCCAAGTCGTACCGTGTTCTTTGCTCAAGGCGCTGCGCTTCAAGCAGCTTGTCGTTATCGCGGAGCTCTTTCAGTCTTTCTTCAAGCTCTATCTCTATGTTGTCAATCGCAATTCGCAATTTATCTTCGCGGGTAACGAAGTGGGACGCCGGGAAGATGGCGACATGATCGCGGTCCCCGATGATTTCGCCGGTCAGTGCATCAACTTCCCGGATCCGGTCGATTTCATCACCAAAAAATTCGATCCTGATACAATGCTCATCCCGGGAAACCGGAAAGATTTCTACTACATCGCCGCGGACCCGGAATGTCCCGCGCTGAAAGTCGATGTCATTTCGCGCATACTGGATGTCCACCATTTTCCTTAGCAATTGGTTCCGCTCCATTTCCATTCCTGTCCGGAGCGAGACAACGAGCTCTCGGTACTCTTCCGGGGAACCGAGACCGTAAATGCAGGAGACACTGGCGATGATCAGAACATCGCGCCGCTCAAAAAGCGACGATGTGGCCGAGTGACGGAGCTTATCAATTTCATCATTGATACTGGCATCCTTCTCGATATACGTATCTGTCTGCGGCACATAGGCTTCAGGCTGGTAATAATCGTAGTAGCTGACAAAGTATTCGACCGCATTGTTCGGGAAAAACTCCTTGAATTCACTGTACAGCTGGCCGGCCAACGTTTTGTTATGTGCGATGACAAGCGTCGGTTTGTTTATTTCCTTAATCACATTCGAAACAGTAAACGTTTTTCCGGTACCTGTTGCTCCGAGCAAAGTTTGATACTTCTCACCTTTATTCAGGCCAGCAACGAGACGGTCGATCGCTTTCGGCTGGTCGCCTGAAGGTGTATACTTCGAAAAAATTTGGAACTGGTTTTTCACAGTGCAATCCCCCTTCATCATCAACGATTGCTAACAACGATATAAATCTATATAAAATGGCTTTGACCCCATTATGATCCATTCTTCTTCAAGAATTACATATATTCTTATTTTACCACAACGCCAGGCTCAATAACCAACAAAAAGCGAACGTATTTTCGTCTTTTTTTCATAAAAAAAGGCTGGACACGACAATGCCGTTCCAGTCCTTCCTTCTCACGAATCTTCTTTTTGCAGGGCATACAGGTCCTCTTCCAAACCTTGCATATGCTGTTCGGCCATCTCCCTCGCATCTGAGATAGCGCTATTGTAAAACACAGGCCCGAGGCGGTCCTTTACAAAATCAAATACCACTTCTGCCGCCAATTCACCAATTTCCTCTCCCCGCTCTTCAAGAAAAAATTCCTGTATCTCGCGGATCATCCCGCGTTTTTTCTCGGCTGAAAGCTTTGGCATCAACATCGCTTCATCCCCCTTTCCCTTTGAGGCTCCATCTATCATAGCATGGTTGGCATATTTGTCCTTCAGCAAAAAACGCCTCATGAAAAGATTGTCCTCTTTTCATCAAGCGCTTTTTTTCTTCCCTTTTTTCTTTGTCATCCGGTTGGCGAAAAACAATCCGGCCGTTAAAGAAGCCGCGTCGACAAGAACGAGCCACCACGTATGCAAATAGCCATTGTAAGCAGAGACTAGGATCAAGGCGACCGTCAGCACAAAGCCGACAGTCCGGCTATACGTCACCCTTGTAAAAAATACGACCAGAATGGCCGGTAAAAAAATCGCAGAGATCACTTTATCGATCACCGGTTACCACCTCAATCCAATTTTTCCCGAAATCCGTCTAAAGTGCAAGTTTTATTTTCCACTGTCCTCGATCATTTTCTCTGTAATGACCGTCAGCTCACTTTGTTCGATAAACCTTTCTGTTAGCATATCCGGCAGCACTTCATCCAAAAAGTATTTGACACAGTTCATATCCTTGAATAAAAGAATTGTGCTGAGTGCTTCCTCATAGATTTCCAAGAACAATGGCTCAGGGTTCTCCTTCTGAATTTCTCCAAAAGATTCATAAAGCAGGTCGATTTTATCCGCAACCGACAGGATCCTTCCTTCCATCGACTCGTCTTTCCCCTCTTTGAATCTTTCCAAGTAGATGGATTGGAATTGAGGGGGAAATTCTTTTTCGACGAACTTTTTTGTCATTTCTTCCTCGACTTCACTGAAAAGCCGCTTCAACTCTTTGGACGCGTATTTAACCGGGGTTTTGATATCACCCGTGAACAGCTCCGCATAATCGTGGTTCAGCGCTTTCTCATATAAAAGCCGCCAGTCGACCTTTTCTCCTGCCGATTCTTCGACCGTGCCGAGGAACTGGGCAATTTTTGTCACTTTAAAGGAATGGCTCGCGACAGAATGTTCCTGGAATTTGAACTTGCCTGGACAGCGATAGATCTTCTCCAAATCCGATAGACTCTTAAAATAATGATGGACTCCCATATTCTTTCACCACCCATACGTATGATCGTGCTTGCAATCATTTACCCTGCCTGGCAAGCAAGCTAAACGTTGTCCCTTTTTCTATCTTATGCACAAAGACAGTGCTTGTTAGTCATTCACTTTACCATGGGAAAGGCCGCTAGACAAAAATAAAGACCTCCAAATCGGAAGGTCCCTGTCAGCCAAACCGGCCGGATATATAATCTTCTGTCTGTTTCTTGGCAGGACGATTGAACATCCTATCGGTTTCGTTGAATTCGACGACTTCACCCTGATAGAAAAAGGCAGTTTCGCCGGAGACTCTTGCTGCTTGCTGCATGTTATGGGTGACGATAATAATCGTGTACTCTTTCTTCAGCTCAGCAATCAGCTTTTCCAGTTTCATCGTGGAAATCGGGTCAAGCGCAGATGTTGGTTCATCCATCAGAATGATTTCCGGTTCTGCTGCCAGCACCCTCGCCAGTACAAGACGCTGCTGCTGGCCGCCCGACAGTCCCATTGCCGATTTCTTCAAGTCATCCTTCACTTCATCCCAGAGGGCCGCTGCTCTCAGGCAGGTTTCCACCTTCTCATCCAATTCGCGCTTGGATGGGCGGCCATGGAGCCGAGGACCGTAAGCAATATTGTCATAGATCGATACCGGGAAAGGATTCGGCTGCTGGAACACCATTCCGATCTTCTTTCGCAGCTGGGAAACATCAACTTCCGGCCCATATATATCTTTGCCAAAGGCCGTGATCTCTCCTTCAACCCGGCTCGACGAGTACAGATCATTCATCCGGTTGATTGTCCGGAGAAACGTCGACTTCCCACAGCCGGAAGGACCGATGAGCGCTGTTACCTCATTTTTTTTCAAATCCAAATTGATTTTTTTCAGCGCATGGAACTTGCCATAGTAAAAATCAAGATTTTCTGTTTTGATGGCAGTTGTCGGCCGGGCGTCGGCCATTTGCAGTACATTCATTAATTTCTGCCCCCTCAGCCGAAACGGCCGGTAATATAGTCTTCAGTCTGCTTAAGGCGCGGTTTCGCGAACAGCTCAACTGTCCTGCCGTGCTCAATCAGGTTGCCCATGTAGAAAAAAGCAGTGTAGTCGGAGATTCTCGCAGCCTGCTGCATGTTATGCGTCACAATAATGACTGTATACTCACGGGCCAGTTCCCCGATCAGCTCCTCAATTTTCCCCGTTGAAATCGGATCAAGCGCCGATGCCGGCTCATCCAGCAGCAGGACATCCGGTTTGACCGCGAGACTCCTTGCGATACAAAGACGCTGCTGCTGCCCGCCGGAAAGGGAGATTGCCGATTGGCCGAGCTTATCTTTCACTTCATCCCAAAGCGCTGCCTGCCGCAGGCTCATCTCCACGATCGCTTCCAACTCATCCTTCCGTTTGATCCCGTGATGCCTTGGTCCAAATGCGATATTCTCAAAAATCGATTTGGCGAATGGATTCGGCCTTTGGAAAACCATACCGATCCTTTTGCGGATTTCAAACAAATTGGCATTATCCTGATTGATATCTACCTCTTTATAAAGAATCCGCCCTTCTGAACGGCATCCGGTAATTTCATCGTTCATTCTGTTAAGACTTCGCAAAAAGGTTGATTTGCCGCAGCCCGAGGGCCCTATCAATGAAGTGACGCATTTCTCTGGAAAAGAAAGCGACACTTCCCGGACAGCTGTTTTTTCCCCGTAATAAACAGACAGGGACTCCGTTGCGAGTGCGTTTTGTGCTGCTATCTTCCTCAGTTCCACGGACAAATCGGGTATGAACGTTTCTTTTCTTTCCCGTAAACTTACCGCCATCGTGCATTCCTCCTTATCAAGATGAAGTCATTTTTTTGTAGACAAATTTTCCAAGCAGCCTTGCACCTGCATTAAACAGGAGAATGCCGATGATTAGCAGTGCAGCAGCGCCGTCGGACACGGCCTGCGCATCGGGCATAATCCCTTCTCCATTGATTTTCCAGATGTGGACGGCTAATGTTTCCGCCGGCCGCAGCGGGTTAAGCGGGGAAGTGGCGGAGAGCGGGTTCCAATTGGCAAAATCCAGGGCCGGACTGCTCATGCCTGCGGTATAGATGAGAGCAGCCGCTTCGCCGAATACTCGGCCGGAGGCAAGGATGACACCTGTGATAATCCCCGGCAGAGCGGCAGGAAGGATGACCGAAACGATCGTTTCCCATCTCGATACGCCGAGGGCAAGGCCAGCCTCGCGCTGGCTCGCCGGAACGTTGCGGATGGAATCTTCCACAACACGTACCATCAGCGGCAAATTGAACACACTTAGAGCGAGGGCACCCGATAAAATGGAGAAGCCCCATCCCATCCAAATGACGAAGAAGAGGAAACCGAACAAACCCACTACAATCGACGGCAAGGAAGACAGGACTTCAATCATCGTCCGGATCGTGTCCGTCAGCCAGTTCTTCCTCGCATATTCTGCCAAATAAATGCCGGCTCCTAGTGAAATCGGAATCGAAATGATCATCGTCAAAACGAGTATATAAAACGAATTGAACAATTGTGGGCCAATCCCTCCGCCCGCTTTGAATATTTGCGGCGGCGAGGTGATGAAGCTCCAGGAGAGCTTTGGCAGACCGTTATACAAAATATATGAGAACATGCCAGCCAACAATAGAACGATAAAGCAGGCGATACCTGTCAAAATGACGGTTGCCAGTTTATCCGCTGATTTTGCTTTCATTTTCCTGCACTTCTCCTTCCGATCATGCGAATACAGATGATGAAAAACAGAGACATCAAGAGCAGCACGAGAGCGAGTGACCAAAGGGCATTGTTTTCTGTCTGGCCAAGCACCGTGTACCCCATTCCCATCGTCAGCATGCTTGTCAAAGTGGACGCCGGCTCAAACAGCGAACCCGGGATGACAGCAGAATTACCGATAACCATCTGGACCGCAAGTGCTTCGCCAAATGCCCGGGCCATACCGAAGATAACGGCCGTCAGCAAACCGGGCCGGGCCGTTTTCACGACAATCCGCCAAATTGTCTGCCAGCGTGTGGCACCGAGCGCGTAGGACGCTTCTCTCAGATTTTGCGGAACGGCTTTGATGGCATCAGCAGAAAGACTTGCAATCGTCGGCAGAATCATGACAGACAGCACGACCGTTCCAGCCGCTATACCGAAACCGCTGCCTGAAAAATATTCCCTCATCAGCGGGACAATGACAGTCAGCCCGATGAATCCATATACGACTGAAGGGATTCCCACCAGCATCTCCATAACCGGCTGCAAAAGCCGTTTTCCGAATTGGGGAGAAATCTCGGTCAAGAAAATGGCTGCCCCGATTGCAATGGGGGCACAAATTAAAGCAGAGAGAAGTGTGACCGCAAAGGAACCGAAGATAAACGGAAATGCCCCAATCAAAGGTTTTCCCGCTTCGCTTAAAGCAGCAGGATTCCACTTCCTTCCGAATAAAAAGTCTGACAAACTCCCATTGTTCACAAAAAAGGTAGACAGCCCTTTCGCTGCAATGAAATAGCAGATAGAAAAGGCGAGGGCGATGACAATTGCCACGGCGGCCAGTGTGACCAGCTTTCCATTTCGTTCTTTTTTTGCTTTTGCACTTGGCCGAAGCAAGAGTTCAGCCATCGGGTTTTCGGTACGATTCATTGCTCGTTCTTCCTTTCATCCTTTTAGGCTCAGTCTTGCCTTTCATCCGTTTAACGAATGACCAGGCTCCTCCCGCGGCCAGTGATGTTGCCCGGGAAGAGCCTCGTCTCATCTATCATTTCACAGGGGGTTGAAATGAAGATTATTTTTTAGTTACGTTTCCTTCAGCATCCCTTTCGACCTTCATTCCCGTTACAGGAAGATAGTCCATTTCCGGAAGCAGGCTAGCCTGGATCTCCTCTGAAAGGATGTACTCGATGAATGCCTTCGCTACGCCGTCTGCTTCACCATTTGTGTACATATGCTGGTAAGCCCAGATTTTCCATTCATCTGTCTCGACATTTTCCTGATTCGGTGCTTTTCCATCAAGCGACAATGCAGTAATGGAGTCATCAAAGTAGGAGAATGCCAAGTAGCTAATTGCTCCTGGAGTTTCGCTGACAATCTTTTTAACCGTTCCGGAAGAATCCTGCTCCTGTGCTTCGATCGGCGTTTCGCCTTTTAAACCGAACTGTTCAAAAGTTGCCCGTGTACCTGAACCTTGTGCGCGGTTGATGACGACAATCTCCTGGTCTGCTCCGCCGACATCTTTCCAATTCGTAACTTTTCCTGTGAAAATATCAATCAACTGATCTTGCGTAATATCTTTGACGCCGGCTTCCGGATGAACGACTGGTCCCATTCCGACTACGGCTACTTTATGATCTTTTAATTTAGAAGCATCAATTCCATCTTTCTCTTCAGCAAAAATATCAGAGTTTCCAATGTCAACGGCACCTTCACTAATTTTGCTCAAACCAGTACCACTGCCGCCGCCTTGTACATTAATCTGCGCTTTTGGATTTTCAGCGGTAAACTGCTGGGCAGCTGCTTCGACCAATGGCTGCAATGCGCTAGAGCCGACTGCCGTGATCGAACCTGAAATTTCTTCTGCACCCTTTTCAGCCTGTTTTGCTTCCGTCTTTGTTTCATTGCTGCTGCATCCAGCTGCGACGAAAAAAATCGCCATTGCCAAACTGATTGCTCCGATGAACTTCTTCATTTTCGATCCCCGCTTTCTATTTTTTCTTTCTCCCTTGCAACTTCACTATAAAACTTTCATTTTAAATCCCGGTGAACCTGTCGTTAATGAATTGTAAAGAAATGATGAAGTTCAAAAAGGCGGTCCAGAAAGTCAGGGTCAACTGATTTTCTATGACAGCCCTTTGTTTTTAAGCTAATAAAGAGTTCGATTTATTAAGGTTTTGGTGGAAGAAAGTGATTGGACGGTAGGTTTGATACGGGGAGTAAACAACAATCCTTTTCTTTTGGTATCTATGCGGTTCTTTGACACCGCAAGTTTTCCTATTTACATTTCTTCAAGTGGCTATCGGGCTCTTTGATACCGGAAAGGTTCTAATTTACATATCTACAGGTTTCTATCCGGCTCTTTGACACCGGAGGAAAACCAAAACAAAGCTCTTCAGGTGTCTTTTCTTGAATAGGAACGAACTTTTCTTTGAAGGCCTCCCGCAATTAGAAAAAAGAAAAGCAGGAGGAGAAAAACATATCGTTTTTCTCCCCCTGCTTACTATAAGACTTTATTCAGGTTGTTTTTTCGGGAAAGTGATGATGAAGGCTGTCCCTTTCCCCTCTTCACTCTCCACCTTGATTGTGCCGTGATGAGCGTCAACAAGGTGTTTTACAATTGCCAGGCCTAGTCCGGTACTTCCGGAATCTCGGGTTCTGGCTCTGTCCACCCGATAAAAGCGCTCAAATATCCGCGGCAGGTCTTTCTTGGAAATGCCGATCCCGTTGTCGGCAATCTTCAATTCGATCGAACCCTCGCCTTCTTCAAGCGTTACCGTCACTTGCCCATTTTGGCTCGTATAAGAAATCGCATTGGAGAAAAGATTGAGCAAGATTTGCTGAATCCGATCCTTCTCCCCTTCCATGATGACCGCTTTTTTCGGGGGAAGCGAAAGGATGATTCCTTTTTTCGCCGCTTTCTCTTTCACAAGCTCAACCGTTCCGAATAGAGCCTCGGTCAGATTAACCGATTCAATCGCAAGCGGCTCACGATGCTGTTCGATTTTCGACAGATCCAGAATATCATTGATCAATCGATGAAGCCGCTCGCTTTCATCATAGATGATGGTCAAAAAGCTGCGGAGCAATTCCTCATCTTCCAGCGTTCCATCCAAGAGTGTCTCGGCAAATCCTTTCACGGAAGTGATCGGCGTTCGCAACTCGTGGGAAACGTTAGCAACGAATTCGCTCCTCATCTTTTCCAGCCTCCGAATATCCGTGATATCATGCAAGACGGCGATAATGCCCCTCATCTCATTTTGATCATCGAGATAGGGAGCAAGATGAGCATTCAAAATTCTTTCCTCTGGTGTATACAAGTGAATCTCTTCTTTAATCTCTTTGCCGCTTTTCAGGCAGCGGTCGATTAACAGACTGAGACCTGCACTTTTACCGGCCTCCGCATGAAGCTTTCCGATGAGCGCATCCTCATCTGCACCTAGCATATCGGACATGGCCCGGTTGACAAGCTGGATTTTCCCTTTTTTGTTTACAAGTAAAACGCCGCTCATCATGTTTTCCAGAACGCCTTTAAGCTGATGCTCATTTTCACTGATCGTTTTCATTTGCCGCTTCAGATTGGAAGCAAGGTTGTTAATCGCCTCAGCAAGCTGGCCAAGTTCGCCTTTGGGCTGCGTACGGACTCGCGCGGAGAAGTCCTGTTTATCAAGCTTCTCTGAAACAGCGATCATTTCCTCAATCGGGCTTGAGATCCCCTTCGCAAGCCTCATGCCGACGATTGCTGTCAGTAGCAGAGCCGTCAAAAGAACGAGCGTCAAGGTGACCCATAACTTCCTCACGACTTTCTCGACATGGTCCAGTGTGATCGACGTCCGAATCGCACCAGTAAGATCATTCCCTTCGTATACAGGGACTGTCACGTACATCATGCTAGTTCCAAGCGTATCGCTATGCCGGATGGAGACGCCTTTCACTTTTCCTTGCTTTAGAACTGACTGGAATTCCGGCCTGGCCGCATGATTCCCCATCGTTTCAGGTTCTTCAAGCGAGTCGGCCAGCACCTTGCCATCCTCATCAACAATGGTGATCCTCGGCGTATCCTTACCCGCCAACTGTGTCACCTTGCTTTTTAGGTCTGCTTCATCGAGACCGGTTCCGCTGATGGCCAACGCCTTTTTAGCCAGGGTGGCGTTTTGGTAAAGCTGGTTCTCTTTCATATCAAAGTATGTAGTTTTCGCAAGCTCGGCCAAGAAAAAGCCGCTGGCAAGCAAGATGAGAAAGATTAACAGTAAAAATGAGAACGTCATTCGAATCCATAGCTTATGCATCGTTATTGTTTTTCCAACTTGTAGCCAAATCCGCGGACAGTCTTAATATAAATTGGCTGCTTCGTATCTTCTTCAATTTTTTCCCTGAGATGACTGATATGGACATCAACGATTCGCGAATCTCCCGCAAAGTCATAATTCCAAACCGCATCAAGGAGCTGATTGCGATTCAACACTTTGCCATGATGATTGGCCAAGTAAAGCAGCAATTCAAATTCCTTCGGAGTAAGTTCTAATTTTTCTCCCTTAAGAAAAGCCTCGTATTGAGCCGGATAGATGGAAATCTCTCCGATCCTGATAACCGTCTCCGCATCATCCGTCAGTACTGGTTCCTCTTCCCTGTTCGTCCTCCGCAAGATTGCTTTCACTCTTGCAACGACTTCCCTTGGACTGAACGGCTTTGTCAAATAGTCATCTGCCCCAAGTTCAAGGCCAAGCACCTTATCAAATTCATCGTCTCTTGCTGTCAGCATTAAAATCGGCGTCAAAACCTTTTCCTGCCTCAGTGTTTTGCACACATCCATGCCTTCCATTCCCGGCAGCATCAAATCCAGCACAATCAGATCCGGGCTTTCTTCCATTGCCCGTTTCAAACCTGCCAATCCGTCATTTGCAGTAATGACTTGAAATCCAGCCTTCTCCAAATTAAATTGCAACAATTTAACAATTGACGGCTCGTCATCGACAACAAGAATTTTGTCCATCCCCATCCTCCTCAGCTCTTGAAAAACCCAATACACAGGCCTGGGCAGGCCTGTGTGCTAGGTTATGCGTGATTCGGCGACTTTTTCTCAAGTAAGATCGTTAAGCTAATCAATGTTACGAGTACAGTCGCCCCCATATCTGATAATATCGCAATCCAGAGCGTCAATAAACCAGGAATCGTCAATAATAGCGCAATTATTTTCAAACCGAGTGCAAGAGAGATGTTCAACTTGATAACAGAGTTGACTCTTTTGGCGATTTTAACGGCGGAAGGCAGCTTGCCTAAATGGTCCTGCATGAGGACGACATCCGCTGTTTCAATCGCACTGGCAGCCCCTTTCCCCATCGCAATTCCGATATCTGCTGTCGCCAAAGCTGGTGCATCGTTGATTCCGTCTCCTACCATCGCTACTGTTCCCCGTGTTTCGAGCTCTTTGATCTTTTCGACCTTCATATCAGGTAGCAGTTCAGCATAGTAGTCTGTCAGGCCGGTTTCCTTGGCAATTTTTTCGGCTGTTCCTCGATGGTCCCCGGTCAGCATGACCGTGTTTTTGATGCCGGCTTTGCGCAGCCCGCCGATAATGTCCCGGCTTTCCGGGCGAATTTCATCCCCGATGCCGAACAGGCCAAGCACGCGATCCTTGGATGCGGCAGCTACTAGCGTATGACCGCCTGCTTTCAGCTTTTCGATATCCCGTTGAACCTCTGATGTCATAGCGGAGGCTGGAATGACAGATTCGTTGCCAATCCAGTATTCCTCTCCAGCGACAACTGCTTTTACCCCTTTGCCCGGAATGGTATCTGTATCATTCACATCCATAACCGCGGCTCCTTCTGCTTCTGCCTTTTTTGTGACGGCCAGCGCCAGAGGGTGAGAAGAGAGTTTTTCAATGCTCGCTGCCACACTTAAAAATTTGTCATCATACTTGAACATTTCTTCGACATGAGGCTCTCCCTTTGTGAGCGTCCCCGTTTTATCAAAGGCAATCGTGTCAATTTTCCCGAGCTGTTCAAGAAAGACGCCACCCTTTACCAGTATGCCATTCCGCGCATTGCGGGCAATTCCTGACACAATTGCTATCGGTGAAGAAATGATCAAGGCGCATGGACAGCCGACGATCAGAACAGCAAGACCTTGATAAAGCCAATCTTCCCAAGCTCCGCCGAACAGCGGAGGAATAACGATTACAGCAAGGGCAATCGCCATAATGAGCGGTGTATAGTAACGGGCGAAACGATTGATAAACTGCTCAGTCGGTGTTTTCGTCTCCTGCGCTTCTTCAACAAGGTGCAAAATCTTGGCGAGGGAGGAGTCCTCATACACCTTTGTAATTTTCACCTCAAGCACGCCTTCATTGTTGATGCTGCCGCCAAATACACTTTCTCCTTGCGTTTTGTCGACAGGCATTGACTCACCAGTAATCGGGGCTTCATTAACAGAACTTTTTCCCGAAGTGACGAGACCGTCGGAAGGAATCTTGTCACCAGCTTTGACAAGGACGATGTCCCCGATTTTGAGGTCCGAAATTTTTATTGTTTTCGTCTCTCCGCCGACGAGGATGGTCGCTTCCTTCGGGGCGACTTCCATTAACGTTTCCATTGATTTCCGGGCTCTTGCCATGCCAAGTCCTTCGAGGTATTCATTGACCCCGAAGAGGATCGCAACGAGGGTACCTTCCTTCCATTCGCCGATACTGAAGGCACCGATAAGAGCAATTGTCATCAACGTGTCGATATTAAATTTGAATTTGATTAAATTCTTCAAACCCTTGAGGAAAGTTGAATACCCGCTCAAGGCGGCGGCAGCTACATACAGGGCAATCGCTGCGGGTTCGGGACCGAACTTATCGGTTACGATCGCTGCTGCGAATAAAACCGCTGATAGGCCGAGCAGCCAGATCAGGCGCTTGACTCCGGCATGGTCATGGTCGTGTGCATGTTCCGCTTCTTCTGTTTGAACTATTTTTGCCCCATCGCCCGCTAATATTTTTTCAACCTCTTTCATTTTCACTTTTTCAGAAACAAGAAGCTTACTTGAATTATAAAGAATTTTTGCATCGTCTCCATGTTCAAGCTTCTGAATTTCTTCTTCCATTTCTCTGGCACAATTGGCGCAGGAAAGGCCCTGCAATTTGTATTCGGCCATCCTTTTCATCTCCCGTCACATATGTCTTGCATGGTCGATCGTATGCTCAAGAACATTCATAACATGGTCATCATCGTGGGAATAATAAAGTGTCGTTCCTTCCCTCCGGAATTTCACTAGCCGCAGATTTTTCAAAAAACGCAGTTGATGCGAAACCGTGGACTGCATTAAGGAAAGTTCCTCAGCAATCTCATTTACCGAGCACTCCCGCTGAGAAAGCAAATGGAGAATCCGGATCCTTGTCGGCTCGGATAGCGCTTTGAATGTCTGGGAAACAATAAAAAGAGTCTCCTTATCCAGGTCGCCGTCATATTGAGCATTCACATTTTCTTCTTTACCCGATCCCATCGGTTTAACCCCCTCTTTGCAAATAACATATATGAACATATATTCATGTATTGATATAAGTGTATTCCACCACTTCTTTTTCGTCAAGCTTATATTCACATAATTTAAAATTCCGCCGTATTTATCGCCCATTCCTCCTGGATCGGGTTCCACCAGACAGGGCAGGAACATTCGCTTCCTTCTCAGTCCTTTGATTGATTGAAAAGTATGGACGCCTTTGGTATATTGGAGAAAGAATGATTCAATCTGTAACTGGCCCAGGCGGCCATTGCATATCCTTTGAAGGTGGTTATAGTATGTCCTACGTTATTACATCCCCTTGTGCAGGGGAAAAATTCGGCGAATGCATGGATGTCTGTCCGGTAGACTGCATCGCGGAAGGGGAAGAACAGTACTATATCGACCCTGACATCTGCATCGATTGTGGTGCATGCCAGGCTGTATGTCCTGTTGACGCAATCTTCCACGAAGAAGAAATGCTGCCGGAGGATGAAATATATCTGGAAAAAGCAAAAGCATTCTTCGCTGATAAGTAAAATGCATCGTAGCAAAAAAGGGCTGTCCGGAAAACCAGTGAAAACTGATTTTCTGTGACCGCCCTTTTTCTTTGCTCCGTCCAGACAAGACAGACCTAAAAAAAACAGGGCGAGAAAAAACGTATTGTTTTTTCTCGCCCTGTTTTCATTTAGGGATCTTATTCGGATTCCTATCACGTGTCTGTCTACTTGAGAGCTCCCCCAAAATTTTATACAGCTTTATTGGTCTGGCTGCTGTTTCTTTTTTCGGGTATTCGGATTTTATGGTGGAAAAGGGCTTATAAATCACCCTTCTCCAAATTCTTAATAAGTGTGGAAAAATCGACACCAAAGTTGTCTGTAATGTCGTGATCATTCACTTCATACCAATTGAAAGTATCGTATAACATAGCTTTATTGAAAGCACTTGAATTAAATCGTGGCTTACGCTTTTTATGGAGCTTCTCATTGAAAAGGATTTTGGCTCGTAAGGCATCAAACGAGTAACCTCTACCCATTCGCTCTACCTGCCTAATAATGCTGTTAATTGACTCCGTATAAGCATTAGTGAGCCTTTTATCAAAGTAGTTGAATATTTCGACATGCCAGTTGTCTACGGCTCTCACGAGGTCTTTATATGCGTCTTTAGAGTTGCTGGACATACAACGGTGTCTCCATTGACTATAACGAAGATGACCTTCATCTGGATCAGGAGTATCCCATATCCAGTAAAACTCTTCTTTGAGTTCATAGGCTTCTTTTAAAGCAGGAAGATTACCTAACCAAGTATCTAAGAGGAATGATTCACGTTCATTTAGATCGTGTTTACGCTTTAGAAGGATAAACCTTTCACGCATAAGGGTACGTCTTTCTTTTTGGCTCATATGGGCTTTCAAAGACTTTCTGACGTTATCTAAGGCTTGATTAGCCATTCTAACTACATGAAACTTATCTACGACAACTTTAGCGTGTGGAAGGATAGTGTTCACTGCGTCTTTGTAGGGCTTCCACATATCCATTGTGACGTACTCAATGTAAGTCCTGTCACTGATTTCTGAAAGACGTTGGATGACTGTTTCCTTGTTACGGTTAGGCTTGATGTCATAAATAGTCCTGCGTTCAATATTAGTCAATACAAGCCGAGGTCTACGGATAATATGTATCTCGTCTATCCCAAGCCACTTAGGAGTTTCAAACTGGTATTCACGTTCTTTGAGTGCCACATAGTCCTTAAAAACGTTCCTAATGGTTTTCTCGTCAACACCAACGCTTTCTGCGACTTCTACAAAGGTCTTAGACATGGATTGCTCTTGAATGGACTTTAAAAGCCTTTTGGTCATACTACGCTTTTCATCTACAGATATTAGGCGTTCCCAGAAGGTAGATCCGCATTCACGACACTTGTATCGTCTACGGTTCAATTGTAAGCCCACTCGCTTTAAACGAATGGGCAAATCCATAATTAGTTGATTTCTTGAACTGTGTTTGTACAACTTGTCAAAACCACATTCAGGACAACGTTCAGGTGGTCCGACTGCTTCAACTTTAAACATCATATCGGTTTCATTTTCTTGTGGCGGTTCTATTGTTTTAATGTCTGGTAGGGATAATAAGTCTGACATATTATTCATCCTTTATTACTCTGCGGTGTTAAGGTATCAATTATAGATTTGATGTCGAAATCATCAGTGTTAAATTATTTTTGTGACCACAAATGCACTTAGAAAATCCCTTAAAGCATTAGCTGGTTCACTTGAATAGGGAGTTGTAAAAAAGTTCCCTTAGCCTGCACAACAAGATAATTTCGAAATATCTTTATCGAACGTAAGTGCAGCTAATTTTAGCCCTTCAGCCATTGTTAAATATGGTGCTAGGGTTTCTGTTAAATCTTCTATCGTTAAGCCAAATTTAACAGCTAATGATGCTGCATAGATGACATCTCCTGCATTCTCAGATACAATATGAACCCCTAATACTTTTAGTGTTTCTGCATCTGCTACTAGTTTAAATACACCGGTTGTTTCACGGTTTACAATTGCTCTTGGAACAGCATCTAAAGGTAATACAGATGTCTTCACATCATACCCTTTCTCTTTTGCTTGTTCTTCTGTTAAACCAACCGTTGCAACCGTCGGATTCGTAAACGTAACAGCAGGAACTACCGATAAATCTATTTTTTTGTTTAATCCACCAATAGCATTATCAGTAATAATTCCACCTTCATAGGCTGCTACATATACAAATTGTGGTCCTAAAGTCACATCTCCTGCTGCATAAATCTTTTCATTACTTGTTTGACCAAAATCATTGATCAGGATTTCATTATTTTTTCCAGTTTCAACACCTGCTGCACTTAAATTTAAAGAATCCGTATTTGGTTTTCTTCCAGTGGCAACAAGTAACTGATCTGATTCAATGACTTCTCTACTGCCATTTACTGTTACGTAAACCCTTTTTATCTCTCCACTTTGTTCAACACGCTCAAAAGTTGCCCCTTTGACAAGGTTTATACCCTGTTCAATTAACGCTTTTTCAACTGACTCTGAAATCTCAGGATCATACTCCTTTAAAAGTCGCTCACTTCTTTGCATAAGCGTTATTTCTGAACCTAAATGATGAAATAGTTGTCCAAGCTCCATTCCAATGTATCCTGAACCAATTACAGTTAATCGTTTTGGTATTTTCTTTAACTCAAGAAGTGTTGTACTAGTTAAATAGTCCATTTTTTCAAGTCCTGAAATTTGGGGCAACGAAGGCGATGCACCTGTTGCAATTAAAAAGCGTTTTGCAGATAACTTTGCCCCATTGACCTCAACCGTACTAGCATCAACGAATTTTGCTTCACCTTTAATTAAATCAAAATTATATTCATCAATTAAATCCATATATTTTTGATTCCGAAGTTCGCTCACCAATTTATCCTTTTGCGTGATTAAACTAGCTAAATCCACTTCTCCAGCGGATGTTTGTAAACCTATAAACGGATTGTCTTTTGATAAATGATTGATTTCCCCTGCCCTAAGAAGAGTTTTTGACGGAACACAGCCAATATTCACACAGGTTCCCCCAACCGTTCCACGCTCAATCATTCCAACTTTTGCACCGTATTCTATAGCTTTAATTGCCGAAGAAAAGGCAGCAGCACCAGAACCAATAATAAGAAGGTCATAATTGTCTTCATTAATTAACGCCACGTTTTCTAGTGATGATACTTCTTCAATTTCTCCGGCTTGGTAATTTGCTTCATCAATCGCCTTTATTGCACTTTCAACCTCAATATCATCGGGCAGTTCAAATACTGCTTCACCACGACGATAACTAGACTCAATATTTTTAGCACCTATCTTTTCAAGTGCTGATTCTACGTGTTTTTCACAACCCGTACAAGTCATTCCTGAAATGTTTACCTTAAATTTATTCATAAAAAAGCTCCTTTCGTTAATTAATCTCTCATGTTAATGTTTCTATTATTGGACACGAATGTAATTGCTTTTCATCTGGACATCGTTGTTTTAAGTCGTCTAACATAGTTTCAATTCGTTTTAAATCCTCTATTTGTTTTTGCACTTCCTTTTGTTTTTTAGAAACAAATTCGAACATATCTTGACAACGAACTTCATCTTTATCTACAACACCAAGTAATTTATAAATCTCGCTTAAAGAAAAACCAAGTTCCTGTATTCGTTTAATAAACCCAACACGCTTAACGTCATCATATGAATATATCCGATAACCAGCTTCCGTTCGGTGAGGTTCTTGTAATAAATTTTTTCGCTCGTAATATCTGATCGTTTCTTTATTAACTCCACATTTATCTGCAAACTCACTAATGCGATAAATCATCTTATTTCACCCCATGAATATTATAAACCGTGTACCATAGTACACGGTCAAGTAAATTGGACTATTTTATTTTTTTCCCAAAGTATCACTCGTATGTGATTGATACTTTTATATAATACTATTGATTATCCTAACATCCCACCAGAAAATCCGATTTAAACACCAGTTGTTTTTAAACTATTAAGAAAGTAATTCCACTATATATTCCGAAGACCCCTTTTTTCAACAAACAGGATGCCAAGCTCATGGTGGTCGCCTTCGTAGAGAGCACGCTGCAGCATCCGAATTTCTCCATTGCTGTCCAAAACGTCGAGCTTACAATACGCCCGGTTTTTTAAAAGTGCTTCATACAATTCCTGTTTCGATCTTATTGCTTGCCCGTTGCATGTCTGGATAATTTCTCCCCTTTTCAGCCCTATCTTCTCAGCGGGCGTCCCGGGAATAACATCGAGGATCATTACCCCTTTGTTGCGAGGGGTGAAGTAATAAGGGGTTGAACGTTCTCTCACCCGGTGCCTATGGGATATCCAAATCCGTCCGGCTGCTGCCAATACTGGAGCTGCCATCAAGGCGTATGTTCCTATCCAATGTCCCGCTACTCCCACTCCAAGGACGAGGAAACCGAGCAGGAGCACCTGGCGGCCGACTCTTCCGACAGCCTCTTGCGGCAGTACACTTTGCGTCTGCTGCTGAAAGCCGAGAAGGAAAGGCAGGAAAAGAGGAGTAAAACCATCCCCACCGGCTTGAAGCACGGGCCACCATTCGGCTGGCGAAGTCAGATTCCCAGCAGGCAGCAGGCAAAAGACCGGCAGGAGCCAAAGCCGTTTTGTCTGATGGGCGCCAACGGTTAATCCCCGGGAGCTTGTCCTCAGCTTCGGTGACACGTCGCGCAAGCCATTCTTCAGTATCAAAAAGCCTTCAGCAATCAGCAAGATCCCGATGAAAGCGCCAATTGCCAACCATTCCTCATTTGTAAACTTTACAGTTCCGAAATAGGGAAGACGCCATCCAAAAAAGGAGGATGCCATCAGGACAATGGCTGGGAGTCCGACCGTAAAAGCAGGTGACAGCAGCCTCCCGTTTCCCGCCGCTCCCAGCAAGACGGTCGCCGCCGCAATGGCTGCAACCATAGAGAGCGGAAGAACAAGACCGATCCCGATAAACAGCAACGTCAAGATGGCGCCGGCTGCAAGTCCGGCCGGAAATAATAGGCCCAGCTCGTGGAGAACGCCATTGACGCGCGTATGGAAATCTTTCCGCTCCCTTTTCACTCGCAGGTAACCGGCATAAAGGGCCAATCCAATCGCAAAATATAAAACAGGGTTCAAGAAAAATCTGCCCAAACCTTTCACTACTTCTAAGGCCCATACTTCCGCCAATGAGATGCACATCCTTTCCGAAACAATCCAATTCCCTCTTATTCTATCAGAAACAGGGAAAGGGGAACAGGCTTCAAATGCCGTTCCCCTTCAAATTCAAATGATTTTCAATGCTACCTGAAGCTGCAAATCATACTTCTCATCTTCAATTCTTGTTCTAACCTGCTCTTCGAGACCGCCAGCTGTCGCTTCGTCAATTTTTCCGGTGACCGGCAGCTTTTGAACCGATTGAAAAGCTTTGACTGCGATTTCCGTATTTTCATCGAAGTAGCCATCCTTTCTGCCCGGCGAAAATCCTAGTGCAGCCAGAGCTTCCTGTGCGGTCTTCACCTGGTCGTTGTTCATATCGCGGACAAGCGTTTCGGAAGGACGAATGGCCTGTACATCAAACAGTGCCGGCTGCTTCACCTCGAAGGTAGGCTCAATGCCTTTCCCATGAATCCAGTTCCCTTCCGGTGTCAGCCATTTGAACATCGTCAATTTGATATTGCTGCCATCGTCGAGAGGTACCGGCTGCTGAACCGTCCCTTTTCCGAATGTTTTTTCCCCGACTAGAGGATAATCCTCGATCTCCTTCAGACCGCCTGCCAGAATTTCCGAGGCTGATGCACTTCCCTCATTGACAAGCAGCGCTACCGGGTAAGGCTTGCGCTTTTTCAGACTGGAAAAGTAAGGCTGTTTCTTTCCGCTCTTTTCCTCAATTTGGACGTATGGTTTTTTGCCGGTGACGAGCTGCTGCAATATATCCTCGACACTCGAAAGCATCCCTCCCGGATTTCCCCGCACATCAATAATTAAACCGTCAATCCCCTTTTTCTCCAAATCACTCAGCTCGTTAGCAAAGTCTCTCGCCGTCTCCGTAGAAAAGGATGTAATTTCAATATAGCCGACATTTTTCTTTCCTGATTTTTTCATATCGGAAAACACGGTAAGCAATGGCACATCCGCGCGCTGAATGTTCACAGTAAACGGAACGGACGATGCCCCCCTCTTGATTTCCAGCTCAACTTCCGAGCCTTTTTCGCCGCGGATTCTCTCTGAAGCTTGATTGACATCCAGCCCTTCCACGCTTTTCCCGTCAATTTTTAAAATTTGGTCCCTTGGCTTCAGTCCCGCCTTCTCTGCCGGTGTGTTCTTAATCGGAGAAACAATGATCAATTTTCCTTCCTCGATTGCGATCTGTGCGCCAATTCCTTCGAAGGAAGTTTCAAAGTTTTCATTGAACCTTTTGCTCGTCTCCGCATCCATATAGACCGAATAAGGATCCTTCAGCGTGCTGATCATCCCTTGGATTGCCCCGTGAATAAGCTGTCCATTCTCCGTCTTCTCCACGTATGAAGAACGGATCAAGTGATAGGCCTGCGCAACTTTGTCAAACCCTTCAATTTCTTCAGTCTCCAATGTTCTCTCAGGCGCAGCTTTCTCTTCCATTGGCAAAATCCATTCAACCGCCGAATATGTTCCTAGCACCCCGAGCAAAAAGGCGCCTGCCATCCAGAGTGCTACCCATTTCTTTTTCATCCTTTCCCTCCCTCGCCTTCATGAAGGCCTGTCTCTTTCTATCTCTCATCATATGAAAAAGATCGGGGAGATATTCAAGATTAGAAAACAGGAAGACCCGTGCTGCCTGATCGCAACACGGGTCTTCACTTCTTTTATCGGACGCTTTCTGGAGACTTGACGGCTTTCGCGATTGCCTGTTCCAAGTCCTCTTTAATGTCTTCGATTGCCTCCAATCCGACTGCCAGGCGGATCAATTCTTCCGTAACACCGGTCGATTTCAATTCCTCTCCGCTCAACTGCTGATGCGTCGTAGATGCTGGATGTATAATCAATGATTTAGAATCCCCGACATTCGCAACATGGGACCATAATTTCACGTTGTCGATTACGTTCCGTCCGGCTTCACGGCCGCCCTTTATGCCAAAGTTGACGATTGCGCCTGCCCCATCTTTAAAATATTTTTGGGCAAGTTCACGGGAAGGGTGGTTTTCCAAAGTAGGATACGATACCCACTCTACCGATTCATGGTTTTGCAAAAACTCAGCAATCGCTTTGGCGTTCTCAATATGTCTAGGAATCCGCAGATGCAGAGACTCCAAGCCTTGCAGGAAAATGAAAGCATTATCCGGGCTCAGGCACGGTCCGAAATCCCTCAACAGCTGAACACGCAGCTTCGTTGCAAATGCTGCATCCGGAACATCGATGCCGAAGCGAATGCCGTGATACGTATGGTCAGGCTCCGTGAAGCCCGGGAATTTCTCGTTGTTCCAGTCGAATTTGCCGCTGTCTACGGCAATACCGCCAATCGCCGTACCGTGCCCGCCGATCCATTTCGTCGCAGAATGGACAACTACGTCGGCTCCCCATTCAATCGGCCTGCTCAAATAAGGAGTGGCAAATGTGCTATCGACAATTAGTGGAATCCCATTTTCGTGCGCAATATCGGCGACTTTTTCGATATCTAAAATATGAAGGCTCGGATTGCCGATCACTTCGCCGAAAAGAGCCTTTGTCTTTGGTGTGATTGCCTTTCTGAAGTTCTCAGGGTCTTTCGGATCAACGAATTTCACGTTGATTCCGTATTTCGGCAAGGAGATCGCAAATAAATTATACGTTCCGCCGTAAAGGTCTGTCGCCGCCACAATTTCATCACCAGCATTCGCAATGTTCAGAATGGAGAAAGCAATAGCAGCCATTCCGGAAGACAGGGCGACCGCGGCAGTACCGCCTTCCAGCTCGGCTACGCGTTTTTCAAATACATCGACTGTCGGATTCATGATCCTTGAGTAAATGTTTCCTGATTCTTCGAGACCGAACAGTTTTTGTGCATGCTCCGTGCTGTCAAAAAGATAGGAAGTTGTCCGATAGACCGGCACGGCCCTTGCTTTCGTTTGATCTGGCTCCTGAGCTCCGTGCAATAAAATAGTTTCTGGGCGATATTGTTTTTCTGACATGTTTCATACCTCCAAATATTTTAATTTTTTTATCCATCGAACATCTTAGCACGCAGAAAAGCCCTCTTCCGGATAAGAAGAGGGCTTACAGTCAGTTCCTCCCCTTATCTTCCAGACCGCCATTCGGGTCTGTAGGAATTAGCACCTTTTCAGACGTAATCGTCTGAAGGTTGCCGGGCATCGCAGGGCCTAGTCCCTCCGCCGCTCTTGATAAGAGTATTGCTTCGATATTCATTTGCTTTAGTATATCATCCTATTTTTATAAGTCAATAATATTTTTGTATATTTCAAATATTAATTGATTTCTTTCATGAAGTCTCGAATCATATTTTGATCCATCGGGCCGACATGACGTTTTTGGATGACTCCGTTGCGATCCAGTATGAAGCTTGTTGGAATCGTGTAGACTTGATACGCCTTGCCGTATTTTCCGTCTCTATCAAGAGGGACTGGGAAGGTGAGGCCATACTCTTTAATGAAATTGGCTACCTTTTTTTCAGGATTGGTTCCCCTCTCATCGTTCGTCAAATTCACAGCGAGGATTTCAACGCCATCCTTCTCCGCATGTTTTTTGTAGTACTCTTCCATATACGGCATTTCCGCTTTGCAAGGAGGACACCACGTCGCCCAGAAGTTAAGAATCACCTTTTTCCCTTTCAGTTCCGAAAGTGTAACCGTCTCCCCGGAAAGAGTCTCAAGCGTGAAATCCGGCGGAACATTTCCAGGCGAAAGCCCCTCATCATAGATGGCTTCCCCCTCTTCCGGCTCTGCCTGCTCTAAAAACTCCTGCTGAGCCTGTTCATCCTCCTTTTTTGCCTGCACATCTTTCACCAAATTTACAATTGCAATGCTGACAAGCAGCAAAATCAACGCAGCACCAAAAATCTGCTTTTTCACCCGGCTGCACTTCCTTTCTCCAAAGTAACTGCAAGCACTAAAGCAATTCCGATATAAATTGCGGTTAATGGGCTGAAAAACTCGCCAATAATGGACTGAATCAGGACTTGGACTCCTGTAAAAAGAACGAGATACTGCAATGCCCCTCCTGGCTTTTTTTCGAATGCGGCCAAGCAAAAAAAGACGGCGTTCACCAGTAAAAATACTACGGACAGCAAGATGGCCTGTCCCTCAAAAAGACGAAGAACAAATATAGATACAGCAATCGTAAGAAACCAGGCTGGGACAAGTGAGGCACGTCCGGGTTTTGAAATACGGGCAGCACCCCAAAACACAAAGTAAATTGCCGCGGCAGCAGCACCAAGCAAAACACCTTTAGTACCTCCATTGAAATACAGGATGCCAATCGGATTATGGACTGTCAGCTTAAACGAAAAGAGGATGACGCTCAGCTTCCAAGTGAGAATAAAAGCGAAGACCGCATTTCCATAGACATCAGCCTCCACCTTCTTTTTCCACAAAAGGAGGAAAACATACGCAAAGATGAACCCCGCAAGCGCAGCCGGCCACGATGCAGGAATCGACAGTTTTCCAAGCGAGAACCAAGTCATGACAATCAAAACCTTTCTTCCCGTAAAAGGACCGTATTACAGAATCGGGGACAGCAGCCTGGATACCGACTCTTTGAACCGGATATAAAGAGAGCGATGTAAATACTCTTCCTCTGTCAATTCGCGAGATAGGTCCATATCTTTCCGAAAAATTTCAACAAGTTTCCTGACAAGAATATGATCATACAAAAATGCTGTTACTTCAAAATTAAGACGAAAACTTCTTACATCAATGTTGGCTGTCCCCACGCTCGCAACCTTTCCGTCTGCAATCAGTGACTTTGCATGGATAAAACCATTTTCATAAATATAGACCTTTGCTCCAGTTTTCAATAATTCCCCAACATTCGAATACGTTGCCCAATAGACGAAGGCATGATCCGGCTTATTGGGGATCATCAGCCTGACATCCACTCCGGAAAGAGCGGCGATTTTCAACGCATCTAGAACACTCGCATCGGGAATGAAATAAGGAGTCTGAATGTAAATGTACTTTTTAGCAGAGTTGATCAGTTTCAAGTAACCGTATTTAATCTGCTCCCATTCAGAGTCCGGCCCGCTCGAGACGATTTGGACGTCTGTATCCCCCACCGATTCAACTGCCGGAAAAAGCCGATCGGCGTAATTGATTTTGTTGGAGGATGCCTGGTTCCAATCTAGAATGAAGCGTGTCTGCATCGCATAAACGGCTTTGCCTCTGATCCGGAGATGGGTATCCCGCCAATAGCCGAACTTTTTGTTCAGCCCAAGGTACTCATCCCCGATATTGAATCCGCCAATATAACCAACCTTCCCATCCAGAATCGCCAATTTTCGGTGATTCCGATAATTCACCTGAAGATTCAACATTGGAATGACCGCGGGAAAGAATGCACTGACTTGGCCGCCAGCTTCGAGCAGCGGCTTGAAAAATCGTTTTGGCAGCCTTCTTGATCCCATCGCATCATACAAAAGACGGACTTCCACTCCCTGCTCCGCTTTGCTGGTAAGGGCTGCCACCAATTCATTCCCAAGTTCATCATCGCGGATGATGTAATATACAAGATGTATATGGTCCTCGGCCTTCAAAATGTCTGTTAATAAGGCGCGGAATTTGTCATAGCCATCTGTGTATATGTCAACGTCGTTATCCTGTGTCAATACCGAACGGTCGTTGACGAGGAGCATGTAAATCAGGTCCTTATATTGGACCGTGCGCGTATCGTGGAAGGGGAACTCCCCTTTCTTCAAAAGCTCGATCTGATACTTTGTGATCTCCATGATCCCGATTTTGTTTTTATCCTTCCATTCGAAAATTTTCTTTCTGCTTAAATTCTGTCCGAAAATCAAATAAAGGATAAAGCCGGCAATAGGAATAAAAAACAAAACGAGCAGCCAAGCCCATGTGGCTCCTGCATCGCGCCTTTCCAGGAATACAACGAATCCCGCCAATACAATATTTAATATAAGGACGATACTGATTAAAACTGCCGAGATTGCAGTCACTGACATAGCCTGTACCTCAACCCTTCATCGATTTGGCTTCTTTTCTGGGTTGCACACTCCCTATGGGACAATATGCACCTCCGTTGAAAATCATGCCCTGCTTACACTATCTTACCATATTCAAGAAGTGCAGCCATAAAGAAAAACCGCATCGCGTACGATGCGGTTTGTTCTAGTTAGATTCCGAGATACGGTCTTGGGTCTACTGCGTTTGATTTTGCGCTGTTCCAAGAACCAAGATGCAGTTCAAAGTGCAAGTGCTGACCATACGAATGGCCGGTGTTGCCCATATACCCAAGCAATTGTCCTTTAGAGACGGTCGTGCCGGCTGCTACGCTTCTGCTTCTCATATGTGCATAAACCGTTGTATAGGTCTGGCCATTGAGATGATGGACAACGAACACGACATTTCCGTAGCTTGATGATAAGTACGAGCTGCTGACGACACCGTCTGCTGCTGCAACGATCGGAACAGTTCCGCCCGCGGCGATATCAATTCCGAAGTGATTGCCAAGGCTTCTTCCGCCAAATCCGCTTGATACATATCCGACTGCCGGGCGCATGAATAGGCCAGATGAAGCAGGTGGTGTACCGGCATAATCGGAACCGGAGCTGATCGAGCTGCCGCTGTTGCTTGAAGAGCTCTGCTTTTTCTTCTCAGCTTCTCGGCGTGCTTTTTCTTCGCGTGCCTTTCTTGCTGCTTCATCGGTAATTCTTTTCTGTTCCATTTTAATCGCCTTTTCAACAGCTGCAGATTGCGCCTTCAGCACTTCTGCTTCTTCTTCAAGATCCATTTTCTCATCTTCAAGATGCTTTTTCTGTTCAGCTAATTCTTTTGCGATCGCCTGTTTCTTCTCATTTTGCTTCTTCAGGTCTGCTTTCAGCGTATTCAATTCGCTCAACATTCCATTCAGGCTTGCCAGCTTTTTCTCCACCTCTGCCTGATTGGACTCGAGCTTCTCTTTATCCGCCTTCTGCTCATCCATGATTTGCTTGTCCGCATTGACGAGCGTCGTTACCGCAGACACTCTGTCAACAAAGTCGCCAAAGCTTTCAGCGCCGAGAAGGACGTCAAGATAATTGACAGAACCACCATTCTCTTGAATGTTTCTCGCTCTCTCCTTCAAAAGCTCGTTCCGTTTTTCAATCCGGACACGCAAATCTTCTATCTCTGCTTTCAATCTTTCAATCTCAGCTTTTGTATCTGCAATCTGTTTTTGCTTCTCTGCAATTTTTCCGTCAGTATCGGCGATTTGCAGTTCGATCTTTTTCATTTCTTCTTCAAGCTGTGTCTGCCTGTCGGCTATATCATTAATTTGGCCGCTTTTTTGGCCAATCGAATCATTTACAGTGGAATGTTTATATTGGATATTCGATTTCTGTTTCTGTAACTCACTCAACGTGGCTGCATGTGCATCACCAGCACCTGCAATTACTCCCCAAAACCCCATCGAACCAGCCAGTGCAATTACGAGTAACGAACGACTTTTCAACAAAAAGTTCCCCTTTCTCTCTGCCAGGTCATATTTTCAAAAACTTGCGGACGGACATGAAGCTTCCCCAGCTGCCGATCAAGACCCCTATCAGCAGCATGATAGCACTGACTTCATAAACGAACGGACTATAATCTAGCGGTGTGATAACTTGCCCCGGTATTTTTGAACTTAAAAAATCATGCGCATAGTAGTAAAGTGAGGCGACAAGCCCGATCGGTATGATAGAGCCAAGCAACCCCAGCCAAATTCCTTCAAACAGGAACGGCCAGCGGATAAACCAGTTTGTCGCACCTACCAGCTTCATAATCTCTATTTCACGCCTTCTGGCGAAAATGGTAATCTTGATTGTATTCGAAATAAGAAACATCGCTGTGAACAAGAGTCCAATGATCAGGACAAGCCCGACATTCCTGCTGACTTTCAGCACATTGAACAGACTTTCAACCTTTTTCTCACCGTATAGTGCCGAATTGACAAATTGTAATCCGGTGATTTTTTTCGCAACGGCAGGTGTATCTGTCGGTTTCTTCGTTTTTACGATAAATACGTCATATAGCGGATTTTCCGACTCATAAAGCCGCCAGTCATCACCGAGCTGGTTGATCAGATTGTTGAGTTCCTTTTCTTTTGAAGAAAAATGAACATCTTGGACTTTATCAATCTTCTCAATCTGCTTTTTGAGTGTTTCCTGATTTTCCGGAGTTGCTGTAAGGTCGATGTGGACCCTGATTTCGACATCATTTTCGATGTCGGAAGCAAATTTATTCATATTCATCATAATGACGAAGAACACCCCGACCAGAAGCAAAGTGACGGTAACCGCACTTGCTGAGGCGAACGTCATCCAGCCGTTCCGGCGAAGGCTCTTGAGGCTCTCTCTTAGATGCCGCCGCAACGTTCTAAATTTCATATCCGTAATCCCCCCGCGCTTCATCCCGGACGATCTTTCCGTTTTCAATGGCAACGACCCTGTGCTTGATCGTATTCACGATCTCTTTGTTGTGGGTAGCCATAATGATGGTCGTTCCGTTCATATTAATCTCTTCTAGCAAATTCATAATCTCCCATGATGTTTCAGGATCAAGATTTCCCGTAGGCTCATCCGCGATGACAAGTTTCGGTTTATTGACGATCGACCTTGCAATCGATACCCGCTGCTGTTCCCCGCCGGACAGCTCGGTCGGAAGCATCCGCACTTTATGCTTAAGCCCGACAAGTGCCAGCACTTCCATCACCCGCCGTTTGATTTCTGAAGGATCTTCCTCGATCACTTCCAAAGCAAAGGCGACATTTTCAAATACCGTCAGTGTCGGCAGAAGTTTAAAGTCTTGGAAGACTACGCCGATGTTCCTCCTCAAATAGGGAACATCACGATTTTTCAATTTCGTCAGGTCCATATCGTTTACGATAATCTTGCCTGACGTTGGCCGCTCTTCTCTATACATCAACTTTATGAAAGTGGACTTCCCTGCTCCGCTGGGACCGACCACATACATGAACTCGCCTTGGTTAATGCGAATCGACAAGCCATTTGCGGCTATAATACCGTTTGGATATTTTTTTACGACATCTTGCAATTGAATCATTTTATCACCCTGTCTCTCTATGCCTGTACCATCATCAAGTGGTTCCTATGTAAAAATTCCCATACTCTTGATTAGGTCTCATGGAATTCCGAAACCAGGCAGACACTGCACGATATGGCGAATCTTCGCTGGAATTGCCGTCAATTTCTGGCGAATATTCAACCCAAACTAATTATATCATCAGTTTCTCAGATGTTAAGGGATATTTATATTACATTTTTATTTCAGACCTGAGATAAATCTGGCTTTTTTGCAAATTGCCTGATAGTTACAAAGAACCAAGTCTTTTGAGGTAGGGGGGCCGGTTTCTTGTCAGAGCAACCAGGAGGATGCTATATGACCATCACGAAGACGCTTAGCTTTCTTTGGTCACATAGGAGCTTTCTATTTGACTCTCGGGGGGCGCTCGACTGACGAGGGGCACTTTGACCCCTTCTATGTGCCCCTCGGGAAGCACTCCGCTGGCGAGGGGCACTTTGGCAATACAGGTGACCGACTTGGATTGGATAGTCTTTCACGAGATTGGTGTTGTCAATCACATTGCGCAAATAAAAAACAGCGGGTTGTCCCGCTGTTTTTCTCAGATTCCACGTTATTTTTTTTCAGAAAGCCATGTTGCGACCTTTTCCGCGTCATTTCCTTGGATTAGGTTACCCGGCATTCCTGGACGGCCTTCGTGGATGACTTCTAAAATTTCATCCTTGCTCAGTCTTGAGCCGACATCAGCAAGTTTCGGGCCGTTTCTGCCTTCGAGGTTGTCGCCATGACAAGTGATGCAGTTCTTTTTCACAAGCGCTTCAGCATCTCCGGTAGCAGAAGATGTCTCTCCGCTGCTGGCATTATTATTCCCGCCGTTCTTGTCTGCAGCATCGTCTCCGCCGCCGCATGCAGCAAGACCGAATGCCAGTGTTGCGCCCATCATGATGCCTAATAATTTCTTCTTCAAATCGATTACCCCTTTCCGAAAACTTTCCACTAGTTGATTATACCAATAACAGTGCAGTTTAAAACGTTTGTGTCCGCTCCGTAATCTGCCGTATTTCCGCTTTTCAGCCCCAAAGTGCGGCATGGCATGGGTTTGATAATTGTAGCGGAATTGTGAAACAAAAAAAGGGCAGACGAAACTGGCGTATAGCCGGTTGGTCTGCCCTTAGCTTTTACAGGCGGGAGCGCAAATATGCGTTAATGAAGGTATCGAGATCCCCATCGACGACTGCATGCACATTTCCGATTTCCGCATTGGTTCGATGGTCTTTGACCATCGAATACGGGTGGAAAACATAAGAACGAATCTGGCTTCCCCAGCCGATTTCCTTTTGTTCTCCGCGGATTTCCGCCATTGCTTTTTCCTTTTCTTCGATTTCACGCTGATAGAGCTTCGCTTTCAGCATGTTCATCGCTTTTTCCCTGTTCTTAATCTGCGAGCGCTCGTTTTGGCATGTTACGACAACACCAGTCGGAATATGTGTGATTCGGACTGCCGAATCAGTCGTGTTGACGTGCTGCCCGCCAGCGCCGCTTGAACGGTACGTATCGATTTTCAGGTCTTCTGTACGGACTTCGATTTCGATGTCATCAGTGAATTCAGGGACGACGTCGCAAGAAACGAAGGACGTGTGGCGTCTGCCCGAAGAATCGAATGGTGAAATCCGTACGAGACGGTGAACTCCTTTTTCTGCCTTCAAGTACCCGTACGCATTGTGGCCCTTAATCAGCAGAGTCACACTTTTGATACCAGCTTCATCCCCTGGCAGATAATCGAGCGTCTCCACCTTAAAGCCCTTCTTCTCAGCCCAGCGCGTATACATGCGCAGCAGAATGGAGCCCCAGTCCTGCGACTCAGTGCCGCCAGCACCTGGATGAAGTTCAAGTATTGCATTGTTTTTGTCGTACGGATCGCTTAACAGCAGTTGAAGTTCGAACTCATTCAGCCGATTTATCAGCTCTTTCAGTTCCTCTTCAAGCCCTGCCTCAAGCTCAGGATCGTTTTCTTCCTTAAGCAGTTCATGCGTCAATTCGAGATTTTCCTGCTCCTCGGCAAGCTCTTTGTATTCACCAACAAGGTCTTTCAACGCATTCGCTTCATTGATGACGGTCTGTGCCGACTGCTGGTCATCCCAAAATCCAGGTTCCAGCATTCTTTCATCTAGCTCTGCAATCCGAGTCTCTTTTTCCTCTAAGTCAAAGAGACCCCCTGAAGTCTGCCAATCGCTTGGACGAATTTTCGAGCTCTGATCTAATTTCAAATAGTTCCATCATCTATCTCCTTGTTTTATGCCAGTCTACCGTGGCAGTTTTTGTACTTCTTGCCGCTGCCGCATGGACATGGGGCATTGCGGCCAATCTGTTCTTCTTTACGGATCGGCTTGCGCTTCACTTCGCCGCCGTCCTCTTTTGGATTGACTGCCTGTCCTTTGGCCACTTCCTCGCGTTGAAGATTGTTGCGGATTTCTGCTTTCATCACATATTTTGCCGCATCTTCCTCAATCGCAGCGACCATTGCTTCGAACATTGCATAACCTTCACTCTGGTACTCACGGAGCGGATCAATCTGCCCGTATGCCCGCAGATGGATTCCCTGGCGAAGCTGTTCCATCGCATCGATATGGTCGATCCACTTCGTATCTACTGATCTGAGCAAAATCACCTTTTCAAATTCACGCATCTGCTCAGGTGTAAGAAGCTCTTCTTTTTCCTGATAGCGATTGAGGATTTTGCTGTAAATCAGGTCAATCATTTCTTCCGAATCTTTTTCACTTATATGCCTGACTGTTACATCGCCTTCCGGTAGCAGATTGGCGTTGACATAGTCGACAAGCCCTTGGAGATTCCAATTTTCTTCTTCCTCATGTTTAGGAGTATAGGCATGAACAGCCCTTTCCAGAACCGAGCGGATCATTTTTTGGACAATCTCTTTCAGGTTTTCCGACTCCATTACATCGTTCCGCTGCTGATAGATGATTTCGCGTTGCTGGCGGAGTACATCATCATATTGTAGCAGCTGTTTCCGGGCGTCAAAGTTGTTGCCTTCCACCCGTTTCTGGGCAGACTCCACAGCCTTCGATACCATTTTGCTTTGGATCGGCTGGGAATCATCCATACCGAGCTTCTGCATCATCGATTTCATATTATCTGAGCCAAAGCGGCGCATTAGTTCATCTTCGAGTGACAAGTAAAATTGTGTCACACCCGGGTCTCCCTGACGTCCGGAACGCCCGCGGAGCTGATTGTCAATCCGGCGCGATTCATGGCGCTCAGTGCCGATGACCGCAAGGCCACCACTTTCAGTGACTCCGTCGCCAAGCTTGATGTCTGTACCGCGGCCCGCCATGTTTGTGGCAATCGTCACCGAACCTGGCTGACCGGCCTCTGCAATGATTTCCGCTTCGCGTTCGTGGTTTTTCGCATTCAATACGTTGTGGCGGATGCCTTTTTTCGTTAAAAGCTTGGAAATCAGCTCCGACGTTTCAATCGCAACCGTACCAACTAGAACCGGCTGACCGGCATGGTAGCGCTCGGCGATATCCTCGACAACTGCGCGGAATTTCCCTTCCATTGACGCAAAAATCAAGTCTGGGCGGTCGTCCCTTGCAATCGGCTTGTTCGTTGGAATCGCGATGACCCGCATATTGTAAATGTTCCTGAATTCCTCTTCTTCCGTCTTCGCTGTACCGGTCATCCCGGCAAGCTTTTCGTACATCCGGAAATAGTTCTGAAAGGTAATCGTCGCCATCGTCATCGACTCGTTTTGAATCTCGACGCCTTCCTTCGCTTCAATCGCCTGGTGCAGGCCATCGCTGAACCGGCGTCCTTTCATCAAGCGGCCGGTGAACTGGTCGACAATGACAATTTCCCCTTCTTGAACAACATAATCCACATCAAGGTGCATACTTACATTTGCTTTTAATGCCTGATTGATATGGTGGTTGATCGTCACATTGGAAATATCGAACAAGTTGTCGATTTTGAAAAACTTCTCAGCCTTGTTGATGCCTTCCTCAGTAAGCTGGACGCCTTTCGTCTTTTCGTCATACGTGTAGTCCTCTTCCTTCTTCAGCGTTCTTACGAAGGAGTTAGCAAGGATATAAAGCTGAGTCGATTTTTGTGCTTCTCCCGAAATGATAAGCGGGGTTCTCGCCTCATCAATTAAAATCGAGTCAACCTCGTCAATAACAGCATAATGGAGCGGCCTTTGAACGCGCTGCTCTGTGTAGAGCACCATATTGTCCCGAAGATAATCGAAGCCGAACTCATTATTTGTACCATATGTGATATCGGCGGCATATGCTTCTTTCTTTTCCTCTTTGGACATGCTGTTCAGGTTGAGGCCAACCGTCAGGCCAAGAAACTGGTACAACTCGCCCATCTCGCTCGCGTCACGGCTGGCCAAATATTCGTTCACGGTAACAACGTGAACGCCTTTTCCCGTAATTGCATTTAGATAAACCGGCATGGTCGCTGTCAGCGTTTTACCTTCACCGGTTTTCATTTCAGCGATATTCCCGTCATGGAGCGCTGCGCCCCCCATCAGCTGGACAGGGTACGGATAGAGACCGAGTACACGGCGTGCACCTTCACGAACAACGGCAAAAGCTTCCGGAAGTATCTTGTCCAAAGATTCTCCGTCCTGATAGCGCCTTTTGAATTCCTCCGTTTTTTCGCGCAGGCCCTCGTCGGAAAGAGCTTCCATCTCACTTGCATATTTCTCTATATCATCTGCCTTTTTTTCCAGGCGTTTGATTTCTTTATTATTTGAATCAAAAATTTTATTCAAGAAAGCAACCATGTAGAACTCTCCCTTTATAGTCAAATACGGCATGGCATTCATATCAAAAAGCCTATGAGCCAGGGGCGTGTTGTGGTTCCATTCATAATCAGGTAAAAAAAAGAGTAAAGAGGCGCCGGCCCCAAAACGTGCTGTGACAGCCCCTTTGCAGCCAAAAATGAACACCTTTTACTACTATTATCTTAACACTATCGGCTTTTCATGACAACATGCGCTGCCTTGACTTATAAAAAGGCCGCATTCAGCCTTTTTACCGGCAAAGTAACTGCTGACAGAACCCGTTACGCACGCAGCCGGGGCGATATGAAAATTAAATAAAAATAAATATCCGGTAAATGTTATGCCATTTCGTCAGGATCTTAGCAAACCGAGCATGCCAATAGCGCCGACTGCTATTGCCTCCACGCATTTTCAGTCAAATGCAAATGAATAGCACTCCCTCACCCGTTCCGCAACAACTACTTCATATTTTCACATTTTCTATTAAAACACGGCCCGGACAGGCCAACATAACCATGCCTACCGGACCGCAAAATCTACTGCCCATCACTGCAAAAAAAAGGCTCCGTAAGCAAGTGCTCCGGCAATAACATATGCAGGGTGAACTTTCCACTTCTCAAGAAGAAGAAGACTCGCAGCTCCGATTATGATGGTCTGTACAGGGCCTGCTCCGGCTTTTGGAGAAAATGAAGTTAAGAAAAAGTTCAAAGTCATCACACCAAGCATGACTGCAATTGCAGGCCTGACAAGCTGTGTCATTCTTTTTACCTTGGGTGATTCTTTATGCTTAAGCAAAAGACCGAGCAAAGCAATCATCAAAATGAGCGATGGAGCGACAGTTGCGAACAAAGCGATGATAGAACCGAGCACGCCGCCCTGCTGATAGCCGATGAAGCCGGCCATTTTCGTAGCAATCGGCCCAGGAAGCGCATTTCCGAGCGCGAGCATTTCACTGAATTCATTTACCGTCAGCCAGCCGTAATGGTCAACGACCTCTTTCTCTACAAGCGGGATGGACGATGGCCCTCCGCCATAGCCGAGAATACCGGGAATAAAAAAGGCGAGGAAAATCTGCCAGTAGATCATGAAGCATCACCTCTTTTTTTGCTTCTGCCTGACGCAAGCGCCGCCCCGAGAAGCACGGCGACCAAGATAGCCGGATGAATATTGAGAATTTCCATGGCAATCACGCTGACAACGAGGAGCACTATCGCCCATTTCCAGCCGAGAGATTGCTTAGATTTGACGACGAAGTCCCATGTGAGTACTCCCATCAGCACACCGGCGACAGGCAGCACAGCATGCGACATCCCTGCCACCCACGGTTTATCTTTATGCGAGTGGAGCAAGGTCAAAAATACAATCATCATAACGACCGTCGGCACAGCTGTTGCAAAAAGAGCATTCAGCATCCCGGCAATCCCGCCTACCCGGTAGCCAATATATCCGGCCATTTTTGTATTGATCGGACCCGGAAGTGCGTTCGCCAATGCGAGAACATCAGCAAATTCATCATCATCCATCCATTTGAACGTACCTACCACTTCCCTTTGCACGAGCGGAATCGCGGATGGACCACCGCCAAAACCGAGGATACCCGAGCGGAAGAAAGCGACAAAAATATCTCTTTGTTTCATCTTCTCACTGCCTTTGCTGATCAAAATTTACTTTTTCCCAATACGGAAGGGCTCCAAAAATTCAGGAGCCCCCTTTTTTACCAGACGGCGATTGCTCCGTCTGTCCTTGATTCCGTGCCTCCCATCAGCACACCTGTTTCCGGATTTCGCCAGATGATCTGGCCGCGTCCGAAGCTTCCAGTATCGACCTCCATTTGCACTTGATGGCCTTTTCTGGCCAGCGCTTGTGCAAGGTGGTTCGGGAAGTTCGGCTCAAGCACGACCTTCTTCCCGTTCATCCACTGCCAGCGCGGCGCATCAAGCGCAGCTTGTGGATTTAACCCGAAATCCACCGTGTTGGAGATGACTTGGAAATGTCCTTGCGGCTGCATATATCCGCCCATGACACCGAAAGGACCAATCGCTTCCCCATCCTTTGTCAAAAATCCAGGGATGATCGTATGATATGTACGCTTGCCGGGCTTCAAATAATTTGGATGGGAAGGATCGAGCGAGAAATCACATCCGCGGTTTTGCAGGGCGATTCCTGTTCCCGGAACGACAATCCCCGAGCCGAATCCCATGTAATTGCTTTGAATGAACGAAATCATATTCCCGTCGCCATCCGCAGCCGCCAAATAGACTGTACCGCCTTTTGGCAATTCGACTGGTGCAGGTTCGTTGGCGCGATCCGTAATGGCTTGTCTCCGCTCATCCGCATACTCTTTCGACAGCCAGTCTTCCGTTTTTCTCGGCATATCGGCAGGCTCTGTCACATATGCTTTTCCGTCTGTAAAAGCTAGTTTCATCGCTTCAATCTGCAAATGATAGGTATCCGCGTTCTCTTTCTCTTTAAAATCGAAGCCTTCTGCAATTTTCAATGCCATCAAGGCAACAATCCCCTGGCCGTTCGGCGGGATTTCCCATACGTCATATCCGCGATAATTCACGGAGATCGGGTCAACCCATTCTGCCTTATAATCAGCGAGATCTTCCTTAGATAGAAAACCGCCATGCTTCTGCACATAATCAGCAGTACGTTCCGCCAATTCTCCGCGGTAAAAGCTCTCGCCATCCGTGTCTGCGATTTCCCTTAATGTCGCCGCATGGCCTGGTGATCTCCACATATCTCCGATTTCCGGCGGACGTCCGCCTGGGGCGAAGGTTTCAAACCAAGGGCCAAATTCCTCGGCAGTTAATGTTTCACTGAATTTTTCATAAGCACTCTTCCAAAACTTGCCCAATATCGGGGTAATCGGATATCCTTCCTCCGCATAGCGGATTGCCGGTGCCAAGACGACCGATAAAGGCAGCTTTCCGAATTTGCGCGATAACTCAGCCCATGCCGACGGCACCCCCGGTACTGTAATCGGGAGCACACCATGCTTCGGCACGCTGTCATGGCCAAGCTCTTTGATTGCTTCTGCTGAAATCGATTTCGGCGAAGGGCCACTTGCATTCAGCCCATGCAGCTTCCCGTTTGTCCAAACAAGCGCAAAGGCGTCTCCTCCGATTCCATTCGAAGTCGGCTCGACCACCGTCAGGGCCGCCGCCGTTGCAATTGCCGCATCAATCGCATTGCCGCCTTTTTTCAACATTTCCAAGCCTGCCTCAGAGGCGAGCGGCTGGGAGGTAGCCACCATGCCATTACGGGCAAACACCGTGCTTCGCTGGCCAGTATAGGGCTGGTATAAATGATCCATCTTCATTTCTTCCGCACTCCTCTGCTAATCTATTATTTTCTCACATGTGAAAATTATAGGATAATTTGAGTAGCGCTACAAGGAAAGAAGGCCAAACACAAGGAAAAACCCGCCCATCTCAAGGAGGGATAGCGGGTCTGTCCATTCAGATCAATTTTATTGGTTTGTCTCAATTAAGCCATATTTTCCATCTTTCCGGCGATAAACAATGTGGGTGCCGTCCGTTTCAGCGTCTGTATAGACGAAGAAACTATGGCCAAGCATATTCATTTGCAATACAGCTTCCTCGCTGTCCATCGGTTTCAGATCGAACTGCTTCGTGCGGACAATCTGCAGCTCATCCTCATCCACTGTTTCCGCAGCACCATTTGTGCTCGTATTGAAAAATTCCTCTGCTGTTCCCTTTTCCCGGAATTTGCGGTTTACCTTCGTTTTGTGCTTTCGGATCTGGCGTTCCAACTTGTCTACGATCAGATCGATTGCAGCATACATATCACTATTGACTTCCTCAGCCCTTAGCACAAGCTGCGGAAGAGGGATCGTTATTTCAACTTTTGCCTTTTTATCAGGATTCACTTTCAGATTCACATGCACATTCGCATCTGGAATCTCATTGAAGTACCTCTCTAGCTTGCCAACCTTTTTCTCCACATGATCGCGGATTGCTTCCGTAACCTCGATGTTTTCCCCGCGGATTTGATAGTTTAGCATAACAACTCCTCCTTTAATAAAGGCTATGTATATATAATTCTATATACCACCCGAAACTCCTCCCTAACCCAGAAAAAAATATGTCGAATTATAGAAAAGCGAAGGACGCCGTTTAGCGACGTACGGATTGGAGGGATTCTGACGAGATAAAGGAAACACGGTGACGAAGGAGCCGATGTTGACTTATCGTAGGAAGAATCCTGAAATCCGCTAGGCGCTGGCGCACGCAGCTGGACATTAGATTAGTGGAGGGCGCTTGCTCAGGGGCGACAAGCATAAGGGAAGACAAAAAATGCGCTTTCCAACCTTTCTCTGTCTTTGACTATGACCTCGGGCCACTATCGCCCAAAATTAAAAGCGAAAGGTCCAAGACTCTAGCCCAGATCCGCCAGTATGAAGAAAAAGACTAACACCCCTGGAGATCGTCCTCCGCTCATGCCGCCACCATTGCATTTATCCCACATAGACTAGGAGGGACAATAACCAGAGGAGGAAGTGTGCACATGGCGATTAAAACCAGCAGCGGAAGGCGAACCGTCGACCCTTCTAAGCCTGAAACCATTCCTAAGTTTGCTGACGCTTTGCCAATTCCAGCAGCAGCAAGGCGCAAGTACAGCTCCCAGGGAGAAGCAATCTATGAGATTGAGATGCGCCCTGCTGCTCACCAATTTCATCGGGATTTTCCCGCCTCTCATGTTTGGGCATATAACGGAAGATGCCCGGGGCCGACGATTGAAGCAGGCCGCAATGAAACGATCTATGTAAAATGGAAGAATCAACTTCCTGACAAACATTTTTTACCGGTAGACAAGACCTTGCATGGCTCGGAATTTCCAGAAGGAAGGACGGTTGTTCACGTCCACGGCGCCAATGTCCCCGCCGATAGTGACGGACATCCAGATGCCTGGTTTACAAAAGATTTTGCGGAAACCGGGCCGATGTTTTCGAGGAAAGTGTATAGATACACCAACCGTCAGCCCGGCGCGACGCTTTGGTACCATGACCATGCCATCGGACTTACCCGCTTAAATGTATATGCCGGCCTTGCAGGTTTTTACCTGATCAGAGATCCGATTGAGAAATCGTTAAATCTCCCGCGTGGCTTGTATGAGATCCCCCTCATGATCCAAGACCGTTCATTTAATCCCGATGGATCTCTATTCTACCCTGCGAACAGCAACCCGCCCAATGAGGTCAACCCATCCGTCGTCCCTGCTTTCAATGGTAATACAATTGCTGTTAACGGCAAGCTATGGCCATTTTTAAAAGTGGAGCCGAGGAAATACCGATTCCGGATTGTAAATGCTTCGAATACGAACGGGTATGAACTGCGTCTTGGCGATGACCGGGTATTTCACTTAATTGGCACAGACGGCGGACTGCTTGAGGAAAGTGTGGAACTCAACTCAATTCCTTTGGACCCGGCAGAGCGGGTAGATATCGTGGTTGATTTTTCAAAAATGAAGGGTAGAAAGATCATTCTCCGGAACGCCGCCGAAGAGGGGGATATGGGGGTAATCATGCGATTCGATGTGACGCTGCCGCTTAGAAAAAAGGATACGAGTGATGTACCGATGAAACTTCAGCCGCATGAACCGTTGCTTGAAGAAAGCTCTGAAAAAACAAGATTGCTGACACTCGGAGCAATAACAGATGAATTTAACCGCCCGCTCCTCTTGCTCGATAATAGGATGTGGCATGATCCGGTTACGGAAACCCCGCGGCTGAACAGTATCGAAACGTGGAGGTTCATCAATTTGACGGCCTTTGCCCATCCGATCCATGTCCATTTGGTGCAGTTCAAAATTTTACACAGACAGCCGTTTGATCTTGACCACTTTCTAGAAACCGGAGCGATTGTATATACTGGCCCTCCTGTCCTGCCAGGATTACACGAACGTGGTTGGAAAGACACTGTTCACGCCGATGACGGAATGGTGACGAGTGTCATCATGCAATTCAAGGACTATCCGGGAGATTATGTGTGGCATTGTCACATTCTCGAGCATGAGGACTATGACATGATGCGGCCGATGAAGGTGATTGATGAGGGAGAGTAGTGGTCATTGTTATCGGAAGGAAAAGGCTCGTGGTTGTTTTTTTATCTAACAGATCTTAATACGGAAAGAAGGTATAAAAGCGATCCTCTCGTATCTACTAGTCTCTTTTATACGGTTGAATGCTGTTTTTGATTTCTTCACGTGCCTATAGACCTGATTAATACCGGAAGAATGCCGTTTTTGATTTTTTCACGTGCCTATAGACGGGATTGATACTGGAAGAATTCTGTTTTCAATTCCTTCACATCTCTATGACGCTTCCCCTCTGTATCACTGCCCAAAATAAAAAAACATGCCAGCGCATGTTTTTTTATTTCCGTTTATCATAAAACACTCCGTCCAATTGCTGTGTGGCTGAGTATGGGTTCGAATAGCGGTTGGCAGAAACCCTCTTCTGCTCGAGTCCGTTGATATCGATTTGAATCTGCTTTTGAACACTCTTCAGCGCAGCGGTCAATTGACCGTCCAAAGCGGAAAGCGTCTTTCCAAGTGCCATCTCCTCATCGGAAAACGGCCCCTTGATGCTATGAAGTGAGTGACCACGCTCTTCAAGCAGTCTTTCAATCTTCTCGATCACTTCGTCCCGGTTGCTCTCTTCCGCCCTTTCTGCCAATTCTATCAATTGTTTAGTCTGGCCGATGCATTCCTGAATCGGGCCAACCATTATATTCCGCCGCCTCCGCCCGCATGCTGAAGCTGGCGGTTCATTTGGATTGCCTGTTTCCACGTATCACGGAACTCTGTAATCAATTCTTCCACTTCTGTCAAAATCGCAACATCGTTTTTGATATTCGCTTCAATCAGCCGGCGGTTCGCATAGTCATACAAGGCCATCATGTTTTTGGATACGGCATAGTCCATATTGAGAGTAACCATAAATTCAGAGATAATGTTCTGCGCTTTTTGGATATTGTTATTTTTCGCTTCAATGTCCTTTGCCTCTATGCCAGCTTTCGCCTGATGAATGAACTTCAGGCAGCCGTTGTAAAGCATGAGCGTCAGTTCACCCGGGGATGCAGTTGTCACAGAATTTGTCTTATATGCTTGATAGGGATTGCCTATTGCCATTGCTTTTCACTCCTTAAGAAATTGCTTACACTTATTAGCCCATGCTGAATTGCTGCATCAAATATGACGACTGCTGGTTGGCTTGCTGGATTGCTTTCTCCATTGCGGTGAATTGGCGCCAGTAGCGGTTTTCTACTACCTTCATTTTGTCCTCAAAACGGTCGATCCCTTTGTCAACATCCAGAAGGGCACGCCCGATGGCAAATTGCTGGTTGGTTGAACTCGCACGGCCTGCTTTGTCCCACAGCTTGTTCAAGTTGTTAAGTGAGGTATCATACAGCTTGTGAACGATCCCTCTTTCGCTTCCCTCTCCAGCTCCGCGAAATATATTTTCTACTGCATCCGGATCCTTTTCCAAGGCCTCTTTCAGCTTCGCTTCATTAATTTCCAGCTTGCCGCCTTCCAAGTAATTCTTTGAGGTTGTAATGCCGATGCTGGCGAGCGTCTTGTACAAGCCACCTGTTTCTACTGTACTTCCCATGTCGAGTCGCAAGGCCGATAGAACGCCGGATAAAACCGAGTCGCCTTTAAGATTGCCGCTTCTCGCCATTTCTTCCCACTTTTCGATCTGCTTGTCCGACAGCTCTTCCCGCTCGTCGTCCGTCAACGGCTTATAGTCCCGGTATTTCGGCTCATTCAACTTCTTCGCAATGTCGGCAATCAATTCATTGTATTGGTCAACGAATTCCTTGATGTTATCGTAGACCTTGCTGCTGTCATTGCCGACGGAAACGGTGATTGGCGAACTAGTCTCCTGCTTCAAAGTGATGGTGACACCGTTCATATCAAAGGTGTTGGATGTGCGTTCAGTTGGTAGGCCATTGATAGTAAATACCGCGTTAGATCCTTCTTTTACTGCGTTAGGGTCAAACTTGAGGAGTTTTGTCATCAAATCCCCGCCGACGGTAATGTCCTTCCCTAAATCACTGAATTTACCAGTCTCTTTCCTCGTCAACGTAGTCTGTCCCGAAAAAGAATCATAGAACATTGTTACTCCAGCACCGGAGTCATTCACCTTGCGGATAACGGTATTCAGCGTATCGTTTTCGGTAAAGAAGATTTGTTCGGAAACTGTGCCCTTTGAAGTATTGGTAGAAATATTGAAACTGGAATAGCTTTGCGTATATTCTACTTTGATCTCAGTGTCGGCTTCAATTTTTGGATCAAAGTTGATTTGGCCGGTTTTTAAGTTTATGGAGCCTATTTCAGTCCCCTCTTTGTACAGTTTCCCATCTGCAATTGTTAGCTCCGTAGCCTCACTTCCAGAACCTAGCGTTATAGTAGCTGAGTTTAATGAACCTGCCCCAATGTTAAAGGAAGTAGCCTCTTCTTTCAGTGTCGAAGTCACTGTTTTATTATTCATCGCATAATCAACCTTGACAGTGGCGCCTAGGGCTAATGGAGAATTAAACGTAATGAGGCCATTTCCGTCAATAGTGTAGTCCTTGCTCTCGACGGTTTTCCCATTCACCTTAATTGACACGGTTGCTGCATCTTTCATATTTTCCAGTTGTACCGTGCTCGTACTTTCTTTAATTTGAATAGATGTACTAGTCGGAACTCCTGTCTTCCAGACCTTTACTGCTGGATCTTCAGGGTCAGGCATGATTTCTCCCAAACTCTTCGTCGGGTCAATCCCTTTGTTCTCTCCGCTAATCATAGTCGCGGCAGTCGCCAGTGAATCAACCCTCGATATTGTATACGATGCCTGGCTCGCTCCGTTCGCTACAGTAGCAGAGGCAGCTGCTTCGTTTGAGGAAGTGACAGAGCGGGCGCGGTAGTTGCTTGTCAGTTTCAGGTTGGAAAGTTTGTCACGGAAGCTTGCCAGTTTTGTGTTTAGAGAGCGGTAATCATCACGCTGCCATTCGAGAACCTGCTTTTTCTGTTTTAGCTTATCAAGCGGCATTCTTTCGGCTCTCATCAGGTCTTTGACCATTTGTTCAATGTCCATGCCGCTCGCGAGTCCTGCTAATCTCATGAAACGATCATCCTTTCCATTGCTTAAATCTTCTTGTCGACCATCAATCCCAGAAATTCTGTCATCGCTGCGAACATATCGAGCATCTTTTTCGGTGGAATTTCCCGGACAACTTCTTTTGTATTTTCATCGACGATGGTGACATAGTATTCGTGGAGCTTATCGTGAAATTCAAATTTCAAATGTGTATTTGGTGACGCTTTTAAAAAGTCATTCATGCCGGATACAACTTTTTCTAACTCTTCTTTTGTAATAGGCTGTTGCGGGATTGGCTGATCGGCTACTGCCTGTACAACCTGCTGTCCATCTTTCAGAACAGGCTCTTTCGCTGCCTCTGCTGACATACTTTTTACTGTTGGTATAGCTGAAAAATCTCCCCCGATTTGTCCTGCCATCCTCTTTCTCCCCTTTGTTCAGTATGTACCTCTATCCGTATTATCGGCTTCTGTCTGGGGTTGTTTAACCAATTATCGCTTTTTCAGAGATTTTCATCATTTTCCAGTAGAAAGAGTTTACTTCCCGGAGCATCGGGTAGAAAATAAGTAGCTCCATTAAGACACTTTTCATCAAAGGAGTGGTTCAAAATGAAGTACGAAGTTGATGATCAAAAAGTGGCAACTGGAGCGGAGACCCCCTAAATAGGGTCTAAAAAAGGGAGACTGCCCTGATAAAGTGGTACCTGTAGGTAGGACACTCGAAAAAAAGAGTGTTCAACCTGCAGGTGCTTTTTATATACTTGAAATTAAGAATATGGGATTAGGGGATAACATGAGCAAAGTAACTTTTTCGTCCGAACAGGTAAGTGCAC
>NZ_JBWBKF010000069.1:0-98569 GCF_057657925.1 Lederbergia sp. B243.17
GTGCACTTACCTGTTCGGACGAAAAAGTTACTTTGCTCATGTTATCCCCTAATCCCATATTCTTAATTTCAAGTATATAAAAAGCACCTGCAGGTTGAACACTCTTTTTTTCGAGTGTCCTACCTACAGGTACCACTTTAGTCCCTGCTTCCGATTCTCTTTCTTTGTTTATTTTTCCGATCCCTCAGCCGCGATCTCCGGATGATTCTGATAGAACTTCCGGCCTATCAATGTTTGAATGATCAGGAAGCCGCCCCCGACAGCCCAGTACAATGGGAGCGCAGCCGGTGCAGACAGCGAGAACACCGTAATCATGATCGGCGACAGATACATGAACATTTGCATCTGCTTTCTCTGCGCTTCGGGTACCGTATGAAGAGACACCCGCGCCTGGATCAGATAGACCGCCCCCGCAATCAAAGCCATGACCACATTCGACTGGCCAAGGTTGAACCAGAGGAAGGAATGGGTGGCAATTTCATGCGAACTGCGAATCGCATAATAAAGACCCATTAATAGCGGCATTTGAATAATGATGGGCAGACAGCCGATATTCAACGGATTGACATTATGCTTCTGGTAAAGCTGCATCATTTCCGCTTGGATCTGCTTTTGCTCTTCCGGCGTTTTCGCCGCCTTCGACCGTTTCTGGACTTCCTCCATCTCCGGCTTCAGTTTATCCATCTTCATCTTCATGACCTGCTGGTTTTTATAGTTTTTCAGCATCATCGGCATCAAAATCAGCCTGATCAGCAACGTAATGATAATAATCGCCAATCCGAAGCTGCCGCCGAGAAAGTTGCCGATCTCATGGATCAGCCAAACAAAAACCCTCACAAATGTATTGTAGAAAAATCCCGTTTCATTTTGGACGCCCGAACACCCGCTCATCAGCATCGAGGCCGAAATGAGCATCGTCATCAGCAAACCGTATTTTTTCAATATAATCACCCTTCTATTTAAAAATAATTCCCTTTTTAAATAGAAAGATGCGGCCCTTCCGGATCTTCAGGACATTCTTTTCTTTTGACCGTTTTCACGATTTGTCCGCAAATCGCAAGCGGAGGTTCAATAAGCACCACTGGCATCGCAAAAAACTCGTCAAAGGCGGAGTCCTCCGACCGGCTGGACGCCTGACGGGCATTCACCTTTGAGAAAAGCTCCCAACCCATGAACCACATGATGGCCAAAGTCAGCGGCATAATCCAGTCAATATATGAATCCTGCAATAATATATCGATCATATCGACACCTAATTTCGCTTCAATACTATAAGTATAAAGCTATTTCTCCCATTTGTAAAAAAATAGTACAAACCCGGGACTGCGGTTTGAGATATAAATGCAGTAAAACGGGAAGCACCTGCCTTCCCGGGCATCGAAGCAATGATGCCGGCCTTCCCTCTTCCAATAATCCTCAATTTGAACCACTCACCGCTTAACGTCCTGGCGTGCTGCTTCAAGCGGGAGATTCCTAAGTACAAAAGCTCTGCGGCCTCTACCTGCCTTCCTCCATCTCTTTTCTTGCCTCCCGAACCCGTCTGAAAAGGGTGGCTTCCGTGATCAAATCTTTACCGCCGCTGTCTTTACCATACTTCTGAATAATTTCTTTTGCTTTCATACCGTGTACAAGATAGTCCTGCACGGCAAGATCATATACTTGTTTGTTAGCCTTGGGACGGCCAAACTTAACACCGCGATTTTTAGCATTCTCTATGGCCGGCTTTGTTCTCTCCATAATGAAGTTTCTTTCCATTTCCGCAAACATTGCAAGCAGCTGAAGCATTGCTTTCGACACAGCAGAATCGTCAGAAGTGTCCACATCATCGTCCAGAGACTTCACGTAAATACCTTTGGAAGTAAGTTCTTCAATCAATCCTGTAACCTGTGACAGGGAACGTCCTAAACGGTCTAGCTTTTTCACGATAATCGTATCGCCTTCGTCTACCTTTTTCAGAAGGACTTTTAACGATTTCCTGTCCATCTTTGCCTCTGCCATTTCATCTGAATAAATGTTTTCCGGGGCGATCCCATGATTCAAAAGAGAATCAATTTGTACAATTACGTCTTGCTGAACAGTTGATACTCTTGCGTATCCATAAATAGTCATTGATAACTCCTCACTTTGATTGAAATTTTTAGTCAATAACAATACGTTTTTTCTATTATTTTTGCTATCCGGAACTATCCTATTAGGTGAGATAGTCAATGGTAATCTTCCATTTTTATTATAACTGCCCTTTCTTTTATCATTCTCTAATTTGCTTTAAATACACGTGCAGTTCACGTAAGGTTTCTGACCTGTTCGTTTTCGGGATGAAAAAAAACCGCATTCCGTCAGAGCGATACTCTGATAGAAAGCGGTTTTTCAAGAATGGATTTATTTAGTTCCTTGCCAGTTCGTATTCGGTAATCTTATCATCCAGCTGAAGTGTCAGTGCGATCTCATCCCAGCCGTTCAGAAGCATCTGGCGGCGGTATGGATCAATGGAGAACGGATAGGACTTTCCATCATCCGTTTCGATCGTTTCTCTTTCAAGCGAGACGGTCACATTAATTGGTCTGCTTTTTCCTGCTGCAAGCAATTCCTCGATCTCCGCTTCGCTAAGCTTGATCGCCAGGATGCCGTTCTTCAAGCAGTTATTATAAAAGATGTCAGCAAAGCTTGTTGCAATGATGACGCGGAAACCATAATCGCCGAGCGCCCATGGGGCATGTTCACGGGATGATCCGCAGCCGAAGTTTTCACGGGATACAAGGATTTCGCTCCCTGCATACGCAGGGTTGTTCAAAACGAAATCCTTTCGCTCAGTGCCGTCGTCATTGAAACGCCAGTGATAGAAAAGGTAGCGTCCGAAGCCCGTGCGCTCGATCCTTTTCAAAAATTGTTTCGGGATGATCTGGTCCGTGTCGACATTGGAGCGATCCAACGGAGACAGTATGCTTGTTACTTCTTTGATTGGCTTCATACGAGCGCCTCCTCTTTGGAAAGATTTCGAACATCGACGAATCGCCCTTGAACGGCTGCTGCTGCAGCCATTGCCGGGCTGACGAGATGCGTGCGGGAGCCATTGCCCTGGCGCCCTTCGAAGTTGCGGTTTGATGTTGAGGCGCACCTCATACCTGCAGGAACCTGGTCACTGTTCATCGCAAGACACATGCTGCAGCCTGTTTCCCGCCACTCAAAGCCGGCTTCAAGGAAGATACGGTCCAGTCCTTCCTTCTCAGCCTGCGCTTTGACAGTGCGCGAACCCGGGACGACAATCGCCGTCACGCCGGGACTCACCTTTCTGCCGGCAAGGATTTTTGAAGCTGCACGCAAATCTTCAATCCTGGAGTTTGTGCACGAGCCGATAAAGACATATTGGATTTCGATGTCGGTCATCTTTGTTCCCGCTTCAAGGTCCATATACTCGAGCGCCCGTTCTATATCCGCCCGCTCTGCTTCATTCTTAGCGTCTTGCGGATTTGGAACGGTACCTCCGATGCCGACGCCCATCGCAGGATTCGTGCCCCATGTAACGAATGGCTCGATTTTTGTCGCATCGATTTCAATGACAGCATCATACTCGGCTCCTTCGTCTGTTGCAAGCTGTCTCCACTCATCAGCAAGTTTCTCAAATTCTTCTCCGGAAGGAACATGCTCCCTCCCTTTCAAATAAGAGATTGTTGTCTCATCAGGGCTGATCAAGCCGGCTCTTGCCCCCGCCTCGATCGACATATTGCAGACAGTCATCCGTTCTTCCATCGAGAGGTTACGGATCGCTTCTCCCGTATATTCGATGACATGTCCGGTACCGACATTGATGCCGTATTTTGCGATAATGGCCAGAATCAGATCCTTTGCTGTAACGCCTTGGCCAAGCTTGCCGTTCACTTTGACCTGCATCGTTTTCGGCTTCGTCTGCCAAAGCGTCTGTGTTGAAAGGACATGCTCAACTTCGCTCGTGCCGATGCCGAATGCGAGGGCGCCCATCGCGCCGTGTGTGGAAGTATGCGAATCTCCGCAGACGATTGTTTTCCCCGGCTGGGTCAGCCCAAGCTCGGGCCCGATCACATGGACAATCCCTTGGTCGGGATGGCCGATGCCCGCGAGCGGCACTCCGAACTCTGCACAGTTTTTCTCAAGCGTCGTCATCTGCTTCTCTGAAATCGGGTCAACGACCGCTTCATTCAGACGGGTCGGGACGTTGTGGTCCATCGTTGCAAATGTCAGGTCCGGTCTTCTTACCTTTCTCCCGTTCAGGCGAAGCCCTTCGAACGCCTGAGGGGAAGTGACTTCATGGACGAGGTGGAGATCAATATAAATCAGATCTGGCTTCCCTTCCTCCTGATGCACAACATGTTTTTCCCATATTTTCTCTATGATTGTTTTCGCCATGTTCCTCACCTCACGCATAAGCGGACAAAATATTGTCTGCTATCAATTCACATTCGATTTCATCTATGATTTTCTTAGTCATTTCATCTGTGGAAAGCACGTTCCGGGAAGCCCCGAGGAACTCTCCTGTGCAATATCCGTCCTCAAGAACGGTCCGGACGGCCTTCTCGATTGCAGCAGCCTCCTGCTCCATGCCGAATGAGCTGCGCAGCATCATCGCTCCGGAAAGAATTGCACCGATCGGATTCGCCTTGTTTTGACCGGCGATGTCTGGTGCTGATCCGTGTACCGGCTCATAAAGGCCAAAGCCTGTTTCTGCCAGGCTTGCGGATGGAAGCATGCCGAGCGAGCCGGTGATGACGGATGCCTCGTCGCTCAAAATGTCCCCGAACATATTCTCTGTTACGACAACATCAAAGGCAGACGGAGCTGTGATCAGCTTCATCGCAGCTGCATCGACGAGCATGTGCTCATATTCGACATCTGGATAAAGAGCCGCCACTTCGTCCACAACCTTGCGCCAAAGCTTGCTGGACTCGAGCACATTCGCTTTGTCGACTGAGGTCACCTTGCCTTTTCTGCCCCGCGCCAGATTGAAGGCCTGAACAACGACCTGTTCAATTTCCTTGCGGCTGTAAAGCAGTGTATCGACCGCTTTTTCCTCATCATGGTAACTCGGTTTTCCAAAATACAATCCGCCTGTCAATTCCCGGACGATCATCATGTCGACGCCTTCCGCGACTTCTTCTTTTAATGGAGAGACGGAGAGCAGGCTTTTGTATGCCTGGACCGGACGGAGGTTTACCCCCAGTTGAAAATGCTTCCGGATTTGCAGCAGTCCTTTTTCGGGACGCAGATCGGATGGCTGGTTATCCCATTTCGGTCCGCCTACCGCACCAAGCAAGATTGCATCGCTGCCCTCGCAAATTTCCAGTGTCTCCTTTGGCAAGGGTTCCCCTGTCTTATCAATGGCCGCACCGCCGAGCAGGCCGTACACCCATTCAAACTCATGATGGAAGCGGCGGGCGATCGATTCCAATACTGCCGTTGCCGCGCCTGTCACTTCTTTGCCAATTCCGTCTCCGCTGAGTACAGCCACTCGTTTCTTCATCTCTGATCTCCTCCTTATGATTTTAAAAGCGAAACCATTGCCAAAAATTCCGTCTCTTCATTTGCCGGGAGGACAGCTATTCGCCATCCCCTGGCGTATGTTATACCGTTTTCATCAGGTGCTTCATCTGCTTTTTCATTAAGGCCCGGTTGATCGCATTCAGGTAGGCTTTGGCGGAGGCTTCCAGAACGTCCTGTGCGGTATCTCTGCCCGTCAGTTCCTCGCCATTGAATGTCATGTTGATGACTGCTTCTGCCAATGCATCGCGCCCTTTCCCGATGGACGATACGCGATAATCCAGAACATGGACCTTGCCGTCGACAATTTTTTCAAGCGTATTGAAAATTGCTTCGACGCTTCCGGAACCTGTCTCCTGCTCGCGGACAACCGTTCCGCAAGGCTGCTTCACGACTGCGATCGCAGCTGGGGCATGGGCCGTCTCATACTTGACTTCAACCTGCTCAAGCTCATACGTTTCCGCTTCTTCCTTCAGCTGTTGGTTCGTCAGAATCGTCCATAGGTCTTCCTCGGTTACTTCTTTTTTCCGGTCGGCCAAAGTCTTGAATTCCTTAAACGCGATGTTCAGCGCTTCAGCATCAAGGCTGAAGCCCATTGCCGATGCCCGGTCTTGGAATGCATGGCGTCCGGAGTGCTTGCCGAGAACAAGGTTGTTAGATGTTTCTCCGATCAGTTCAGGTGTGATAATTTCATAGGTCGTCGGCTCCTTGAGCACGCCGTCCTGATGGATCCCTGATTCGTGGGCAAATGCATTTTTGCCGACGACCGCTTTGTTCGCCTGTACGACCATTCCCGTCAACTTGCTGACAAGCTGGCTCGTGCGCTTAATTTCATTCAAGGTCAGATTCGTCTCGACATTGTAGAAATCTTTTCGGGTATAAAGGGCGACCCCGACTTCTTCGAGAGCGGCATTGCCTGCCCTTTCGCCGAGTCCGTTGATCGTCCCTTCCACCTGGTCAGCCCCGTTTTCAATGGCAGCAAGCGTATTTGCAACCGCCATTCCGAGGTCATCGTGGCAGTGGGCGGACAATTTTGCTTCACCGATATTCGGAACATTGTCTTTCAAATACTTGAACAGTGCGCCATATTCATGCGGAGTCGCATATCCGACCGTATCCGGGATGTTGATAACGGATGCCCCGGCACGGATCGCCTGCTCGACGATATGAGCCAGGAATGCCGGATCGGAACGGAATGCATCTTCGGCCGACCATTGGACGATCGGGAAAAATTTCTTCGCATAGGTGACCGTTTCAATTGTCGTCTGGACGACTTGTTCAGGAGTTTGCTTCAGCTTGTGGGTCATGTGGATCGGTGATGTGGCGATAAAGACATGAAGCCGCGGGCATTCCGCCACTTTCAGCGCTTCCCATGCATGGTCGATATCGCTTTTCACTGATCTGGCAAGACCTGTGACGGAAGAGCGGGTAACTGTCCCCGCAATCTTCCGTACTGCGTCAAGGTCTCCAGGGGAGGCGGCGGGGAAGCCGGCTTCGATGACGTCCATCCCCATCCTCTCCAATTGCTTGGCGATTTCCAGTTTCTCTGCTGTATTCAAATTGATGCCTGCGGACTGCTCGCCGTCTCTTAAAGTCGTATCAAAGATGTCAATTTTTCGCACTGACAGCCACTTCCCCGGCTTTCTTTTTTCCCGCTTTGACGAATGGCATCATTTCGCGCAGTTCCTTTCCGACTGTCTCGATCAGGTGCTCGCTCTCACGCTGGTTGATCGCGTTGAATTCCGGGCGGTTCAATTGGTTCTCAAGCAGCCAGCCTTTCGCAAACTTGCCTGTTTGGATATCATCGAGAATGTCTTTCATCCGCTCTTTTGTCGCACCGTCTACAACGCGAGGCCCGGAGATGAAGTCTCCCCACTGAGCTGTATCAGAAATGGAATAGCGCATTCCGGCAAGACCATCTTCGTACATCAAGTCAACGATCAATTTCAATTCATGCAGACATTCGAAGTAGGCGATTTCCGGCTGATAGCCCGCTTCCACCAATGTTTCGAATCCGGCTTTGACAAGTGCTGTCGTTCCGCCGCAAAGGACTGCCTGTTCGCCGAAAAGATCCGTTTCCGTTTCTTCTTTGAATGTCGTTTCCAACACGCCTGCACGTGCAGAACCGATTCCCTTTGCATACGCAAGTGCAACTTCTCTCGCTGTTCCCGTTGCATCCTGGTAGATGGCGAACAATGCAGGTACGCCTGCCCCTTCGACGAATGTACGTCTTACAAGATGGCCCGGTCCTTTTGGAGCAACAAGGAATACATCAACATCCGACGGAGGGACGATCTGGCTGAAGTGAACGTTGAAACCGTGTGCGAACACCAATGATTTTCCAGGTGCAAGATTCGGTTTAACTTCGTTTTCATAGACCGCTGTCTGTCTCTCATCCGGAAGCAGGATCATGATGATGTCTGCCTGGGCGCTCGCTTCTCTTACCGAGTAAACTTCATGTCCGTCTTCTTCCGCCTGCTCGAAGGATTTGCCTGGTCTTACGCCGACAATGACGTCATAGCCGCTGTCCTTCAAGTTGCTTGCGTGTGCATGACCTTGTGATCCATAGCCGAGTACCGCGATTTTTTTGTCTCTCAATACTTGCTCTTCGATTTCGTTGTTATAATATACTTTTGCCATTTTTGTCCATCTCCTCTTTTATAATTGTAAGATTGATAGTTGCGGTGATTCTGATTTTTGATGTTCCCTGACAAAGGCGGTGGCCCCTGTCCGGGATATATCTTTAATGCCATATGGCTTGAGCAACTCGATAAATGCATCCACTTTCGTGGGTTCGCCCGTCACTTGGACGGTAACATTGTTTTTTCCCATATCAATGACAGTAGCGCGGAACGGCTCGATAATGCTGTAAACTTCGCTTCGAACGCCTGGCGGGCACGAGACCTTCACAAGTGCGAGTTCCCGGGTCACCATCGATTTATCGGTGATATCCGTCACCTTCAGGACGTCAATTTGCTTTTGCAGCTGTTTGAGCAGCTGTTCCATCTTCGCCGGATCTTCCATGGCGACGATAAATGTCATCTTGGAAATTTGCGGGTTGATTGTCGTGCCAACGGTGATGCTTTCAATATTGAACTGTCTTTTGGCGAATAATCCGGTAATCCGGTTCAATACTCCACTGTTATTATTGACTGTAACTGTTACAACGCGTTTCATTCTCCCACCCCTATCATTTCGTGAAGCCCCGTGCCTGGAGCGACCATCGGATAGACGTTTTCATTCGGCATGACACGGAAGTCGATCAGCACCGGCTCAGGCAATGCAAAAGCTTCTTCCAGAACCGTTCTTGCTTCCTCTTCTGTACCTGCACGGTAACCTTTGATCCCATAGGCTTCAGCCAATTTTACAAAGTCAGGCTGATCGGGAATGAGCGAGTGTGAATAACGCTCTTCGTAAAATGTTTCCTGCCATTGCCTCACCATGCCAAGGCATTGATTGTTCAGAATGACGACCTTGACTGGCAAGTTCAGCTGCTTGATGATCGAGAGTTCCTGAAGAGTCATCTGGAAGCCTCCGTCCCCGGTGATGGCCACAACTGTCTTATCCGGTGCAGCAAGCTGAGCGCCGATTGCGGAAGGGAAACCAAAGCCCATCGTACCGAGGCCTCCTGATGTTACCCAGTTGTCCGGGCTGTTGAAGCCATAATACTGAGCCGCCCACATCTGATGCTGCCCGACGTCGGTCGTGACAATCGCATCGCCCCCGGTCAGCTTGTGGATCATTTCGACCACGTGCGGTGAAGAAAGGGTGCCTTCCGGTGATGCGGGCTTTTTATACGGGTATGTTTCTTTGTAATCGGTAATATGTTCTGCCCACTCCGTAATGTCCGGCAGGCTGAATTCCATGGTGACAAGCTCTTTCAGCACTTCTTTAGCATCCGCCACAATTGGCACGTCGGTCGGTACGTTTTTGCCGATTTCGGCCGGGTCGATATCAATGTGGGCAATCACTGCATGCGGGGCAAAATGCTGCAAGTTCCCTGTCAGGCGATCATCAAAACGGGCGCCGATATTGATTAGAAGGTCGCATTCCGAGATCGCCATATTCGCGGCATACGTGCCGTGCATACCTGCCATTCCGAGAAACTGCGGGTGATCGCCCGGAATTGTTCCCAGACCGAGCAGCGTATTTGTGATTGGATAGCCTGTCATTTCAACAAATTGTTTTAATTCTTCTGACGCCTTGGCGAACAAAACGCCCGCACCTGCAAGAATCAGCGGCTTTTGTGCGTTTGCCATCACGCCGGCCAGCTTTTGCAGCTGTAGATAGTTCGGCTGTGTCGTCGGCTGGTAGCCCGGAAGATTGACCTCTTTGTCCGGGTACATTCCAGCTTCCATCGTCGCGATATCCTTCGGGATGTCTACGAGTACCGGGCCCGGCCGGCCTGTAGAGGCTATGTAGAACGCCTCCTTGATGATCCGGCCAAGATCCTCAAGCTTTTTCACCTGATAGTTGTGCTTTGTGATCGGCATTGTAATTCCAACAATGTCCGATTCCTGGAATGCATCGGTGCCGAGGACCCCGCTTGCAACCTGCCCTGTGAAGATGACGAGCGGCAATGAGTCCATCATGGCATCTGCAATGCCTGTAACAAGATTCGTCGCACCCGGGCCGGATGTTGCGATGACGACACCCGGCTTGCCTGTGACGCGGGCATATCCTTCGGCTGCGTGGATCGCTCCTTGTTCATGTCTTGTCAGGACATGCCTGATCGGGTTTTTATGAAGCGCATCATAGATCGGCAGTACAGCGCCTCCCGGATATCCGAAGATGATTTCCACGTTTTCCTTCTGCAGCGCCTCAATAAACAAATCTGCCCCTGTCTTCTTCTGAGTGGCCACTGCTGCATCTGACTGCTGGCCGCCTGTTCCCATCGGGAATCCCATACTCACCGCATAACGCCTTCCTTCCATTTTTTATTTTTTCATTCGCTGTTTTCCAACAAAAAAAGCCCCTCCAAGCCCACACAAAAAGAGAACCTTGTTGTGCAGGGATGAAAGGAACTTTCATGGTACCACCCTACTTTTCAGTGACGGATCACTGACTCAGGAACAGCATTCGCTGTTCATTGATAACGGGGATGAACTGCTGTATCCCCGTGAATCCATAATCGCTCCCGCTTTCAGGATTCCTGCTCTGAGGTGATGTCGCAAAGGACTGCATTGCCGGGTTTCAGCGGTGCCGGCTCTCTGTAAATGCAGGGGTCCCTTCACTTTTTCCTCATCATAGCATTCTTATATTTTCATGACTCCGCCTGTCGAGGCTGAAGTAACCAATTTTGAATATCTGGCCAAATAGCCTTTTTTGATTTTCGGTTCAAATGGCTTGAGAGCTTTTCTCCGCTCAGCCAGCGTGTCATCCGGAACGAGCAGCTGGATCGTCCGGTTGACGAGATCGATTGAAATATCATCACCGTCTTCAACAAGGGCGATTGGTCCGCCTTCTGCTGCCTCCGGTGAAATATGGCCGATCGAAATGCCTCTTGAGGCTCCGGAAAATCTTCCATCCGTAATGAGTGCCACTTTCGTCGCCAATCCCCTGCCCGCAATCGCGGAAGTCGGTGTCAGCATCTCCGGCATGCCCGGTCCGCCTTTTGGACCTTCATAGCGGATGACTACTACATGGCCCTCTTTGACGGTTCCGTCATTGATGCCCTGCTGTGCGTCGTCCTGTGAGTCGAAGACAATCGCTTTGCCGTTGAATGTCTTGATCGATGGATCGACTGCCCCGACCTTGATAACGCCACCGTCCGGAGCAATATTGCCATAAAGGACGGAGAGTCCGCCGACAGGGCTGTATGGATTTTCCCTCGGCCGGATCACTTGCGGATTTACAATCACATGGTCTTTCACATTTTCATAGACGGTCTTGCCGGTCACCGTCATCCGGTCGCGCTCGACTGCGCCCATTTCACAAAGCTCGCGGATGATGGCACTGACGCCGCCCGCATTGTGGACGTCCTGCATCGTGTAATCGGATGCCGGGCTGATTTTTGCCAGATAAGGCACTCGTTTTGCCACTTCATTGATTCTTGTCATGTCGTACTCGATTTCCGCTTCATGTGCAATCGCCAGCGTATGAAGGACTGTATTTGTCGATCCGCCCATTGCCATGTCCAGCGCAAACGCGTCATCAATTGTCCGTTCGCTGATCAGGTCTCGCGGTTTGACGTCTTCCTTAACCATTCGGACCAGATGCTGAGCCGCTTCCTTGATCAACCGGTGGCGTTCGTTTGATGTCGCAACGATCGTGCCATTTCCCGGCAGTGCAACCCCAAGCATTTCCATTAGCGAGTTCATCGAGTTTGCGGTGAACATTCCCGAGCAGGAGCCGCATGTCGGGCAAGCGTTCTGCTCAATGTCGAGCAGCTTTTCCGCAGTCATCTTTCCAGACTGGTAAGCACCGACTCCTTCAAAAACAGAAACGAGCGAGAGCGGCTCCCCTTCCGAGGACATTCCGCCTTCCATCGGCCCGCCTGAAACGAAGACGGATGGAACATTCGTCCTGTATGCCGCCATCAGCATTCCCGGTGTAATCTTATCGCAGTTCGGAATGTAAAAGACTCCGTCGAACCAGTGGGCATTGATGACGGTCTCGGCTGCGTCGGCAATCAGCTCGCGGCTTGGAAGTGAATATCTCATCCCGATATGCCCCATCGCAATTCCATCGTCGACGCCAATCGTATTGAATTCGAACGGCACGCCGCCCGCTTCCCAGATTGCTTCCTTCACCACATCGGCGAACTCGCGCAGATGTTTGTGTCCCGGTATGATGTCAATGTAAGAGTTGCAGACACCGATGAACGGTTTCTCCAAGTCCTTCGTACGAATTCCTGTTGCATAAAGAAGACTTCTGTGTGGGGCACGGTCTATCCCCTTCTTGATCATATCGCTTCGCATTTCAAATTCACCTGTTTCTGTATGTTAGCTGACGTTCAGTTGTTCGTAGACTTTGACTCCATCTGTATATGTCAGTTCCCGGAAGCTTTCCAAAAGGTCCATTGTGACCGGACCCGGCTTGCCGTTGCCGATAATCCTGCCGTCCACTTTTCTGACAGCAATTACCTCGGCTGCTGTTCCTGTGAGGAACACTTCATCTGCTGTGTATACATCATGCCTTGTGAAAATCGCCTCTGCTACCTCATAGCCTTTGCGGCGTGCAATGTCCATAATGGCGTTTCTCGTCACTCCGACGAGCGCCCCGACGTGGCCCGGAGGCGTGAGCAGTTTATTGTTCTTGATGATGAAGATGTTGTCGGCCGAGCCTTCAGCGACATAGCCTTGGTCATTCAGCATGAGCGCTTCAGAGACGCCGGCAAGGTTTGCTTCCAGTTTCACGAGAATATTATTTAAGTAGTTTAGTGATTTCACCATGGGGCTCAAGACATCGGAGCGGTTTCGCCTAGTGGCGACTGTCACAATTTCCAGCCCTGCTTCATATAATTCTTGCGGGAAGATCCTCAGCGGTTCAGCGATCACAATTACAGACGGCTTTGCGCAAGTGGACGGATCCAACCCCAAATCGCCAACTCCTCTGGAAACGACGAGGCGAATGTACCCATCTTTCAGCTCGTTGCGTTTGAGAATCTCCACAATAATGTGAGTCATCTCCTCTTTGGTGTATGGTATGGTTAACAAAATTGATTTCGCTGAGTCATATAAACGAGTCAAATGCTCATCCAAGCGAAATACGTTTCCGCGGTATGAACGGATTCCTTCGAAGACGCCGTCTCCATAGAGGAAGCCGTGATCATAAACGGAGATAACGGCGTCTGCCTTGTTGACAAACTGTCCGTTCACAAAAATCAATTGCTCACTCATATCGATTCGCCCCTCTCATATCGTATTTTCCATTCAGGAAGTTTTTGATTCTTTAAATTGTTCTCAATGATACCGTGCTATGACTGAAACGTCAATACATTATCAGAATCTTTTATCAGTTGGAAAAAGTCCATTTATTTTGTATCCGTTTTCATTGTGATAAAATCAAGCTTTTGCGATTATGTCCATTTTTAAAAATTTTTTAATATGTTTTTTTGTCCATAAAAAAACCGCTGCGCTTTTGTCTTAGCGCAACGGTTTTTATACGTTTGGAAAAGATATTTGTGCAATTCACAGAAGGGCTAGCCCCCTCCGTTTTTCTAGTGTCCAGCTCCGGGGGCTCGGGGGTCATAAGTCAAAGAGGAAGAAAGGCTGGAAAGCGCCTTTTTTTCCTCTTCACCTTATGCCTGTCGCCCCTGAGCAAGCCCCCTCCGCTTTTCTTTGACAGCTTCAGGCGGCAGGGGCTCGAGATCGCTTCAGAAAAGATAGGTGGGTTGGAAATCACCCACCCGCTCTTTTCTTCCAGCGCTTGTCGCCCCTAAACGCCGCCCTCCGCTTTTCTTATTTCCTATGCATTTTAAATTCCAGATACAAATCATTGTAATACGCGAGCATTTTTTTGCCGAGGTTGTCGTAGACTTCTAGGCGGTCGGTCAGTTCGGCGTCGGGGTAGAAGCGTTTGTCCCCGGTGATATCCTCCGGCATGTACTCGAGTGCTTTTTTATTCGGCGTCGAGTAGCCTACATATTCCGCGTTTTGGGCGGCGTTTTCCGGGTCAAGCATGAAGTTGATGAATTTATGGGCCCCTTCAATATTTTTTGCAGATTTCGGGATGACCATATTGTCGAACCAGAGATTAGATCCTTCTTCCGGAACGACATAATCCAGTTTGTCGTTTTCCGACAGGACATCTGCCGCCTCGCCTGACCAGACGACGCCGATCGCCGCTTCTTCGTTCGCGACGAGCAGCTTGATTTCATCGCCAATGATCGCTTTGACATTCGGAACAATGCCGTCAAGCTTCTTCTTCGCTTCCTTAAGATGCTCTTTATTCGTATCATTAAGCGAATAGCCGAGGCTGTTCAGCCCCATGCCCATGACCTCTCTCGCACCGTCAACAAGGAAAATCTGATTTTTCAGCGCCGGATCCCAAAGGTCATTCCAGCTCTTCAGTTCCCTGCCGCCAAGCATATCGGGATTATATACAATGCCGAACGTGCCCCAGAAATACGGAATGGAAAATTTATTGCCCGGATCAAAAGAAAGATCCATATAGTTTTCATCGATGTATTTCAAGTTCGGCAGCTTGCTGTGATCCAGCGGTAGAAGTAGATTATCATCCTCCATCCGGCTGATCGCGTACTCAGACGGAACAGTAACATCATAGGATGTTCCGCCCTGGGCAATCTTTGTCATCATCGCTTCGTTCGAATCGAATGTCTGGTAGATGACTTTCATGCCTGTTTCTTTCTCAAATTTCTTTAGTAGAGCCGGATCGATATAATCGCCCCAGTTATACACATTAAGTGTATTCTCACCCGTATAACCTTGCGAGGAGTTCAGATGGTTCGACCAATACAAGAGGCCGAAGGAGACAATAAAGATCAGCCCAAATATCCTCACGAGCTGTTTCATGATTTATTCACCCCCGCAGCCGGTGATTTCCCATTCCGCTGGTTGATAAAGTAATAGCCGATGACGAGAAGAATCGTCAGCAGGAAAATAAGTGTGGACAAGGCATTGACTTCAAGCGAGATGCCTTGGCGCGCCCGCGAATAGATTTCGACGGAAAGCGTTGAAAACCCATTCCCGGTTACAAAGAAGGTGACTGCAAAGTCGTCCAGTGAATACGTAAGTGCCATAAAAAACCCGGCGAAAATGCCTGGCGTGATATAAGGCAGCACAACCTTTGACAGTACATCCCAATTGGTTGCTCCCAGATCCCTCGCCGCGTCAATCAGGGACGAGCTCATTTCCTGGAGCTTCGGCAAAACCATAATAACGACGATCGGTACGCTGAATGCAATGTGGGACAAGAGAACGGAAGTAAATCCGAGTTTGATACCGACAATTGTGAATAGGATCAGGAACGAGGCGCCGATGATGACGTCCGGACTGACGATCAGCACATTATTTAGCGTCTCCAGCGTATTTTTCGTCCGCTGCTTTTTCACATACGTGATCGCTAGCGCCCCCATGACGCCGAGGATGGTGGAAATCGCCGCAGACAAAAGGGCGATAATCAAAGTGTTCAGCGCTATCAGAAGCAGCCGCGTATCCTGGAACACCTCGCCGTACCACTCGAGCGTAAATCCTTCAAAATCCCGCATGGAACCGCCGCTGTTGAATGAATAATACATCAAGTAAAAAATGGGTGCGTATAGAACGGCAAATACAAAAATCAAGTACAGTTTAGGTAGTACTCCGGTCTTGTTCAAATTACATCCCCTCGCTTCCGCTGGCCTGTCAGCAGCATAATAATCGCCATGGCAATAATAAGGAAGACGGCGATCGTGGAGCCCATTCCCCAATCCTGCGTTACAAGGAAATGCTGCTCAATTGCAGTGCCGAGCGTAATCACCCGATTTCCGCCTATCAGCCTTGTGATCATGAACAGAGATAAGGATGGAATGAACACGGCCTGACAGCCAGACTTTACCCCGCTCAAAGTGAGAGGGAAAATTACTCGTCTGAATGTCATCCACTTGGAGGCCCCCAGGTCATTTGCCGCATCGATAAACGACGGGTTCAGCTTCTCAAGTGCATTGTAGATCGGAAGGATCATAAATGGAATAAAAATATAGACCGATACGAAGATGAAGCTGAAATCAGTGAACAAAATCTGCTGCTTGCCGATGCCAATCACGCTCAGAAAACTGTTGGCAGGTCCATACGTACCGAAAAGGCCAAGGAACGCATAGGCTTTCAGCAGCAAATTGATCCATGACGGCAAGATGATCAAAAGCAGCCACAACTGTTTATGCTTCAACCGCGTCAACAAATACGCGGTCGGATAAGAGATGAGCAAGGAAAAGGCCGTAATCAAAAACGCGGTCCAAAAAGAATTTAGCGTCATCTTCAAGTAAACAGGCGTGAAGAATTTTTGATAATTGCGGACGGTGAAATGTCCCTCAATATCAAAAAATGAATAATAAACAATCAGAACAATCGGCGCAACGACAAAAAGCAAAATCCATAATACATAGGGAATGAGATACAAATTGCGCGTCTTATTCTGCATAGCCGGCCTCATCATAAGCCTCAAGGCGTTTATCAAATTCTTCTTCCGTTTCACCAAATCTCATGACGTGAATCGCTTCCGGATCGAAAGTAAGCCCGACTTCCTCCCCCGGTTTCGCCTTTTTCGTAGAGTGGACGAGCCACTCATTCCCGTCGGCATCAAAACAGCAAATTTCATAGTGGACGCCTCTGAAAAGCTGTGAATCGACCTTCGCCTTCAACTTGCCTTGTGCCTGCGAAGTGATCTCTACATCCTCTGGGCGAATGACGATTTCAACCGGCTCGTTCGGATTGAAGCCCTGGTCGACGCATTCATATGTCCGGCCGCCGAATTCAACGCTAAAGTCCTCGATCATCTTGCCCGGAACGATATTGGATTCGCCGATAAAATCCGCTACAAAGCGATTGATCGGCTCATCGTAAATGTCGATCGGCGTTCCGCTCTGCTGAATTTTCCCTTTATTAATGACAAAGATTTCGTCGGACATGGCAAGTGCTTCTTCCTGATCATGTGTAACGAAAATAAAAGTAATGCCGAGCCTTTGCTGCAGTTCCCGGAGTTCATACTGCATCTCCGTCCGCAGTTTCAAATCGAGCGCAGAAAGCGGCTCATCCAGGAGGATCACTTCCGGCTCATTGACGATCGCCCGCGCAATCGCCACGCGCTGGCGCTGCCCACCTGACATCTCCGTAATTTCCCGATTTTCATAGCCGGACAAATTGACGAACTTCAGTGCTTCCATCACTTTCGCCTCGATGGCAGACTTCTTCATTTTTTTAATTCGCAGTCCAAAGGCTACGTTCTCGAACACATTCAGGTGCGGGAAAAGTGCATAATCCTGAAAAACCGTATTCACCTGACGCTCATTGGCCGGAATCTTGTTGATTTTTTTGCCGTTAAAGTAGATGTTTCCTTTTGTCGGTTCGATAAAGCCCGCAATCAGACGGAGAATGGTCGTCTTGCCACAGCCGGAAGGACCGAGCAGGGTGTAGAACTTTCCTCTCTCCAGCTCAAAGCTGACATCATCCAAAATCACATCATCATCAAACATTTTTGATACGTGTTCAAAGCGAATAATCGTTTTATCCGTCATAGCGGCCTCCTTATAAATAAGATTCGGTTGCCACCAAAATCAGCTCCGTCTTCCCATCATGGGCATTGCTGATCTGGTGTTCATCGGAAGCGTGAAAATAGATCGACTCGCCTTCATTTGCATAATACGTCCTTCTCCCAAGCGTCAGTTTGACCCGCCCGCTAAGAACAAAAGCGAACGTTTCAGACAGGGACGGCTCAAAATGCTTGAATTCCCCTTCGGCATTCAAGGTGATCTTCACCGGCTCCATTTCCTTCTCATTCGATTCTGGCACGAACCATTTAATTTCGTAGCCGCGTTCCTCGTCGAGATAGCTTGTCTGCTCTTCTTCGCCATATACAACCTTCTGTTCCCGCTCTTCTTCATCAAAGAATTGCTTCGGCGTGCAGCCCAAAACTTCCAAAAGGTTAAAAAATGTATCAATTGAAGGAGAGCTGAGATCCCGTTCAAGCTGGGAAATATACCCTTTGCTTAAGTCGGTTCGTTCTCCGAGCTCTTCCTGCGTCAGACCTTTTTTCAGACGCAAATTCTTAATCTTTCTGCCAATCCGCATCCTCTTTCAACCTCATTAAGTTTAATTTTAGCAAACTCGAAGTAAACTAAGTTTACTCTCACATTACTTTCAGTTTACTATTAACCCTAGTCTATTATACATAAATGTCAGAGCCGTGCAATGGAAAATTACAAATTTCGACGCTGAAATTTTTACTATTGGGGCAGGAATTCCTTTCTGGAACGGACGTACTCAATGAATGTGGCGAGAGCCTTTGTTTTATAAGGAGAAAGGGTCACGAGGAAGAACTTCCGTTTAAAGGGAAGCCCAGCCGCCTCGGCTGAATGGAGAAGCCCCCGTTTGATCTCCTTTTCCACTGCCCAGCGGGAAAGCAAGGTAATGCCAAGCCCTGCTTCAACAGATGCCTTGACGAGCTGGGTGCTGCCAAACTCGAGCTTTTTCACTCCCTCAATTCCAGTGAGGGCATGGTATTGTTCCAAGGCGCTCCTCGTACCTGATCCATCCTCCCTGACGATCCATACGGCCTGCGACATTTGAAGAGCCGTCAACGGCACTTTCTCTCTAGCCAGAGGATGCCCAGGTGCCATGACGACCACCATCTCATCTTCCGCAAATTCTTCAACCTCCAGCTGACCGCCGGTAAACTCCCCTTCGACGACTCCGACATCAATTTGGTGGCTGCGGACAAGATCGACAATTTCTTTAGTATTTCCAATCGATACTGCCGGAACAATGAGCGGATATTGGGCTAACATCTCCACTAAAACTTGCGGCAGCACGTATTCGCCATATGTATAGCTCGCACCAATTGCGACCGGACCGCTCGCGTGGTTTGCCGCATCATCGACGAGACGCTGCATTTTCGTATAAAGCCCAAGAATTTCTTTCGCATGATGATAGACGATTTCTCCCATTTGGTTCATCCGAACATAACGATTTGAACGCTCAAGCAGCCTCACTCCGATTTCACGTTCAAGTGCCTGTATATACTGGCTGACCGCAGGCTGGGTCATATGCAGCTCTTCAGCCGCCCTTGAGAAATTCCCCTTCTCGACAACGGCTATAAACACTTCCAAGTACTGGTCCATCCTTCCTTCTCCAATCCATTGTTTTTTTCATCCGCTCATACGGTGCTTTCGCCACAAACGCTGCGACATTACAATCCCCTTCTTATATGCATTCACTTATAACACCTATTATAATCATTTATTTTTCTTATACTGAAAAAAGCAGTATTCTTTATTTAGTGGAATTTTACAAACAGGAGTGTGGCGTATGCAAAACGGAAAAACTGCTCCAAGGGAACTAACAGCTTCCGCCAGTATGGCTGGCGGAATTGCCTTCACTTTTTTGATTGCCGCTTTCGGATGGCTGTTGGCGAAGATTCCAGGCTTCAGCCTCGTCGGGCAGCTTGCCTGCGCGATTTTGATCGCCGTCCTGTACCGGCAATTTTTCGGCTATCCGGAGCAAATCCGCCCGGGCATCGCTTTCGTTTCGAAACGGCTATTAAGAACTGCCATTATCTTATACGGGTTAAAATTGAACATTAATACAGTTTTGCAGGACGGGCTCGGACTCCTGCTCCGGGACGCGGTCGTCATAGTGTTTGCCATTCTGGCAACGGTGTGGATTGCCAAACGGATAAAGGCCAACCCGACGATTTCACTTTTACTTGGAGTCGGTACAGGGGTGTGCGGAGCGGCCGCCATTGCTGCAATCGCGCCGATTATTAAATCAAAGGACGAGGATACCGCCATCAGCGTTGGGATCATTGCGCTAGTTGGCACAATTTTCGCGATCGGCTATACGCTTTTGCGGCCGATCCTGCCGCTGACCGCTGTTGAATATGGCAGTTGGAGTGGCACGAGTCTCCATGAGATTGCCCATGTTGCGCTTGCAGCCGCTCCGGGCGGGGAGGATGCCCTGGCGATCGGTTTGCTCGAAAAGCTTGGCCGTGTCTTTCTCCTCGTTCCGCTTAGCTTCATCTTCATGTTCTGGATAAAACGGAAATCCGGCAATGAGGAAGCAGGAGCAAAGGTGGAATTCCCTTGGTTTTTGATCGGGTTCATTTTGATGAGTTTGTTTGGAAGCTATGTACTGGGCCACTCGATCCCTATGCCGGATTCCGTTGCCTCTTTCATTGCGACAGCCACCACATGGCTGCTGACTGCCGCTATGGTCGGGCTGGGGCTGAACGTCAACCTGAATGATTTGCGGACGAAAGCGATGAAGCCGCTCATTGCCATGCTGATCGTTTCGGTTATACTATCGTTTGGCGCATATTTTATGATCTAAGCAAAAGATGCATGGAAGCCTCAGCCTCCATGCATCTTTGCTTTTTTCGGTTATTATACCGCTTTATTAGTTTCTGCCCCTTGCTGGAGCTGATACATCCTGTAGTATCTGCCCTTCTTCTCCATCAATTCCGCGTGGCTGCCGCGTTCTGCGATTTCACCGCGATCCAAGACAAGGATCTGATCCGCATTTTTGATGGTTGATAGCCGGTGGGCAATGATAAACGTTGTCCGTCCCTCTTTAAGGACATCCATTGCGTTCTGAATGATCGCTTCAGTTTCGGTATCAATGCTGGAAGTCGCTTCATCCAAAATCAATATGGCAGGATCAAAAGCCAATGCCCGTGCAAAAGAGATCAGCTGCCGCTGTCCAGATGACAAGGTACTGCCTCTTTCGACGACAGGCTCATCAATGCCTTTTTCAAGATGCTGCAAAACCCGATCGGCTCCGACTGCTTTCAGCGCAGATTCGACCTTTTCCCGGGAAATTTTCGGGTCATTCAGGCTGACATTGCTGGCAATCGTTCCCGTGAACAGATAAGGGTCCTGAAGAACAATCCCCATATGTTCGCGCAAGGCCTGCTTTGACATCTCTTTGATGTCTGTTCCATCAATCCTGATTTCCCCTTTATTCGAATCATAGAAGCGGAATAGCACATTGAGAATCGAGCTTTTTCCTGAGCCGGTATGCCCGACAAGGGCGACCGTTTCCCCCTGCTTCGCTTCAAAAGTGATGTCTTTCAGCACATACTCGTTTTCCTTATAGCCAAAATAAACATGGTCAAATTCCACATTTCCCTGATAGCGGGGCAGTCGATCCGGATTGTGGCGTTCCCCCTTCTCATCAAGCAGCCGGAATACCCTTTCGCCGGCAACAAGCGCCTTTTCCAGGTTGGAAAATTGATTGACTATGTTTGTGACTGGATTGAACAGCCTGTTAATATAGTCGACATAGGCATATAGCACACCAATAGTGAGCGGTGTTTGGGCGCCCAATGAATCACCGCCAAAGTAGAGGATAAACGCGACAAAAATGAGATTGCGCAGCACCCCGACAAGATTATGAGAGGAGAGCGCATCAACCTTCAGCAACTTATTTTGATAGCGGAAATGGGTTTCATTCAGCTCCTCAAATTCGCTGCGAATCTGCTTCTCGCGCCGGAATGCCTGAATGATCGTCATCCCTTGAATCGACTCGTTGATTTTCGCGTTCATTTCACTCACTTTGGAACGGATCGTATGGTTGTATTTCGCTGCATACTTCCGGTAGAAAATCATCCAGCCGTATAGGACCGGCAAGAGCAGTATGCAGATCAGCGCCAGTTTCACGTCGAGCAGGAACATCGCCGTGTAAATTCCGGCAATGTAGATGATCCCCGTGAAAAAGGTCGAGAGCACCGCGACATACAGCTCGCGTATTGCTTCTGTGTCATTTGTGATCCGTGCCACCACTTTCCCGGCAGGCAAATTGTCAAAGTATCGGATCGGCAGTCGCTGCACATGCTGGAATACGTCTGTGCGCATTTTCTGGATAATCCGGTTTGCCGCCTTTTGCAAGTACAAATACTGCCCGTAGGAAAAAATGGCCGCCGTGATGAAGAGACCGAGATAAATGAGCAAAAGCTTGACGATCCCTGGTATTTCCGGCTTGTAAAAACGGAGCGTCTCGTCAATCGTCAGTTTCCGTGCGGAAAATTGGTTCGCCTTTCCTCTCTCCTCAACCGTCAGCACGCCGTTTTTGATAGATCGTTCTCCAGCCAACGGAACTTCCCCTTCAGCAAAATAGAATTTGGTCCCGATCTGGACAATTGTAGCGATACCACCGTTCTGGATCACTTGATCTTTTTCTGCATACTTTTCCCGTACAAATCGTTTTCCTGAATAGGATACGGAAGACTGCTCTTGGCTTGTTTCAAGCCAGCGGTCCTCGATTCCGAGTATATGATCGTCAATTACATTTTTGGCAATAAGCGGACTCATGACCTCAGCGGCAACTGAGATTGTCAGCATCGCCAATGCCGCAATGATCAGCCCCTTAAATGAAAGGGCGTAGCGGTATAATCGTTTTCCGGTCATCAGGCATACACCTCCTCTTTCAGTGCACTTTCAACCTGTTGCCGGTCATACTGCTGCTTATACCAGCCCGCCTTTTCCAGCAGCTCGGAATGAGTGCCCTCCTCTGTGATTTCGCCGTTGTCCAGCACGATGATCCAATCGGCATGCTCAATTGCCGATAAACGATGTGTCGTGATGATCGTCGTCTTTTCTTTACGTTCCTCCCGAAGGTTTGCGAGGATTTTTGCTTCAGTTTTCGCATCGACAGCAGAAAGGGAATCATCCAAGATGAGGATGTCCGGGTCTTTGACGAGTGCTCTCGCAATTGAAATCCGCTGCTTCTGGCCTCCGGAAAGTGCTACACCCTTTTCGCCGACCAGTGTTTCGAGCCCCTCTGGCAGCATCGTCAGATCCTTTTCGAAAGCAGCAAGCCGGATCGACTTGGCAATCTCCTCATCTGTCGCTTCCTCTTGACCGAATAATATATTGTCCCGGACACTGCGCGAAAATAGTATGTGATCTTGGGGCACATACCCAATCCAGTCGCGAACCTGATCTTTTGTCTGTCTGGACAGGCTTGTGCCGGCAATCGCGATATCGCCTGAGCCGAGCGGGTATTCACGAAGCAATTGCTTAATGAAAGTCGTTTTTCCGCTCCCCGTCTTGCCGACAATGCCAATCGTTGCCCCTCTCGGTATTTTTACATTGATGCCTTTCAAGTTATCCATCTGCGAGGACGGATAGCGGAATGTCGTTCCGCTGTAGGACAGCTCCCCTGGTTCATCCAGTTTGACCGGCTCATCCGGATCTTTCACATCTTCCGGATAATCGAGCGTCTCCTGGACGCGGTCAAGCGAGGCGTTTCCACGCTGCATGACATTAATCAGTTCCCCAATTGCAAACATCGGCCAGACGAGCATGCCAAGGTATACATTGAAGGAGACAAGATTCCCAAGTGTTATTACTTGATGGAACACAAGATACGTGCCGTAGGATAAACTGATCAAATAACTGATGCCTGTGATTAGCTTTGTCGCAGGATTGAAAAGCGCATCAATTTTCTCCACGTGCATGTTCTTTTCATACACTTCATCGGTCATCGCTTCAAAATCTTTGACGCTTGCTTCCTCTTGCACATAAGCGCGAGTCACCCTGACGCCGGCCACCGATTCAAGTACACGGTCATTCATTTCGCCGAACGCAGCCTGGGCGGTGACGAAACGGACATGGATCTTGCTGCCGAGGATTTTGATAATCCAAGCAAGGATAGGCAGCGGCAGGACTGCGGCCAATGTCAGCTTCCACGAGACGAGGAAGCCCATCGTCAACACAATGGTCAGCATATACATCGTGGAATCAAACAGCGTCAAAATGCCAAATCCGGCAGTTACAGAGACAGATCTTAAGTCATTTGTTCCCCGGGCCATCAAGTCTCCCGTCCGGTTCTTTTCAAAAAAGCCGGGTGTCATTTTCAGAAGATGCCCCATAAATCTTGACCGGAGCAGCTTTTCCACGACGAAGGCGCCGCCGAACAATTGATATTGCCAGATAAAGGTAATCGCATAGCAAACAATTGTCCCTGCCGCCAAAACGCCTATATACGTCAGCAGTTTTTCAAGATTGAGAGTTCCAAGAAATATCTGGTCAATCGCCGCCCCAATAATGAAAGGAGGAACGACCTCGAACAAATTCGCAAAACTGAGCAGCACGATGGCCGTGATATACCGTTTCTTCTGCTCTTTAAAAAACCAGCCAAGTTTCCCTAATACACTAAACATACTTTCTCTCCCCTCTTCGCTTCTCCATTAAGTGGTTCTCGCTAACCGCTCTCCATCTCCACTTTTTTCATCAGCAAAATCCAGTTCTGTTTTATCATTTTCCTTACCTCCGTTATTTTTTATAAAAACAGCATGCCGCTTAGGCGGCGGTACTGGTTTTACCTGCAAAACACAAAAAGAGCATGGTTGCGCCCTATGAATATGCACAAACATGCTCCACATAAAAAAAGACACGGGGGGTACAGTCCCTCCCGTGTCTTCAAAAGAATATCAAAGAATGGCTAAAACAGGCAGGCTGCTCTCACATATGCAATTGACTGGATGATAAAAGTGCGTTTTTTCATGATTTGCAGCCTCCCTTTCTTAAAATTGGTTATTGATTATCCATATCGTAGCACGCCTGTTTTTCAAAAGTCAACGCTTTTCTGAAAAATTGTTAGTGTAGATCTGGGGGTGGGTCTTCTGTCCCAGAACCATCCGACCCCGATGTCCCCTGACCCCACTATTCATGCCCGCACGCATCACAGCTTCAGCAAAGCCTGTGCCTTGTGGATGGTTTCCATATATTCGCTTTCAGGATCTGAATCGGCGACGATGCCGGCCCCTGCCTGCAAATACGCCTTTCCGTTTTTAATAACGAGCGAGCGGATGGCGAGGGCAAAATCGATGTCCCCGTTCGCATTCATGTAGCCGATCGCACCGGCATAGACATTGCGGCGGACATCCTCCAATTCATTGATCAGCCTCATCGCCTGCAGCCTCGGAGAACCTGAAACCGTCCCGGCAGGCAAACAGGAGATGAGTGCATCCAGCCCGGTTTTTCCGGGAAGGAGGCTGCCTTCCACTTCAGATACGATATGCATGACATGGCGGTAAAATTCTATTTTTTTATCCTTTTTCACATAAATGCTTTCCGGCTTGCAAAAGTCCTCGAAATCCCGGCAGCTCAAGTTCACAAGCATATGGTGCTCGGACAGTTCTTTCGGATCGGCAATCAGCTCATCGGCCAGCAGCGCATCCTCGTTTCGGTCTTTTCCGCGCGGGCGTGTGCCTGCAATCGGATTGGTCAGCACCTTTTCACCCGATGTTCTGATAAAACTCTCCGGCGATGCGCCGAGTACGGTGTACCCGCCGAAGTCAAGATAAAACATATATGGCGACGGGTTCGTGTTGCGGAGCACCCGGTAGAAGTGGAACGGATCATTGTTCACATCCCCCTCCATCCGCTGGGACAGGACGATTTGCTCAATCTCCCCATTCAGCACATGCTCCTTCGCCTGCTCAATCCGTTTAACAAACTCTTCCTTCTCCATCCGTGGGCGGAATTCAATCGGACAAATATCCAGCGCTTCGTCCAGTTCCCGGTTTTCAAGCTGCTTCTCAAGCGCATCAATCCGTCGGTCAAGCTTCTCGCCTTTCGTCTCGCCGTCTAAATCGATGGCAACGACATATACCGCCTGCTCAAGATGATCGAAAACAATCACATCTCCGAACACCATGAAATGGACATCCGGCACTTCGATTGCATCCTCAAGCTCCGGCCCGATATCGGCATAGGAACGGATGGCATCATAGCCGACATACCCGACAGCCCCGCCGAAAAACGGGAACGGCAGGCTCTCCTCGATTTCCGGTATTAATTTTTGCAGCATCAAAAGCGGCAATTCGCTCTCCTTTGTTTCCCCATCCACAGTTCTGACGACTGTCTCGCTTCCCTTGCCCTCGACTTCGAGAACAGGATTTGCACCGATAAACGAATACCTTCCCTGGTCGCTGTGTTTCAGCGAGCTTTCCAGCAGAAATTTTTTCGTCCCCTCCAGCCGCAAGTAAATCGAAATCGGCGTTAAAATGTCCCCATTCACTCTTCTCATCTTCACTCTGCTCAGTCTCGTCTCCATCCTCGTCTCTCCTTTTTTCTTGCCGATTGATAAAACCGCACCCCGGCCTGCCTACTAAATGCAAAAACGCCCCCAGGCTGCATAGAAATGCATATCCTGAGGGCGATCATAAACCGCGGTGCCACCTTGCTTAGCCGGAATACCGACTCACTCTTGTCCCGAGTATCGCCGGGAATACGCCGGAGCCTAGCCCAAAGCAGGGATCGGTCCGGAGGCTCGGAAGTCCATTCATCTGCGCTTATGCACCGGTTCACACCAACCACCGGCTCTCTTCAGCTCCATGCAGACTACTATTCTTCGTCATTGCCAAACTATTGTAAGGAAGATTTTAGATGGAATTTTCGCAATTGTCAACCCTATTTCCCCAGCATCAGCTTTCGATTACTAAAAAGTTTGCTTGCGATCGGAAAGAGAATCGCTGTCAGTACAATGTAGCTTGCTGCTGCTGTATAAAAGGCCGGCTGGGTCAATCCACCGTTGAAGCTGTCGCGTACAAACAAGAACAAGTTCATCACCGGTACCGTATAAAGCGCCACGTTCACTTTCTCGCTTAAGAAAAACATGAACAGCATCGGCAGGCTTATCAAGGAAATGACCGGAGCGATATAGTAGCCTGCCTCCTTGACTGAATTGGCCATCATGCTCAAAATGATTTCCAATGCAGAGATGAAAATGGAGAAAAGGGTGACCAGGACGATGCTCATCACGACGAACGAAACCGGCTGTTCAATCGACTCGAAGCCCTTTTTCAATTCGGTCGTAAAATTGATCATGACAGAAAGAACACCAATGCAAAGCAACCCGGTAAAGATGCCGAGCAGCGCAATCGTCATCCACTTGGCAAGCAGAATTTTCATCGGCTTAACCGGCGTAATCAACAGCGCCTCGATCGTTTTCTTTTCCTTCTCCCCTGCGAACAATTCAGTCGCAGACGGGTAGGAACCGTTGGCAATCGCAATCGGAATGAGAAGCGGGATCAGAATTGTCAGCATGAGCGTGGCTGCCGCATTGTCCTCATTCTTTGTTCCCACCGTCTCAACCTCGAATACATTTAAAATCCGGCTGTCGACGTTCTTCCCATCAAGACGAAGCTGGATTGCCTCCTGCTGCCAAGCGGAAAAGGCCGATTTAATAATGGATGTAGCAATGGATGATTCTTGGCTGCCCGGGTCATAGACGATACCCACTTGGACTGGCTGCTCCTGTTCCATCTTTTCTTGCCAGTCCGGATCGATCTTCAGGGCCGCCTGTACTTCACTTTCCTCAACCGCCTGGCGCACATCGTCTTTCCTCACAATCTTCATATCCGGCATGGCAGCTTGGAGCTGGCTGACGAGCTCATCATCGGCAGACGCCTCGACTCCAAGCTCGAAGGAGTTTTCCTTCTCCGTTGACAAAAGCTTATCATAGAAAAACGTAAGCCCTGCCATCATTAGAAACGGGAACAGAATGAGCAGGGTGATGCTCCGTCGGTCGCGGAGCACATCTTTCATCTCTTTCATGAAAATTATTTTAAACATACAAGTCCCCCCTGACGATTTTTGACGTAAACAGATAGTTCAGGTCTCGGCTGTTTTCCTGTTCATACAGCTCTTCCAGGCCGCCCTGATAGACAATCTGACCTTTATGCATCATGACGACATCCTCGCATAGCTGGGCAATCTCATCCATGATATGGGTGGAAAAGATGATCGTCTTTCCCTCTTCCTTGTATTGATAAATGCATTCTCTGAAAATATTTGAAGAGGTGATGTCCAGTCCTGTTGTCGGCTCATCAAAGAAGACGATGTCCGGATCATGGATGAGCGTGCGGGCGATCGCCACCTTCTGCTTCATCCCCTTGGAAAACCCGTCAACTTTCCGGTCAAGATATTTCCTCATCCCGAACTGCTTCGCCAGCAATTCAATCCTGTTTTTGATTTCATGCGGTGTCATCCCATACAGGCTGCCGAAGTACTCCAGATTTTCTCGTGCCGTCAATCGGTTATACAAGCCTGTCTCTGATCCGAACAGGACGCCGAGGCGGGACCGGATTATTTCCTTATGCTCAAAAATATCCTTGCCGTCAATCCGGATGGTCCCTTCATCAGGCTCAATCAGCGTGCACAACATCCGGAGCAGCGTCGTCTTTCCGGCCCCGTTTTCTCCGATCAGCCCGACAACATGCCCGCGCTCCACATTCATTGATACGTAATCTATCGCTTTCACAATCTGCTTTTTATCCTTGAATTGCTTCGATACCCCTTCCACAGCTATCATATAGACCGCCCCTTTCTGGATTCTGTTTTTATTGTACGATGCCGTCCTCCATCCGTCTGCCATTCGGTCGCAAAAGGGGAGGAACCTGTCGTGAAGGGGGAAAATGCACAGAGGAGCAGCCCGCGGTCGGCAAGCCCCTGAAACACTGTTTACAAGCGGGGCATTTCTGCCTATACTCAGTTTAGTAGATGGAAGTTTCGGAGATTGGCGCTGTTTTCATGAAGGGGGTGGGGCCGGATGAAGGTCGGAATTGTCGATGACCGCCTGCTCGATTTGGAGAAGGTCGAGTTCATTTTGGCGGAGGAAGAAGATGTCGAGATTGTCTTTTCAACGACCGATCCGGCGGTCGCCTACAAAGAGATTCAGAAGAACAAGACGGACCTGTTGATTGCCGATATCGAAATGCCCGGCATCTCAGGCTATGAGCTGGCAGATTTTATCCATACACACGGTTTACTGACAGCTGTTATCTTTGTGACGGCCAAGAGCGGATATGCGGTCCATGCTTTTGAGCTGAACGTCCTTGATTATATATTGAAGCCGTATAAAAAGGAGAGACTGCTCCAGGCTGTTGCGCGCTATCGGGAAAAGCAGCATGCAGGGAACCTGACCGGGCGGCTTGTCCTGAAGCAAAAGGGGCATATCGAGATGATTCCGAAAAAGGACATTATTTTCGCCGAACGGACGGGACGCTCAACGACGATTCATACGATTGATGATTTGCATGAGACGTACTTGACGATGAATGAGCTTGAAGGGAATCTACGGGAGCATAATTTCATTCGCTCACACCGCTCCTTCCTGATCAACCTCCATTTTGTCAAAAGCTTTTCCGTTTATACAAAAAAGTCGTACAGCGTTGCATTTGACGGGACAAAGAAAACCGCGATGCTGACGAAGGAAAAAATGGACTACTTGCAAAAGTATTTTTTCTGAGGTGGATCATGCAAAAATATATATCGATGCTCCTTTGGCTGGCCCTCTTTCTCTGGTCGGCCTTTTCCGGCCAATTTGTGGTGCTGCCCTTTTTGGCATTAGGCGCTGCTTTCGAGCTCGTTCTACTAAGGCGGGCACCGCTGCCAAAGCGCTGGGAGCTGCCTTTCCTCCTGATGCAGATTGGCTGGACTGCCGCTGCCATTCTAGCCGGCTCGCCATTTCTCGGGATCGGGTTGGCATGGCAGGCGTGGTTGATAAGACTGCTCGCCCGTTCATACAAAGAAGAACAGAAACGCTGTTCTTCCCTTGAAGAAAACATGAGGCAGCAGGAAGACCTTCTGGATGAATTACGGAGACAGAGGCATGACTATCAAAAACACCTTTCTGCTCTGCGACACGCCGGAAGCGGAGCAGAAGAATACTATGAGGTTCTCGAGGAGCGCCAAGCAGGTGTTGATACTTTGCTCCGAGATGAATCAAACCTGATTGCCGGGCTCCTTTATGCGTATTCAGAACGGGCGAGAGAAGCGGGCGTGGACCTGGATTATTCAATCCAGCAGCGTTTATCCGGCATACCGGTTAATCCGTATGAGCTCGTTTCTCTTCTCGGGAATATACTGGATAACGCGGTGGAGGCAGCCGCTGCCTATCAGAAAAGCAGCGGCAAGACGGGCAAAATCCTGTTCGTCTGCCGTAAACAGAGCGGCTTCTGGCTTCTCCATTGCCAAAACGATACAGTACCGCTGAAAAATGATACAATCGAAAAGATGTTTACGAAAAAAGCCATTTCCACAAAGGGTGGAGCCCATGAAGGGATCGGCACCCGGCAAATCATGCAGATCGTAAAAAAACATCACGGATTATTGGATTTTACGGCAGCGGGGACAGACTTCAAGATCAAAATCAAACTTCCCGATGTGATAGGAGGAAATGCTTGATTGGAACGGGCAGAATTGGAAATGAAAGAGGAACAGCTGATCGTCGAGACATGCATGCTCGGCGGTAAAATTATGATGCAAAGCGGCGCGGAGACGTACCGTGTGGAAGATACAATGATGAGAATGGCAGCGTGCTGCGGCTTTCCAAGAAGTGAAAGCTTCTGCACCCCGACCGGGATCATCTTTTCGTTAGGAAAAAGCCGGTCGACGCATTTTGTCCGGATTAGCAGCCGCGGAACCGACCTGGAGAAAATCGCAAGAGTGAACGAGATCTCGAGAAATATGTCATCCGGGCAAGTCAGCACGGAAGCGGCATTTGAAGCACTCAACAAGCTGGAATATGCCAACCTGATGTACCCCGTCTGGCTGCAGATTCTGGCATCTGCTATCGTCAGCGCAAGCTTTTTGATTATGTTCAAAGGCGTTTGGAGTGATTTTCTGCCGGCCCTGATTGTAAGCGGGACAGGGTTCGCCGTTCATCTCTTCACGAATCATGTGACAAAAGTGAAGTTTTTCGCCGAGTTTACCGGGGCGTTTACCATCGGTCTGCTTGGCGTGTTGTTTGTCAGTCTTGGGCTTGGCAAGCAACTGGACATTATCGTGATTGCATCCGTTATGCCCCTCGTCCCCGGGCTCCTGATCACCAATGCCATCAGGGATTTGATGGCCGGGCATTTTGTCTCCGGGCTTTCCAAAGGAGCAGAGGCGTTTCTAACTGCATTCGCCATCGGAGCTGGCGTGGCAGTCGTCTATTCATTTTGGCTTTAAAAGGAGAAAGAGATGCTATATTATCTATCCCATTTTATCTTCAGCTTTATTTCGGCCGCAGGCTTTGCGATGATTTTAAATGCGCCAAGAAAATCATTGATCCAATGCGGGACGGCCGGGATGGTCGGATGGATGCTGTATATTACGATGACTGACGCTGGAATTGATGTCGTGCAGGCCGCTTTTACAGGTGCATTCGCCGTTTCGCTCATCGGCCATTTTATGTCGCGCCGCTATAAAACCCCGATTATCATTTTCATCGTCGCCGGCATCATCCCCCTCGTGCCTGGCGGATCGGCCTATGATGCCATGCGCCACGTTGTTTCGAATGATTACTCGGGTGCCATCCCACTCGCCACGAAAGCATTCATCATCTCAGGTTCGATTGCGATGGGGCTCGTTTTTGCAGAAGTATTCGTCGGCCTGATCCTAAAGGCGATCAGGGGATACCATAGGAAACCGGGTAGAACGTAAAAAACCAAGCCAGCCCCAGCAGCGGCTTGGTTTTTTCATTATAATTCTTTTGTAAAACAGATGATTCGGTTTGCTTCGCGGAAGTTCAATTTTAAGTGCATGGCGAGACTCTCCTTGTTTGCTAATTCGCAATCACTGGCAAACTCCCGACAGCCTTTTTCCTTTGCCCACTTTTCGCATGCACTCACCATTTCTTTGGCATAGCCCCGTTTGCGAAACTCCTTTTTGACGTAAAGCCCTTCTAAATATCCTACTGGACTTGAGCGAGTCCCTTCCACATAATCATGACGCAGCTGGCATTGAGCGAACCCGACTGCTTCATTGCCATGGTAAGCCAAGATGATAACTGCATCAGGATTGGCCTCTAGTTTTGTTATTTCCTGAATAAAATCCTCAAGTTTGTGATTCGGCCAAAGCAGCAAGGCAAGACGGGCAGTGTCTCTCACATCTTCGCGTTTCATTTCTTTAATCATAACGCACCTCCAAATTTGTGCTTCCACACATGATTCGAACCAACCGTTTAACGGGACAGTTCTCTTGCCCTCATTCCTCGGACTGCAATCAGCATTACAGCTGAAATAAGGATCGTGCAGCCGACCCACAGCCAGGCAAGCCTCATATTTCCTGACTCGATGGCAACATAAATCGCAGTCGGCATTGTCTGTGTTTTTCCCGGAATGTTTCCGGCAAACAGCAGGGTTGCGCCAAACTCGCCGAGCGCCCGGGCAAAACTTAAGATCGCTCCCGAGAGAAGGGCTCGATGCGACAGAGGAACTGTGATATGGAAAAAGGTCCGCCAACCGCCTGCCCCGTCCACTTTTGCCGCATCCTCGATGTCTTGATCGACATTCTCGAACCCGGTTTTGGCCGCCTCGTACATAAGCGGAAAGGCGACCACGGCAGAAGCGATGACTGCTGCTCCCCATGTGAACATGACCGGCTGTCCGAAGAACCATTCCCATAGTCTGCCCGCCAGGCTGTTCCTTCCAAAACCCATCATCAGCAGAAAGCCGATGACGGACGGGGAAAGGACCATAGGAAGCAGGATTACCGTCTCAACAATGACTTTTCCCGGAAATAGACGGTTAGCCATCCTCTTTGCGGCCAGTATTCCCAGCAGCCAGACGATCGCTCCGGAAGCTAATGCGGTTTTCAACGACAATTGGACAGGAAACCAGAAATCCGCTGCCATTCAGTCCATTCCTTTAAATCCGTAATTTTTGAAAAACTTGAGCCCTTCGTCGCCCTGTATGTATTGAAAGAACAGCTCCGCTTCTTTTATATGGGCCGTATCCTCCAAGATTCCCGCCGGATAAACAATCGGCCGATTTTTTTTGTCCATCGGGAGCTCGATCGCCGTTTTTACCTTATCAGAAGCGAGAGCATCCGTTTTATAGACGAATCCTGCTTCCACATTGCCGGTTTCGACATAGGAAAGGGCTCCCTTCACATCTTTGGCGTAGACAATTTTGCCGGCAAGCTCCTCGTACAAGCCGGATTCCTTCAACACATCCTTTGCATATTGGCCGGCAGGTACCGTCTCTGGGGTCCCGATCGCCAATTTGCCGATATCCGGAGATAGCAAGTCCTCCAGATTGGTAATCTTGATGCCGGTCTGAGACGGCTGCACGAGGACGAGCTGGTTTTCGAGCAGACGGACAGCCTTCCCGCTGTCAATCTTGTTTTCCTCTATCAATCTTACAAAAGGCTCCTCCGCAGCTGACAGAAACAGATCCACAGGCGCTCCCTGTGAAATTTGCTGTTGCAGGGCGCCTGAACCGCCAAAATTGAATTGGATATGAATATTGCTGTGTTTTTTCTCAAAGGCGGCCTTGATGTCGGCAAGCGGCTGCTGGAGACTGGCAGCTGCCGAAACGGTCAGCTCCACCTTTTTGTCTGTTGACTGACATCCGGCCAGGGTCAGCATGAGACAAAGAAGCAGAATAAATCGGTTTGCTTTCAACTCGCACCTCCTGATAAGTAGTAACTTTCTTCCCAGAAAAAAACTGCCTTGTCCGGGTTCCCGGCCAAGGCAGCAATACCGTATCTTTATCCCACATGAACCGGCTGTATGTCCCAGCTTTACACATGGGGACCAACAGGCAGGAAAAAGCACGATTCGTTCAACGAATAATCAGCGGGGGGATACAGGTTGCAAACCAAGTCGCAGCATCCGCATGTTTTTTCGTGCATACTCATTGTTCCGTTGATTAAGGCTTCACTTATCCTGCGGAATATCGCAATGGCCGTCTATGCACGCACCGCCATCACCGTCGCCGGAGAGATCCTGCAGTTTCGGAGCCGGCTTTTCTTCTTCCCAAACTTTTTCAAGCGCCTGCTTGAATGTCGAGACGGGCTGTGCACCTGAAATGGCATATTTCTGGTTGAATACGAAGAATGGCACGCCGCGGACACCCATTTCGCCTGCAGTTCGCTCATCATAGCGGACATCATCGGCAAATGCATTTTCATCCTGCAGCACTGCAGCCGCTTCAGCTTCCTCAAGCCCTGCTTCCACTGCCGCTGCGAGCAGAGTCGGATGATCGCTCATTTTCTTCCCTTCGGAAAAATAGCCGTGGAACAAAATCTCAGTAAACCTTGCATCCTTGCCTTTTTCTTTTGCAAAATGGGCGAGACGATGCGCATCGAATGTATTCGTCGGCGTCATGCTTTCAAAATTGAAATGCAGCCCTACACCCTCTGCCTGCGCACCAATATCGGCATTTGCCTTTTTTGCCTCCTCTACCGAAATGCCGTATTTTCCAGCGATGATCTCATCGATGGAACGGTCGTTTTCGTTCGGGGAATTTGGATCAAGCTCATAACTTTTGAACTCGATTTCCACCTCATCCGGATGCGGAAAAGAGGAAAGTGCTTCTTCAAGACGGCGTTTGCCTATATAGCAGAACGGACAGACAAAATCTGACCAAACTTCAACTTTCATTTTTATCACCTCACCCATACTATAACTGTTTTACATTAAAGCTTCCAAGCAGACGAACTTCATGCCCGTATGTTTCCAATATTTTGATCGCTTTTTGCATATTTTCTTCCTCCGCGCTTTCATGGGCCTCAAGAAAGAAACGGTATGTGCCAAGCTTCCGCTTTGTCGGACGGGATTCAATCCACGTCAGGTTGATGCCGAGTGAGGAGAAAACGTTCAATATAACCGCAAGCAAACCCGGGCGGTCCTCTGTCGGCGTAATCAGCAGCAGGGATTTTTCAGGATTGTCGATCGTCCCCGCCTTCTTGGCGATAACGAGGAAACGGGTCGAATTCCCCTCAAGATCATGAATATTGCGCTTGGCGATCTCAAGGCCGAACAGATTGGCTGCCCATTCGGAAGCAATGGCTCCCGCATCTCCACGCCGTTCCTGCCGCAGAGTCTCGGCGGCATTCGATGTGCTGCTGAACTGTACCGTTTTAGCGCCGATTTCCTTCGTGAACTTCCGGCATTGGGCGAGCGCAGGTGGAATCGACCATAATTCCTTGATATTGTTGATTTTCGCTCCTTTTACTGTCAGCAGATGCATCGCAACAGGCAGAATCGCCTCTCCCTCTACTTCGACCTCATAATCCATCATGCCGTCCGTCGCCATCGTGATCGTCCCTTCGATGGCATTTTCAATCGGAATGATACCCTTGTCCGTTTTGCCCTCATGAACGGCTTCAATTACATCAAGAATCGAATCATACATGACCGTCTCCATCGGTACCCCGTCAAAATACCGGGCGGCCGCCTCCTCGGAAAATGTCCCTTTCGGACCGAGATACGCTACTTTCACCTTCACCAAACCCCTTCTCTTCCGCAAAAATTAAAGTCAATATTGGAAAAATTCTTATGTATAAAAGAAAAGGCGGCTCCGTTGCCGCCCCTTTTTTATTCGTTCAATGCAGATGTCAATGTTGGGACAATCTGTTTCTTTCTTGATACAACTCCGCGCAGAAGAGCCTGGTGATCATTGAGTGACACGCTGAATGCTTTCTCCACTGCTTCGGCTGCCTGGCCGACAGCAAGGACTGTTGAATCATTCGTCAAAATATCCGTAATTACAAACAGGAACAGATCCAAGCCTTTTTTCTCCGTGACAATCGCAAGCGTATTGAGAATTTCTTCTTTCTGCTTGAGGATATCATCAACCCCGATGGCATTGACTTGGGCGATTTCCACCTTGGCGCTGCCCATCTGGAATTCTTTCGCATCAAGGGAAAGGAGCTGTTCGATCGTCTTATCGCTGATGTCCGCGCCTGCCTTCAGCATCTCAAGCCCATAGCTGTCAGGATCAACGCCCGCAATTTCCGCCAATTCCTTTGCAGCTGCAACGTCTTCAGCCGTGCAAGTCGGCGATTTGAATAAAAGCGAGTCGGATATGATTGCTGACAGCATCAATCCCGCCATTTTCGCATCGATTTCCTGTCCTTGCTCTTTGTAGATCTTCTTGAGAATCGTTGCTGTGCAGCCGACCGGCTCAGCCCGGAAATAGAGCGGATCGGACGTTTCAAAATTGGCGATCCGGTGGTGATCGATCACCTCGATAATTTTGACGCTTTCAATATCTTCAGCGCTCTGCTGGCGTTCATTATGGTCAACAAGGATGACTTGATTCGCTTCATTCGCCACCTTTTCGACGAGCCTCGGAGCATCAACCTGGAAGTAATCAAGCACATATTGTGTTTCGCCGTTCAACTCGCCAAGGCGGACTGCTTCCGCATCCATCCCGAGCTTCCTTTTTAGATCGGCGTACACGAGCGCTGAGCAAATGGTATCTGTATCAGGGTTCTTATGTCCAAAAACAAGTATTTTTTCCATCGTTCTTCTCCTTGATCTATAGATAGTTTCTGTTTTTCCAGTTTACCATATGATCGGACCGTTGCAACTGTTTCCCGCCTCCTAGGTCTTGTGTTTTAGACGGCAGCAGAGCGGGAAAAGTATAGACCAAGATAGATAGGGGTGTGGAAAATGAAAAAAATATGGAACTCGCTAATCGTGCTGGCAGGTCTCCTGATCTTGCCATCTATTGCAACGGCGGAGGATCATGGGACTAAGACCGTTATTTCCTTCGACGGCATGAAAAGTAATTTTACACAAGCATATATAAAGAAAGGACTTCTCCCTCATTTCTCTGAGGTGCAAAAAAACGGGAAAACTGCTGATAAAGTAAAAACCGTATATCCATCCTTGACTGCAGCTTCCCACGCTGCGATGGCAACAGGAGCAAAACCTGATAAAAGCGGAATGATCAGCAATCACATACATAAAAGCGGAGAGAGACTGACAACTGCGCATAGCGCATTTTTCTCTCCGCTTGACGCCTCACCAATTTGGTCAGAAGCGCGGAAACAAGGCAAAACAACGGCGACAGTCCTATTTCCCGGCTCAAATCCGGACTACGGCCACGAAGCGACCTATGCAATCTACTATGGAGACACCTGGGCCAAAGCAAAAAATGAAAAATTAAAATTTGAACCGGCCTCCTTATGGGATGGGCTGCCCGAAAGCTTCTCCCCTCCTATGCTGACCAAACAAAAACTAAAGCTGAAGAAAGCAGATAACAAAGCGATTTACATTATGGCACTTGATACGACGGATAACGGAAAAATGGATTACGACCAATTTTATCTTGCAACGGATGAGAGCGGAAAGAATGCAGTCCAGACTAGTGAAGGGGAATGGGGTACATTCGCGGTCCATCCGAAAAAAGATACAGAAGCCGGGTTCGCTTTTAAAATCCGGGCCAAGGAGGATCTCTCCTCTGCCGTTCTTTTCCGTACTTCCATAACATCGGCAACCATTACGGGACCTGCCGGCTTTAAAGAGGAAATCAATTCCAAGTTCGGCTATTTTCCAATTGAAAGCGAGGATGAAGCTTTAAAGAAGAAATGGATCAGCCGCCAGGAATACGAGGAAATCGGCGAACGATTCGCCCAGTGGACGACAGATGTCTCATTATTCATCAAGGAAACCTATAAGCCTGACCTGCTATTTTCCTATTATCCTCATATCGATCATCAGGAGCATAACTATCTGCTGCTCGATCCGCGCCAGCCCGGGTATTCACTCGAGCAATCCAAGCGCTATATGAGCTATATTCAGTGGGCTTACGAGCTTGCAGACAAATCCCTGGGTGAAGTGCTGCCCCATATCGGAAAGCAGGATACACTATTCCTTGTTTCCGACCACGGGATGGAACCGGTCCACTCGAAAATTTCACCGAATGAAGTGTTGCAGGATGCAGGACTGCTGAAACTAGACAAAAAGGGGAAAGTTGACAGCTCCCGCTCGAAGGCATATGCAGTCGCAAGCGGGTCCATTGCCCATGTTTACATCAACCTTGAGGGCCGGGAAAAGGGCGGCATCGTCACGCAAAAGGAATACAGCCAGATTCAGGATCGCCTCGTCGACCTGTATGAGGATGTGAAAGTAAAACCGTCCCTCCTTCCCAAAAAGGAAACGTCCCTCCACTTGTTTACGAGATGGTGGATTGATGCCACTTCAGGAAAAACGACCTTTGCAGACAGCCGGACGGATTGGAAGGACATCTTCACTGTTTTAACAGGCAAAGAGGAAAACCCGTTCACGGAGGTGCTGAGAAGCGGCGATTCCAGCAAAAGCATGATCCGCCATAAAAATGCCGGTGATGTCGTCCTTGTGGCGAGAGAGGGCTACTACTTCGCGCAAGACGGCGGCGCAGAACTCCGGACGGCAGACGAACTTGGGAACCACGGCGGCAACCCGGAACGGTACGGCCTGGAAGCAATCTTCTATGCCTTGGGGAACGGGGTCGGCCGCGGCTCGATTCCGGGAGAAATCTCCACAACGGACATCGCTCCGACTCTTTATGATATGCTCGGAATCGAGCCGCCAGCCTTTGTCGACGGCAAACTGATTCCGGTTGAATAAAAATGAAAAAGCGGATGGGCGATCCCGTCCGCTTTTTTGCGAATTTCTGAGTTAAGATGATTTTTCGCCTGTAAGCAATTCCCTAGCTTTGCAAACGGCCCGTCTTAGATTCGGTTCCTCGATATTGCTGATCGGCATCCATTGCACATCATTTCCTTCTGAATTGGTGCCGATTTCTTCCTCTTCCAAAAGGACAAGGTAACGGAAGTCATAGTGCATATGCGCAGGTTCTTCCTTTTTTTCGTTTGCGGGGATGGAATGGATATCAATATCGATCGGATACTGGATAAGCTCCCTAAACAAGCTCCCGGTGAACCCCGTCTCCTCTTCGCACTCACGGATTGCCGCTTCATAAGGTGTTTCTCCACTATCAACATGGCCACCCGGCTGCAGCCATTTTCCGAGGCTCTGATGGAAAACCATCAAGGCACAATCCGGATCCGTCCGCTTGATTACAATGGCACTGGCGGTAATATGCCCCGGCAAAGCTTTCCGCGAAAACAGCTCTTCACCTGTTTTTATTCTTTTAAGCAAGTGAGACAACGCTTTTTCCTCATCCGGATATCGCAAAAGATATTCCCTCACATGATTGAAGGTGCTGCTCCTCTAACATAGTGAACACTCCCTTTCTTTTACTATACAAAAAAGCCGGAACAAAAGCAGTCGCTTTTTTCCGGCTCCATCCGGATCAGGAGTTGAAATAAACACAGATCCGGCAGTTGTTCAATTGTTTGATCGGGATGTCCATATCATAGATCTCTTTCAGCGAATCGGACTGGATGATTTCCTCCGTCGGGCCGTCTTTGACAACACGGCCGTTTTTCAAGGCTACGATCCTATCGGAATATACCGAGGCGAAGTTGATATCATGCAGGACGATCACGACTGTTTTGCCGAGCTCATCCACGAGCCGGCGAAGGATCTTCATGATTTGAACGGAGTGCTTCATGTCCAAATTGTTCAAAGGTTCATCAAGCAAAATGTATTCCGTATCCTGAGCGATGACCATCGCGATAAATGCCCGCTGGCGCTGCCCTCCGGACAATTCATCAAGAAAGGAATCCTGAATATCTGTCAGCGCCATATAGGCGAGTGCTTGGTCGACCATTTTTTCGTCCTCGTCGTTCAGCCGCCCTTTTGAATAAGGGAAGCGGCCGAAGGAGACAAGCTCGCGGATCGTCAGGCGGACATTCATATAGTTGGACTGCTTCAGGATGGAAACCCGTTTGGAAAATTCATTTGACTTCATCCGGCGCACATCCGAGGAGTCAACGAGCACTTCCCCCGTATCCGCATCAAGCAAGCGGCTCACCATCGACAAAAGCGTGGATTTTCCGGCCCCGTTCGGTCCAATGAAAGAGGTGATTTGGCCTCGTTCAATATTGACCGTCACATCTTCGACAACCGGTTTTTTTCCGTAAAACTTAGATAGGCTTTTCACTTGAATCATACTGTTCGACTCTCCTTCAGCAGCAAGTAGATGAAATACACGCCGCCAATAAAGTTTATAATGACGCTTAGTGTCGTGGAGAACGTGAAGACCCGCTCGACGACCCACTGTCCCCCGATCAAGGCAATCATGCTCATCAGCACTGCGCCTGTAATCAGGATCCGATGCTTATATGTCCGGAAAAACTGGTACGACAGGTTGGCGACAATCAGGCCGAAAAAGGTAATCGGTCCAACGAGCGCCGTCGAAATTGAAATCAAAACGGCAGAGATGACAAGCATCTGCTTAACGATTTTATCGTAAGGGACCCCAAGGTTAATTGCGGTATCCCTGCCAAGCGACAGGACGTCCAAATATTTGATTGTCGGCCAGCCGGCAATAACCGTAATTCCTATCAGAATGAGCGCAAGCCAGACGAGGTCGCCGTTCACATTGTTGAAGCTTGCGAACATCCGGTCCTGGACAATCTGGAACTCATTCGGATCGATCAGCACTTCCAAGAACGTGGAAATGCTCTGGAAGAAGGTCCCGACAATGATTCCGATCAAGAGAAGGAAGTAGATCGGCTGCTGTCCTTTTTTGAAAAGGAACCGGTACAGCAGGAGGGCGAAGACAATCATTGTAATGACAGACAGCAGGAAATTGACTTGCTTGTTCACTACGGTAATATGGTTCGAACCAAGGAAGAAGATGGCCAGAGTCTGTATGAGCAAATAAAGCGAATCCAGCCCCATGATGCTCGGCGTCAAAATCCGGTTATGGGTAATCGTCTGGAAGGCGACGGTCGCATAGGCGATCGAGAGCCCAGTCAGCGCCATGGCAAGCACTTTGATCGCCCTTCTTGGCAAGGCATAATCAAAGCTGCCATTCAGATCATGGAACAGGTACAATCCACAGAACAGCGCCGCCAGAACGGCTAATAGTAGAAGTTTAATAGAGTTACGCATAATCTTTCCTCCGGAACAGCAAATATAGGAAGATACCGCTTCCGATAACCCCCACCATCAATGAAATGGAGATCTCATATGGATAAATGAGCACGCGGCCCAATATATCGCAGATGAGCAGGAAAGTTGCGCCAAGAAGTGCTGTTTGCGGCAATGTTTTTTTCAAATGGTCGCCTTTCGCCAATGAAACGATGTTCGGGATGATCAGCCCGAGGAAAGGAATCATGCCGACCGTCAGAACGACCGTTGCGGTGATAAGTGCGACAAGGATCAAACCGATATTGACAATCCGCTTATAGGCAAGGCCAAGGTTTTTGGAAAAATCCTCACCCATCCCCGCAACGGTAAAGCGGTTCGCGAAAAGATACGCGACAATCAGAACGGGAATGCTGATGTACAGCAGCTCATACCGCCCTTTCATAATCAGTGAAAAGTCTCCCTGCAGCCATGCGGACATATTCTGAATCACATCTGCCCTATAAGCGAAAAAGGTTGTAATTGAGGAAAGAATATTCCCGAACATCAGTCCAACGAGCGGAATGAAAATCGCATCTTTGAACTTGATCCGGTCAAGAATCTGCATAAACAACAGCGTACCGGCGAGCGCAAAAATAAAAGCAACCAGCATCTTTTGCAGCATCGTCGCGTTGGCAAACATGAGCATCGAGACCAGAATCCCGAGCCGCGTCGCATCCAGCGTCCCTGCTGTCGTAGGCGATACAAACTTATTTCGGCTCAGCTGCTGCATAATCAGCCCGGCAATACTCATGCCAGCACCCGCCAAGACAATCGCCATCAGCCTCGGCAACCGGCTGATCAAAAAAATCTGCGTCTCCTCAGACCCAAAATCAAGCAAATCCATCGGAGAAATATTGCTCACACCGATAAACAACGATAAAAAAGAAGCGGCAATAAGCGCCACAATCAAATACCAAGTTCTCATCAAGGCCACCAGCAATCATTCTATATTTACTATCAAAATAATTGAAAATCATTATCAACTATCCAACAACTCAATTATATCATGGCTCCAAATCAAGTCAACCGGATATGATTATCATTATCAATAGAAAAGCGGAGACGCCTGTTCATCGACGTACAAACTGGAGGGAAGCCAACGAGATAAAGGAAACACGACGACGAAGGAGTCGATGTTGACTTATCGTAGGCGGCTTTCCGAAGTTTACTAGTCGATAGGCGGCGAAGCTGGACAATCGAAAAGCGGAGGGGGCCCGCCTATCGGCGACAAGCGCTGGAGGAAAAGAACGGGTGGATGATTTCCAATCCACCTGTTCTTTTTCGAAGCGACCTCGAGCCGATGGCCCCCGGAGCTGGACAATCGGAAAGCGGAGGGCGGATGGTTAGGGGCGACTGGATTAAAATGAGAACAGTATTTCTATGCAAGGCACTCTCTATTCGGTAATAAATTTGCTAGTTCGGTAATATAATTCGTGGTTACGACATATATTCTGTAGTTCGGTATTATAATCTGTGATTGCGACATATATGTGGGAAGTTGGTCAATATATGAGCGGGCGATGACTTCCCCCCCTGCCTCCGCGGCTGCAGATGAAGGTTTTGCAGGCTTTTTGTCGTGCTGATGAGTAATTGCACAGGTACTTGAGGGCAAAGCGCGGATTCAGGGGCGATACGGACTCTGGGGCGACCCGCGTACAGTGGATATCGGTGGGTTCGGTAATATATTTCCTGGTTGTGACATATATTCTGTAGTTCGGTAATATAATCTCCAGTTCGGTAATACGCTCGCTGTCGGGCTGTATTTTCGCTCGATGACGTGCTCCCTCTCCTACCTTTCCCCGCACAAAAAAACAGGGAGCCGCCATCTAAGGCTCTCCCTGTCCTGAGTTATTGTCCATCTACTATTTCTTTCAGCATTTCATATGAGCGTTTCTGTTTTTCACGGTCGTAAATATAGGAAACGGCCATGATTTCGTTGACGTTGTACCGTTCCTGGAAGTCGGTCAGCTTGCGGCGGATGGTGTCTTTGCTGCCGATTAATGAAACTTGGGCCATCGATGTGGCTGCCTGCGCTTCCATCGGGGTCCAGATGCCATCCATCGTTTCGACAGGCGGCTGCATGTACATCCGGGAGCCTCTGACGACGTTCAGGAAAAATTGGTGCATCGTCGTGGACAAGTATTCGGCTTCTTCGTCTGTTTCCGCGCCGATGACATTTAGGCAGATCATCATGTACGGCTCACTCAGATAAGCCGATGGCTTGAAGCGGTCGCGGTAGATGCTGATGGCACTCTCCATCTGCTGCGGCGCGAAGTGGGCTGCGAATACGTATGGGAGCCCAAGGCTTGCGGCCAGATGGGCAGAATCGGTGGAGGATCCGAGAATGTAAATCGGAATTTCCGTGCCCACTCCTGGATAGGCTCGCACATATCCCTGCTTCTCTTCGGGACCGAAATAATCAAGCAGCGACTGGACGTCTTCCGGGAATGTGAACACTGTATCGTTCTTGGAGCGTCTCAGAGCGTTCGCGGTCATCATGTCGGTTCCCGGTGCACGGCCAAGGCCAAGGTCGAGACGTCCTGGATAAATGGTCGCCATTGTGCCGAATTGTTCGGCGACGACGAGCGGCGCATGGTTCGGCAACATGACGCCGCCGGAGCCGACACGAATTTTCTCAGTGTTTTCCAATGTATGTTTGATCAGAATCGACGTAGCCGAGCTGACAAGTGTAGGGGTGTTATGATGTTCTGCGATCCAATAGCGGGTGTAGCCCATTTCTTCCGTTGCCTGGGCGAGTTCTACAAGCGCATCAATGGCCTGCTTCGCATTTTCACCTTCACGGATTGGTGCAAGGTTTAATACAGATATCGGTATATTGATATTTGCCATAGTCAAGACCCTCTCTAAAAATGATGGAAATCCCCTCAGTCTGTCAGAGGAAGTCCTCCTCAGTCTAACAATCAAATGCCGGAAGATAAATCATAATGCTCAGAGGAAATTGCACCCATAAAAAAACAAGCGGAGGGCTCGTTCGCCTCTCCGCTTCTTTCCTCATTTAAATGCCATTGCTGCATTCACTGCTTTTTTCCATCCTTCGTACAGTCCGCGACGCTCGTCTTCTCCCATATTCGGCTCGAAGGAGCGATCGATGTCCCAGCGGTTTGCAATTTCAGAACGGTCTTTCCAGAAACCGGTGGCAAGTCCCGCCAGATACGCGGCACCCAGTGCTGTCGTTTCATTAATGACCGGCCGTTCAACAGGAACATCGAGCAGGTCGCTCTGGAATTGCATGAGGAAGTCATTTTTGACTGCTCCTCCGTCAACCCGGAGCGCCTTCAAAGAGATTCCCGAGTCGGCCTCCATCGCATCAAGCACATCCTTCGTCTGGTATGCGAGCGATTCGAGTGTGGCCCGGATGAAATGCTCCTTTGATGTTCCACGCGTCAGGCCGAACACAGCACCGCGTACGTCGCTGTCCCAGTAGGGGGTGCCGAGTCCGACGAAGGCCGGGACGACATACACGCCTTCGGTCGATTCTACCTTTGCCGCATAGGATTCACTTTCGGCTGAATCCTTGAACATCCGCAGGCCGTCGCGGAGCCACTGGATCGCGGAGCCTGCGACGAAGATGCTGCCTTCAAGTGCATATTCGACTTTACCGTCGACACCCCAGGCGATGGTCGTCAATAGGCCGTGATCTGAGACGACGGCTCTTTCCCCTGTGTTCATCAGCATGAAGCAGCCGGTTCCGTATGTGTTCTTCGCCATTCCATCTTCGTAACAGGCCTGGCCGAACAAGGCGGCCTGCTGATCTCCGGCCACTCCGGCAATCGGAACCTGATGTCCGAAGAAATGGTAGTCAACCGTATGGGCGTATACTTCCGAGGAAGGCCTGACTTCAGGCAGCATGGACGCCGGCACGCCGAGGATATCCAGCAGCTCGTCATCCCATTTCAGTTCATGAATGTTGTACATCAGTGTTCTTGAAGCGTTCGAATAGTCGGTAATATGGGCTTTTCCGCCAGACAGCTTCCAGACGAGCCATGTGTCGATTGTTCCGAAAAGCAGATCGCCCTTCTCCGCCTTTTCCCTTGCCCCTTCTACATGATCCAATATCCATTTCACTTTCGTCCCCGAAAAATATGCATCGATCAGCAAACCTGTTTTTTCGCGGAATTTGTCATTCAGGCCTTGGGCCCGCAGTTCATCGCAGATTTCCGCAGTCTGCCGCGATTGCCAGACGATCGCATTGTAAATTGGAATGCCGGTGTTTTTATCCCAGACGACCGCGGTTTCCCGCTGATTGGTAATGCCGATACCGGCTATTTGCCCGGGATTGATATTGTTGTCATTCAGGACCCCGGCAATGACAGCCAGGATGGAACTCCAAATTTCATTCGCATTGTGCTCGACCCAGCCGGATTTCGGAAAATACTGGGTAAACTCCTGCTGCGAGGTGAACGCCACCTCACCCTTCTCATTGAATAAAATGGCCCTGGAACTCGTTGTCCCCTGATCCAATGCCAAAATAAAACGTTCTGCCATGTATTGGATTCCTCCATTCATTGTTCAGTTAAGGCTTCTTGCAGTCGCCTTATTCACAGTCATTTGCGCAGCGATAAGGATCGCAATCGTCAAAGCTCCGACTGCCCAAAATGCGATGCTGTTCTTGCCTTCAAACAGTTGCTGATAGAAAAGCGCGCCAAACGCCCCGCCGATTATTGGCCCGACGACAGGCACCCATGCATACTCCCAGTCGGAGCTGCCTTTTCCGGCTATCGGCAGGAAAAAGTGGGCAATTCTTGGCCCGAGGTCACGCGCCGGGTTGATCGCATAACCAGTCGACCCGCCGAGCGACAGTCCGATCGCCATAATTAAAGCACCGACGATGAGGGGGTTTAGCCCTTCCGTAAATTCATTGGCACCGATCGACAGGAGCCCTAATAGCAAGATAAACGTGCCGATGATTTCACTGACAAGATTGGAAAGCGGATGGCGGATCGCAGGCGCTGTAGAGAATACCGCCAGCTTCGCACCTTGATCGTCCGTCTTTTTCCAATGAGGCAGATAATGAAAATAGACGATGACAGCGCCCAAGATGGCACCGAGCATTTGCGCGGCAATATAGCTCGGCACGTCCGCCCAAGCGAAGGAACCGATCGCTGCCATGCCGACCGTCACCGCCGGATTCAAATGCGCTCCGCTAAAGCCGCCAACTGCGTAGACGCCCATCGCAACAGCAAGACCCCAGCCTGCTGTTATTACAATCCAGCCTGCCCCTTCCGCCTTCGTCTGCTTCAGTACGACGCCGCCGACAACCCCGCCCCCGAATACAATAAGAATCATTGTCCCGATTAACTCACCTAAAAAAGCCGACACATTCTTCCCCTCCCGTTCCTTTGTGAAATCAGGCTTTCGATGAAGCCATCCTGCTGCGGAGATTAGGAAAAAATAAATCCTGGCCTTTCTTATAGTTGATGGCCGGGCATCGAATGCTCACCAGTTATTGGATCGCACGATCAGCCTTACTTTAACGTATGGGCGGACAGGAAGAAACATGCCTGCTACCGGGCACGGGCTAAAATATTTGCCTTTGGTCTTGCGAGGTCAGCGGCTGATTTTCGGCTTGTCCCTTACGCTTTCAGCCGTTAAGACCACTTCTTCAAGGCTGCTGTCAAGACCAGCCGAGACAGCAGCGGCATAAGCTCCTTCGATTAGCGGGGCATCAGCTATTTTCACGGCACTCAATCCTTCCAGCATCTCAAGTGCCATTTCAGCATTCATCCATGCGCTCCCGAGGTCGAACAGGATGACTGTGCCTTTTTCGGAATAAACACTTTCAATCGCACTGCGGATTTCAAGCGGGTCTGTTCCGATTCCACCGTCGAAGCCGCCGGCAATGGCTATTTTTACATTGGGTTCCACCTGCTCCAGCAGATGTTTCAGCCCCTGGACGATTTCACGGCTATGGGAGATGAGAACAAGGCTGACCTTACTCATCTGCCATCACATCCGCAAGAGCTGCCAGGATCAAATAGGAAGAGAATGAGCCAGGGTCAAGATGGCCTTTTGAACGGGCGCCGAGATAAGCAGCACGGCCTTTTTTCGCTTCCATCTCTTTCGTTGCTTCCATCTTTTCCTTGAGCGACGCAGACCAGTCACGCCAATCAGGCTTTCCTTTAAGAAGATCTTCAAAAGCATATGCCCAGACATCCACCATCGTTTTGTCTCCTGGTTCTGCCTTCCCCCTTGCCGCAAGTCCTTCATAGCAATACTGTAAAAACTGCCCGATACCTGCTGCATCAAGCGTTTTTTGATCCTTGGCAAATTGGGATCCTTTCAAAAATGCGCTGCCATATAGCGGGCCGGACGCCCCGCCCACCTTGGACAGCAACGTCATCGCAATCTCCTTGAACAAGCTGCCAAGGTCTGTAAATTCCTTTTGCTTGATTGCATCAGAGATCGCTTGAAAGCCCCTTGCCATATTCAGTCCATGATCGCCGTCGCCAATCGCCTGGTCGAGGGCGGTCAGCTTTTCCTTCTCCTGCTGTATCGAATCATTGGCATACTCCATCCATGCCTTTGCCTGCTCAATTCCAAATCCCATCTGGTTTTCGCATCCTTTCCGTACGGAGGGCCGCCCTTATTTTTTCAGCGCGATTGTATCGGCTCCAGCATCGAGCCATCCCTTCAGCTTCTCATCAAGCCTCAAGATGGTAATGGAGAAGCCTGCCATCTCTATCGCCGTCATGTATTCCCCGACAAACGATTCATGAATGGCAATCCCTTTTTCGCCAAGACGTTCCGACACCCGCTTCGCCAATATATAAAGCTCCATTAATGGTGTTCCGCCGAGTCCGTTGATCATAACGGCCGCTTCTTTCAGATCGTGCAGCGCTTCCTCTTTTAATATCTTTTCGAGCAGTACGTCCGCTGTAGCATCCGCGGAAAGTATCGCCGTTTTCTCAATGCCCGGTTCGCCATGGATACCGATGCCGATTTCCATTTCCCCTTCTTCGAGGCTGAATCCCGGTTTACCTGCAGCCGGAATGGTGCACGGGGTGAGTGCCATGCCCATCGACCGGACATTTGCGATCACGCTTTCGGCCGCCGCTTTTACTTCTTCGAGCGATGCCCCTTGCTCCGCGGCCGCCCCGGCAATTTTATGAACAAATATCGTTCCGGCAATGCCGCGCCGGCCACTTGTATAGAGACTGTCCTCGACGGCAACGTCATCATTGACGACCACTTTCTCGACCTTGATCCCGTCCGCTTCAGCGAGGTCTGCCGCCATTTCGAAATTCAACACATCCCCTGTGTAATTCTTGATGACGAGCAATACGCCTTTTCCGCTGTCAACCGCCTTGATCGCTTCATATACCTGGTCCGGTGTCGGCGAAGTGAACACTTCCCCGGCAACAGCTGCATCGAGCATCCCCTTGCCGACAAATCCCGCATGCGCCGGCTCATGTCCGCTGCCGCCACCGCTCACAATGCCAACCTTCCCGGCAACTGGCGCATCCTTCCTTGCGATCACTGTCGTGCCGGGAACCCGCCTGATTCGCGATGGATGGGAGGCAATCATTCCCTCAAGCATGTCTTCAACCACGTTATTCGGATCATTAACCAGTTTTTTCATTGGACATCCCCCTTCCATTCTCTTCTACTTCATATATTACACAATTTAGGAAAATATCACTCTCTTGAAGGGGGCTGGTTGCTTATAGCTGCTTATAGCTGCTTATCGTTCAATCTGTCCCGGATGTCCATCGCTTTTTCGGGAAAATCCGTCATGATTGTATCGATTCCGAGTTCTATCAGATCAGCCATCATTTCCTCTTTGTTGATAGTGAACACTCTGACAGGGAACTTCATTTTTGTCGCTTCCTTGCTCATCTCGGAGTAGGCGACCGGTGCGTAAACATGAAGAGCGCTCGCGCCAATGGTTGCTGCATATTTCCAAGGCTCGACCAAAAGCTCCATGAATAAAATACCCGTCTCTATTTCGTCATCCAGCTCACGGATCCGTTTCAAGCTATAATGATTGAACGAGGAGATGATCGTTTGCTCTTTAAAATCATAGGCACGAATCTCTTCCAACACTTTTTCCTCGATTCCTTCATATGGAATGACATCGGTTTTGATTTCCACATTCAGTTGAATGTCCGTCCCTTTCAGCAGCTCCAGCACCTCGCCAAGCAATGGGATCCGCTCGCCCTGAAATTCTTCAGAAAACCATTTCCCCGCATCGAGTGATTTCAATTCTGCAACCGTCATGTCCCCAATCCGTCCGGATCCATTCGTCGTCCTATCAACTGTTTCATCGTGGATGACTGCGAGATGGCCATCCTTCGTCAAATGGACGTCAAGCTCAATCCCATCCACGCCCAGCCTTACCGCTTCCTTAAAAGCCGCCATCGTATTTTCCGGATGGGTTCCTTTGCTGCCGCGATGGGCATAAATATTTGTCATCATCAGTTGCCACCTCTCGAATTTTAATGTTCTGAGCCGTTCATTTATCAATCTGAAAAGGGCCTGGACTCTCCCGAGAAAAGCGGAGGCCAAGCCCTCAAACCATTACTTCTTCTTCGTTTTGTTTGCGATTTCCATTGCGCGGTCTGTGCCTTTTGCAGCTGCATCAAGCGCCTCTTGCGGATCCATTCCTTGATACATGTTTTCCAATGCTGTCACAACCTGCTGGCGTGATTCCGGGAATACGGAGATAAGCGCGCCCTGTGTAGCAACAGATGGCTTTGTTTGCTGCAATTGGTCAACTGTCACCTTGAATTGCGGGAACTCCTCCCACTCGGCTTTTACACTTTCCTCGTCATACGCTTTTGGATTGATGGCAAAATATCCAGTAGCCAAATGCCACTTCGCCTGCACTTCAGGTGTTTGTAAATACTTCATGAACTCCCAGGCAGCCTCTTGCTGTTTTTCATCGATTCCTTTTGACATCCAGAGAGAAGCACCACCGATGGCGACACCTTGTCTTTCGACTTCATCCGGATATGGAATATAAGCTACCCCAACTTCGAATGGCGAGTTTTTGATCGCATTGGCAACCCCTGCGGAAGAGTCCATATACATCGCTACTTTACCAGTAGAGAAAGCGGAACGGATGTCATCCCAGTTTGTGCCGTAGTTGCCGAATGTGCCGGCTTTGTTCATCTCATTCAGCCAGTTGAAAACACGAAGTCCTTCTTCACCATTGAATACAGCCTCTGTCGCGTCGCCTTCACGTCCGTTCTCTTCATTCACATACAGGCCGCCTTGAGTAGCGACAAGCTGTTCAAAGAACCAACCGTATGTCAGCATGGAGAAGCCGTAGCGTTCGCCTTTTTTCGTCAGTTTTTCTGCTGCTTCTTTTACCTCGTTGAACGTTTCCGGCGCTTTCTCCGGATCCAGTCCTGCCTCTTTAAATGCATCCTTGTTGTAAATCATAACAGGTGTAGAAGAGTTGAACGGCATGGAATACAGCTTGCCGTCCACTGTATAGTAGTTCAGAATGTTCTTTTCCAATTGGTCGATATCATAGTTGTCCTTGTCGATGAATGTTTGCATCGGCTCGATATAGCCGCTGTCAATCATGAACTTTGTTCCGACTTCAAATACTTGCGTGATGGCCGGGGCATTTTTCGTTCCGCCGACACTGCGGAGCTTTGTCAAAGACTCCTCATAGGAACCTTGGAATTCTGCTTTTACTTCATATTTGTCTTGTGAACTATTGAAATCACTCACAATGCTGTCAAGCGCTTCTTGACCCGTTCCAGACATCGCATGCCAAAAATCGATTGTTACCTTGCCTGAACTGTCTGTTGCTGTATCATTGCCTTTATCGCCGCTTGCAGGTTTATTGCTCGTGCTGCTGTCGCTGTTTGAACAAGCTGTAGCAAATAGCAGGCCAAAAATCGCCAAGCACATGAAAAGACTCTTGAATCCTTTTTTCATTTGTTGACACCCCTCATAGGTTTTTTATGTATGAACCGGCAGCCCCGTTTCTCCAAAACTGCCGGTGTATACCACAGATTGTCTTACTTGATTGCCCCTTGGGTCAGCCCTTTTTGCAGCTGTTTCTGCCCAAGGAATAGGAGCATCAAAGTCGGGATAATGACAACGATTACTCCAGCCATCACTACGCCCCACTCCGTCGCCACTTCCTGCGACTGGAGCTGCTTCAGACCGATCTGCACCGTCCTGACGGAATCATTTGTCGTGACGAGCAGGGGCCATAAGTACATATTCCAAGTTGTCAAAAATCCATATGCCCCTAGCGTTACAAGGCTTGTCTTGGAGACGGGCAGGATCACTCGCCAGAAAAAGGCGAACCTGCTGAGGCCTGCAACTTCGGATGCTTCGTGAAGCTCTTTTGGAATCGTCTTAAAATGCTGGCGCAATAGGAATGTACCGAATGCCAGCGCGAAAAACGGCAGTGACATTCCCTGGTATGTATTCAGCCAGTCCAGCTTCTGAATCGTGAAAAAGTTTGGGATCATCGTAGCTTCCCAAGGGATCATCATTGTTGAAATGAACAGGAAGAAAATGAAATCCCTGCCCTTGAAAGGAATGAACACAAACGCATAAGCGGCCATGCTGCAAACAACGAGCTGGCCCAGCATAACACTAAACGATACGACGAAGCTGTTCACCAAATATTTGAATAGCGGAAGCCGCTCAAAGACCTTCGCATAATTCTCAAAAGATATTTTGCTCGGGAAAAATTTTCCCTGCATAATTTCCGGCCCGGTCATAAAGGAGATCATCAGTGAGTAAATAACCGGAAAAAACAAGACGAATGCTGACAATACGAGCAGTAAATAGAAAATAATCTTTCTTGATGCACTCATTGGTAATGCACCTTCTTTTCACCCAGTTTGAATTGCAAAATGGTTAAAACCAAGATGCAGAGGAACAGCAATACAGCCTGTGCACTTGCTGTACCGAACTGGTAATTGATAAATGCTTCTCGATAAATCGAATAGACGATAAGATTCGTCGACTGTGAAGGTCCGCCCTTCGTCAAAATATCAATCTGCCCAAACGTCTGGAATGCATTGATCATCGAGATGGTAATGATGAAAAACAACGTCGGTGACAGCATCGGGATTGTAATTCTGCGCAGCTGGTAAAAGTAACCGGCTCCGTCGATTTTGGCACTTTCATATAAATACTCATCGATATTTTGGAGACCGCCAAGCAAAATCAGGAAAGAGAAGCCCATATTCAGCCAGATGGTCGATATGGCGACAGAGATCAAAGCCCATTTCGGGTCAAGCAGCCACTGTACCTCCGGCAGGTTGATTGCACTGAGTACCCTGTTGAACATTCCGACACTCGGATGGAACAAAAACAGCCAGACAACGGACGAAGCTGCAACGGAAATACCCATTGTCGAAGAGAAAATCGTCCGAAAAAAACCGATACCCATCAATTTTTCATTGGCAAGCAGCGCTAGGAATAAGGCCAGAATAATGCCTGCCGGAACGGTGTACAGCACGAATAAAATCGTTGCCTTTGCGCTATTTAAAAACTCCGGTGACGTAAGGAGATAGGTGAAGTTTTCCATCCCGACAAACAGGGCCGCATTTCCTTGCTGATCTGTCAGGAAAAAGCTTAAATAAATTGTCCTGAACATTGGATAAAAGATGAAAACGGAAAACAAGATGACAGAAGGCAGTAAATACAGCAAGGCTGTTCTGGCATTTAATGACCTTCTCCATAAACTCATCTTGGGAGCCGTATACACCGGTGCCGACTGAGTGGCGATTTCTCTGTTCATGACAGCACGCCTCCCTCGAGCTCAAACACCAAATTTTCCATTTCCCCCGGCGACTTGAGCAGTTGTTCTGTCTCTCCGTCAAACAGGCAAATCGAATCGTAATCGATAGAGATCGGAATGGTATCTCCTACTTGAATGCGCCATTGGCCATTCCATTTTGCCATCCATTCTTTTCCGCCCAATTTGAAAGAGAATATTGTTTCATTTCCTAGCACTTCGACATTGATAGCCTTAACAAATATCCGGTCCCTCTCTGGCGTTTCGCTCTTCACCGCTTTAATGTGCTCCGGGCGGATGCCGACAATCACTTTGCCACTCTTCAGACTTCCCCAATCGCTTTCCGGCACCCGGATGGAAACCTGGTCATCAAGGATAACCTCTCCTGCTGACCTGTCAATGCTGCCTTCTGCAATATTCATTGGCGGGGAACCAATGAAAGTGGCCACGAATGGATTGGCGGGATGGTTGTAAATATCAATCGGCCGGCCGATTTGCTGAATATCGCCATTATGTAAGATCATAATCCGGTCACCCATCGTCATTGCTTCCACCTGATCATGGGTAACATAAATCATCGTAATCCCGAGCCTGCGCTGGATTTGCCGGATTTCGGAACGCATATGGGCCCGCAGTTTTGCATCAAGGTTGGAAAGCGGCTCGTCCATCAGGCAGATCGGCGCCTCATTGACAATCGCACGTGCCAGAGCGACACGCTGCCTTTGACCGCCCGAGAGTTCTCTCGGTTTTCTTTTTAAATAGGGTGTCAGCCCGAGCATCTCTGCTGTTTCCGCACAACGCTTTGCCCGTTCCTCCTTCGGAATCTTTTTCACATGCAAACCAAATACAATGTTTTCTTCAACTGATAGATGCGGATAGAGCGCATAGTTCTGGAAAACCATTGAAATCTCCCGCTTGCTTGGCGGAAGGTGATTTGCCTCTTTTCCGCCAATTTTCAGAATTCCGCCCGTAATATCCTCCAAACCGGCAATCATGCGGAGCATTGTACTTTTTCCACAGCCGGACGGTCCGACCAGGACGAAGAATTCCCCGGGCTCAATTTCTACGTTTATATTTTTTATTACATCGTTTTTTTTGTCATATGATTTTGAGACATTGACAAGCTCTACCTTTTTCACCTAAACACCCCTTCGCGTTTTCCGGTCCTTCTCTCTCTATTACGCTTCTAATCTTATTTCAGTATAACGAAAGGAGAAGTTCCGTATGTTTACTTTTCATTAACTTCTAATAAACTTCATGATAAGTTTTTAATGTTGCAGAGGAACGCCAAACTAGCTGCAGGAGTATGTTTCCGCTTACAAGAAGGCGTACATATGCTTCGATCTTGGAAAAGAAAAAGAGCCGACAAATTAAGCCTAGATGCCTCTAGACGAAAATTGTAAGCTCCGAATCTCCTTCACAAATAAATTAACTTACTTCATATCTTACACAGGGTTCATAGATTTGTCAAAATTATTTTTTGCGTGAAATATCGTTCAATGCCCATAATTCGGTATTTGAAGTGGTGACGGCGACCGCCCCGCCGGCAAGTGCATTTTCAGCATCTTCCACTGTCTGGATCAGTCCTCCTGCAATGACGGGTCTCTGTGTACTTTTGGCAATCTGTGTAATTACACTGGGGATCAACCCCGGCAGAACCTCGATATAGTCAGGCTTTACTTTTTCGATCATCTTCAGATTGGTATCTAAAGCATGGCTGTCGATGATAAACAAACGCTGAATGGCAATAATGTTATGTTTTTTCGCGAGAACGATGACGTTTCCCCTGGTTGACATGATGCCGTCAACCTTCACTTCTCTGACGAGAAACTCCAATCCGTATTCATCGGCTTTCAGCCCCTGCACCAAATCAATATGGACGATCGCTTTCTTCCCGGCCTTCTTCGTATACTGCACAAGATTGCCGAGCTGGGAAAGCCTTGTTTCAAGGAAAACGATCTGCTCATGATCACTTGCAAGGAGCTTTTCAAAATCTTTCATATTCTTTACCGCCGGCAATATCCCGCTTAGCATGTTTTCACCTCTCAACTGTTCATTTTCCGGCAGCCCGATGCATCTCTTCAAGAAGCTCCTGTTCATATGATGATCGGACCATCTCATCCCAGCCGAAAACTCCGGCCATTTCCTGGATGACGGGCTGTCTCCACATCTCTACCTTTTCGATATCAAATAGCAATTCCCCTGTTCGTCGGACAAAAAAATCAACAGGTTTTGCCGCCATTTCATACTGGATGGCATAGTGGAGCCGTGCATGGAGTACCTGGGGGAGCGGTCCTTCTTTGGCCGGCAGGAAAGAGAATACAGTGTCTACATTCGTTCCATAATGGCTTGCAAGCATCCGGCCCTCTTCAGCAGTCAGCCCCAGTTCTTTGGCTTTCTTCGCCTTTGCCTCGATGAAAGCAGTGAACTTGTCGGATCCGCCAATGTCGCCGCCAGATATCGGCAAGTGCTTCGTACTGCATTTCCCGAAGCCCGAATGACCTGCTGCAGCTAAATTTTTCGCAACTAGATCGACAACGGTCTGGGCCATCTTCCGGTAGCCGGTCAATTTCCCTCCAGCGATGGTGATCAGGCCTTGCGGCGATTGCCATATCTCATCTTTTCTCGATATTTCGGATGGGTCTTTCCCTTCTTCATAGATGAGCGGCCGGACTCCTGCCCAGCTCGATTCGATATGATGCTCGCCGATCGGCAAGTCGGGAAACATATAATTGATTGCACGCAAAATATATTCACAGTCTTCCTTTTCGGGCTTAATGTCAGCCGGATCACCTTTATAGAATGTGTCAGTCGTCCCGACATACGTCTTGCCTGCACGCGGAATGGCAAAGACCATCCGGCCGTCCGGTGTGTCGAAGTAGACGGCCTGACGAAGCGGGAATACGGACTGGTCGATAACAATATGGACCCCTTTTGACAGCTGCAGATGCTTGCCGTTTTTTGATCCGTCGAGCTCCCTTAATTCATCGACCCACGGGCCTGTCGCATTAACGACCTGTTTTGCCCTGACCGTTACTCTCTTCCCCGTCAAGAGATCCTCGACCTCTGCTCCTGAAATAGCCCCTTCTTTCGTATAGATAAAGGCATCTGCTTTCGCATAATTGGAAATGACCGCCCCTTTTTCGGCTGCAGCCTTCATTACTTCAATCGTCAGGCGGGCATCGTCTGTACGGTATTCCACATAGATGCCGCTTCCTTTCAGTCCGTCTTTTTTGATAAAGGGAACCTTTTCAATAGTTTCTTCGTTTGTCAGCATCCTACGTCTTTCGGATTTTTTTACCCCTGCAAGGAAATCATATACTTGTAAACCGAAGGCAGTTGAATATTTCCCGAACGTCCCCCCTTTATGGAAAGGGAGCAGCATCCATTCCGGAGTTGTGACGTGCGGGCCGTTTTCGTAGACGATCGCCCGCTCCTTGCCAAGATCTGCCACTTCCTTGATTTCGAACTGTTTCAAATAACGGAGACCGCCATGGACGAGCTTCGTTGAACGACTCGATGTTCCGGAAGCAAAATCTTGCATCTCTACAAGAGCTGTCTTTAATCCGCGGGTCACTGCATCAAGCGCGATACCTGCCCCTGTAATTCCCCCGCCGATCACAAGCAGGTCATACTCTTTTTCTTCCATTTGCTGCAGTAAAGATGGTCTTTCCGTTGCTGAAAACTTCGTCATCTCTATTCCTCCAATCGGCCGGAAAACGACAAAAAGAGACCAGAAAACAAACACTACGGCGAATGCGATAATGTCGTTCTGGTCTCTCTTAGGCTCCAACCAATGTATTAACTTACAGCCATTATACCAAAGGAAGCCAGAACATGCATCTTCATTGCATGAATTTTTTCACCCTTCTGGCTCATACTGTAAATACCGTTTTGCAAGCAGGGAGGTTTCCGCATGGGCTTTTTCAAAAAAAATGCAAACGCGACGAAGGAAAAAAAATCGTCCGGTAATCTAGGCGTAAACATAGACGAGAACTTGGCCAAAATCAAAGATACATTCTTTTACCCGAAAAACAGCGCGCTCAAAATTCGCGAGCTCCAATTGCCCGGCCAGCAAAAGAGAGCAGCGGTCCTGTTTCTCGAGGAAGCGGTCGATACAAAGCTGCTTTCTTCCCAGGTCATCGAACCGCTGCTCTCCTTGGAAATGAGGAAAGAGGATACTGCCGAAGCATCCACGGTAATGGATGAAGTGATGACGGCGACGAATGGAAAAGAAGCAGAGAGCTTCGAGGATTTGACGCAAGCGCTTCTGGACGGGAGCGCGGTTATTTTACTCGATGGCGATAAGAAGGCGGTCACTTCGGCGATTATAGGCTTTGCCAACCGCTCCATCTCCGAACCAAAAATTGAGCAAGCCCTGCTCGGGACGAAAACTGCCTTCATCGAAAGCATATCGAAGAACCGCTCACTGATCCGCAAACAGCTCCGCTCCGAGAAACTAATCAGCGAAGAGCTCTATGTCGGCAACAGATCGAAGCTGGAGGTCTCTTTGCTTTATATTCAGGATGTCGCTGATGAAAAGCTCATCAATACCATAAAAGAGAAAATCTCGAAAATCGATAAAGACTCTATCTTGGAAATCTCTGTACTTGAAGAATACTTGGAGGAAAGGCCCTACTCTCTATTTCCATCCACCTATGTGACCGAGAGACCGGACCGGACCAGCGCTTTTCTCCTTGAGGGGCATGTTGTGCTTCTGATGGAGAATTCTCCGGGTGCCCTGATTGCCCCCGCGACATTTTGGTCTCAGTTTCATACAGTCGAAGATCATTATTTGCGGATGCCGTTCGGTATCTTCAGCCGGATCGTCCGCCTGCTCTCTCTGCTGATTGCCCTGTTCCTGCCAGCACTTTATTTGGCGACCGTCACTTTTCATCCCGAAATGCTGCCGACGGATTTGATGCTGGCAATCGCTTCTGCCCGGGAGACGGTGCCATTCCCTGTATTTTGGGAGGTACTGTTCATGGAAGTGACATTCGAGATTTTGCGGGAAGCCGGCATCCGGATTCCCGCGCCGCTCGGACCGACAATCGGTATTGTTGGTGCACTTATCCTGGGGCAGGCAGCAGTTGACGCGAATCTTGTCAGTCCGATCCTCGTCATTATCGTCGCTTTGACTGGGCTTTCTTCCTTTGCGATCCCGGCACTGAATTTAAACATGGCCATCCGGATCACCCGCTTTGTCTTTCTGATCATTGCCAATTTCCTTGGACTTTTCGGGCTTTCAATCGCCGGTGCTTTGCTTGTCGCCTATCTCGTTGCATACCGCTCCTTTGGGGTGCCATTCTTCTCGCCGCTTGTGCCCCACTTCCCGTCATCCAAAGACTTTATTGCGAGGCCTCCGGTATGGAAAGAATGGCTCCGTCCTTATTCGGCACAGCCCGTGGACAAGCAGCGCGGACCTAAACCGCAGGAGGATGGGGAATCATGATTCGGGCAGCCAACAATGAAATCGGCACAAGGGAATTTTTTTCTATTATTGTCCTGACTATCGGGATAAAGGGGACGGATGTAACGCCGCAAATTTTATTCAATCATGGAAAAAATGCAGCCTGGATGCTGCCGTTCCTATCGTATTTTATCATCATGATTCCTTTTCTGCTTTTGCTATATTTAATGAAAAAGCATAAACTCGGCCTTGCCGAACTGGTAAAAAAATTAACCGGTAAATACATCGGTTCGGTTATCCTGTTCATCCTTTTTCTTACCGGCCTCCTCGCTACAACGATTAATATCCGAGGATACGGCGAGTTACTGACCGCTCTGTTCATCACAGATAACCCCGGGGCCTATATTTTGGCGATCGGGGTACTCGGAAGTTACTTCATCGCCAGCAAAGGGATTGAAACGATTGGAAGGGTCGCTTGGTTCTTTACCCCTGCCTTGGAAGTTTCGATTTTAGTGATGTTTTTTTTCACATGGCGGTTTACCGACTGGCAGCAGATTTTTCCGATTGCCGGACCCGGCATACTGGAAATCATGAAAAACAGCGCAATATACCATTCCATTTTCGGAGACCTGATCCTCCTCGCCGCGTATTATCCCCTCCTGCGATCGCATAGCGCCTTCAGGACCGGGGCAATTCTCGGGTTCACCGTTTCCTGTATAAAGCTTAGTGCATTGCTCCTGTTATATATCGCGATTTTCAGCTATCCGGAAATTCTGAATATCGCTTTCCCCTATCAGGAAACGACGAGGCTTGCCAGGTTTAATGTACTAACACATATCGAAGGGATCTTTTTCAGTTTTTGGCTCGTCGCTGCGACGATCCATTTTGCGATTTACCTCCATATATCCGCGTACTTGCTTGGAAAGTTGCTGAAGATTGATAAGTTCGAGCCTTTGATCTTGCCCTTGAGCGGAATCGCTTTTCTCGCGGGCCAGATTCCCGATAATATCAGACAGGTCAGTATGTTGAGGGACTGGCTTATTTGGGGTAGTTCACCGACTTTGTTCGCGCTCCCTTTTCTTTTATGGATTTTTCACTTATTCAAAAGGAGGAAGGCAGCGAAATGACGATTCGAAAATGTGCAGCAGTTATTCTTTTGCTTGTCCTGTCGCTTGGCGGCTGCATCAATAAGCGCCAAATCGAGGAACAGGCATATGTGGTGGCCGTCGGGCTCGACAAATCAGAAAAAAATCAGCTTGTCTCGGTCACGCTGCAGATTGCCAATCCACAGGTGGCAAACACCGCGAGCACTCCGCAGGTAAAGGAGAAGCCGACAGATATGATCACGCTTGAGGTGCCGAATCTGCTCTCCGCAAAGGATCAGGCAAATGTGGTCATCCCACGCCGGATTAATTTTGCGCATATGAAAACTTTGATCATCAGCGAGGAGTTCGCTAAATCGGAGCATTTTCATCATACGATTGCTTCGATGGTCATCGATCCGGAAATCCGGCGCGATACATCCTTAATTGTCTCGAAGGAGAAGGCGGTCGACTTTATCCGTAAAAACAAGCCGGAAATGGAGACGCGGCCGCATAAGTATTATGAATTCATGCAACAGACATGGGAAACGTCCGGATTTGTCCCCATCCCGGACATTAATCGCTATTTCACAAGGCTCTCTGGGCAGTTATTCCTTACCGTCTATGCAACGGCGGATAAAGAGAAGGACCCGGAAATCAAACTTGATATTGACAATTATATTGCCGGGCAGATGCCTCAAAAAGGTGGCGACCCGGTTCAAATGATCGGTGCTGCTGTATTTAAGGAGGGTAGGATGGTTGGTAAGCTGACAGGGGAGGAAACACGACTTGCTGTTTTACTGAGGCGCAAGTCGATCATCCAAGAAACGATTTACTCAGTACCTGATCCGGTTAATGGAAAGTACCGGATTTCAGTCAAATTGATCAAATCCGGCAATACCCATATCGATGTCGATACGAAGAAGGACCCGCCTCATGTAGATGTGACGGTGCCCCTACAAATACAAGTTTTGTCGAACCCGGCACTCACCAATTACTCCACAAATGCGAAACACCAGCGAATACTGACGGAGGCGATTAATAAGAGCCTGGAAAAAGAGGCGGGGAATCTTGTAAAGAAGACGCAGGAAAAATACAAGATGGAGCCATTCCTCTGGTTTTTGAACGTCAGGCGCCAATTCTGGACAATCCAGTCTGCAGACAAGTACGACTGGATGGAAAAATATCCGGACGCCACTGTGAATATCAAAATGGATGCCACCATTACAAACTTTGGCGGTGCAGTACAACCGCCAAAATTGATAAACAAGGACTGAGAGACTCATGAAGGTTTTTATCATCGTGCTTGTACTATTCTTCAGTTACCGAACAACCCGTCTCGCTTACTATACGTGGAAACAAGAAACCAAACCGGCCGCCATTGCCATCTGCTTACTGGCCGCTGCCTACCCTGCAATCGGCCTCATCCTGATCATGAAATAAATCATGGGGTCCGGCCTCCCGTGCAGCGCAAAAAAAGCGCAAGTTCCGTTTCCGGAGCTTGCGCCTTTTTCAGATCTACTTTTGAGGGACTAGGCCATGAAGGCTTGTCCATTTTGTCAGGGACGGGCCCTGGCCGGAACGATTAGTCGTTGTCGCGTTGTCTTGCACGCGCTTTTCCGCCTTTTTCGCCCGCTTCCTCAAGGCTCATCTTACCGTCCGGAGTGTCGCTGTCGTCGCGTTGCTTCGCGCGTGCTTCTCCGCCTTTTTTGCCAATTTCCTCATAGAAGTCTCTATCATGGTTTTCAGAAGTAGCTTCTCCGCCCTTTTTACCGATCTCTTCATAGAAATCACGGTCGTGGTTTTCGGCAGTCGCTTCTCCGCCTTTGCGGCCGATCTCTTCGTAGAACTCACGGTCGTGGTTCTCCGCAGTCGCTTCTCCGCCTTTGCGGCCAATCTCTTCATAGAATTCTCTGCCATGAGATTCTGCGGTTGCTTCTCCGCCTTTTTTACCGATCTCTTCGTAGAATTCACGATCATGAGTTCTTGCTGTTTCTTCTCCGCCTTTGCGGCCTGCTTCTTCTACAGTCATTTTCTCATTGTTGTTTCGATTGTCGTTTGCCATGGATAATTGCCTCCTTATGATTGATTTAGCCTACACCTATTACATACCCCGATATTTTTCGGAAAAACATCTCCCGGTTAAATTTCCAAAAAGAAGGCGATGTGTGAACCTTTTAGGCGTTTTTGAATAGGATGGTCGGGACTGAACAAGATGATGGAGGTAGAGGGATGAGCAGAACATTCAGACGGACATTGGCCTGGCATGAAACAATGGAGCTTCATGAGCTGACCGCCGCCCAATCAAACGGGCTGATCAAGCTAAAATCGACGATCCGGAAGGTGAAGGATCCGGAATTGGCTGCACTGTATCGCAAGGCGATCCGAGATCTTGAGGGCAATGTCAGAGAGCTGATCCAGTTTTACCCGTCCGCGCCTGTTCATGCAGCGGAGCGGGCCGATGGTGTCAGTGCGGAGACGGCTTTTTATGCGGGCGATCTGCTCGGCATGAGCAAAACCTTGGTGAGAAATTATGCGAATGCAATAACGGAAACCGCTACTCCAGTGCTGCGCAGGACCTTCTTAAACCACTTGGAGAGGGCTATCAAGCTGCACGGTAATGTCTTCAATTATATGGAGAGGTATGGACTCTACCCTGCCTATGACCTCGGCCGACTGCTGGATAACGATCTGGCCAATGCCAATCGGGCCCTGTCGATGAAATACTGAATAGCAAAGCAAAAGGCCCATTGCGGAAATGCCGCGCTTGGGCCATCAGTTTTTATAGCGGTGATGGATATTGTTCTGCTTATACGTGCCCGCTTCGCTGAATTCATAAAGTTCCATCGAGAGAGCGAGATAGCGTTTCTTGAACAGTTCCGAAAAATGGTCTTTGATTTCCTCGAACAGTTTGTCACATACTTTCTTTTTTTCCTCGTCTGTCCGGCCAGAACCGATTTTCAGCGTGACATGGACGAAAGCATCATCCTCCGTCCCGTCTGCCACGACATAATCCTCCAATTTGATGGCGCGGGAACGGATACCGCCAATAGGAAACAGATTCCCGTGCGACAGGAGAGACAAATTGATTTTCTTCAAAAGAAGCGGCATTTCGGCTTCTTCGCCGACATTATCGGTGTATTCCACGATGATATGCGGCATCTTTCACACCTCTTCCGAATACGTCATCACCAGCAAGTCTGTTCACAAGCGATCCGACTCCCTCGATTTCGGTTGTCACCACGTCACCTGCCACTACATTGACCGTTCCCTTCGGCGTTCCGGTCAAAATGACATCGCTTTCATTTAATGTCATGAAACTGCTGATATATTCGATCAGCTCCGGGATGCCAAATACCATATCCGCTGTATTCCCCTCTTGGACAAGCTCGCCATTCACATATGTGCGCAGTGCCAGGTTCATCGGATCTGGGATGTGAGCCGCATCGACAAGCCAGGGGCCAATCGGCGTGCAGCCATCCCGGTTCTTCACCCGCAAGTTTGGTCGGTAATAGTTTTCCAGATAATCGCGGATCGCATAGTCATTCGCAATCGTGTAGCCGGCAACATGCTCATATGCCTTTTCACGCGGGATCCCTTTGCCTTGTTTTCCGATCACGACGGCCAGCTCGCATTCATAATGCATATAGGCCGCATCGGCTGGGCGGCGTGTTTCGCCAAGATGCCCGATCATCGTATTTGGCCCTTTCAGAAAGATGAGCGGTTCTTCCGGCGCTTTGAATTCCAGCTCTCCCGCATGGTCGGCATAATTGAGACCAAGGGCAAAGATCGTCTTTGGCTCAACAGGCGGCAGCCAGACCACATCTTCTTCCTTGACCATCCGCCCGTCATCGAGCCTTAGTGCCCCGTCTTTTTCCGAAATCCTGTGGAGCGCTCCCTTAAAGGCCACTCTACCTTGCTTCATCCGCCGCTCCTCCTTTCGGCCTCCACCTTGTTTTCAAGAATACCGAGCTGGTCAATTTCAATTCTAACAAGATCCCCATCACGGGCGAGCGGCGGCAGATCCGGCACACCTGTCAGGACGATATCCCCCGGCTCAAGCGTCATAAAATCGGTCAATTCCGCAAGCAGCACGGGAATCGGTCGGATGAGATCACTTGTATTTGCTGTTTTGCGAAGCTCACCGTTAATGTAGATGCGGATCCCGAGTTCGCCCGGATTTTCCACAGCATTTATCGGGATTGCGGGGCCGATCGGGCAAAAACCGTCACGCGCCTTCTCCTTCATCGCGGGGCGAAAATAGCTAGTATGCGGGATCGTGACATCATTGACGATGACATACCCTTTGATATAATCATACGCTTCCTCTTCCCTGACCCTTGCCGCTTTTTTTCCGATGACGATACCAAGTCCTGCTCCAGCCGCCACTTCGCTCACCCCATCAGGAAGCGGGATGGCGTCTCCGTTCCCGGAGACCGTATTGGCCGGTTTGATATAGAGAACCGGGGCTTCCGGCGGTTTTTGATAAGGAGGGAGATGGAGCGTCTCTTCAATCCTTTCATACTCCTCACGAAAATTCAGCAATGTTCCGTAAACCGTCAACGTGTTGCCTCCTCTTCAGAAAGCAGCCGCTCTTCCGATAAAAGAACGGCCGCTCTACGTTATGTTATTTTCCGGTACCCGCCCTCGAAGAAGGCGAGCGGTTTGCCGTCTTCTACACGCAGATCCGTCACTTCCCCGATGAATAGCGTATGGTCACCGGCGATGACTTCATTCTGCACATTGCACGTCATATTGACGAGGGCATCCGGGATGACTGGCATGCCATTGAAGTGATCGAATTCGACATGCTTCTCCTCTTTTTTCTGGCCGGCAAAATAAGCGGAAAAATCCTGTTGATCCTCTTTCAGCACACTGACGGCAAATGTTTTTGCCTGGCTGATCAGCGGATTCATGTTCGCTTTTTCGCCGACTGAAATGAGTACGAGCTTCGGGTGAAGCGAAACGGAAACAAACGCGTTCGCCGTCATGCCGTGGACCGTCTCCCCAAGCTGTGTCGTAATCACTGTCACACCTGTCGCAAATTTCCCCATCGCTGTTCTAAACAAGCGGTCTTCCATCCTCATTGCTCCCTTCAGGCACTTCTCCCCTAAATGATAAACTCGGGCTTCCGCTGTTCGAGAGTCGGTTTTCCGGCCTCTATTTCCTCGCCGGTAATAATGTCAAGGACGGCCGAGGCTTCGTTGAACCAGCAATCCGGAGCAGCATGGCCCCAGAACGTCTGCCGCCGCGGGTCGTTTAAATCCCAGCGAATCGGCTTCCAGTCGGGATCACTTGTCAAATAGTCACCGCTGTATAATTCAATCCGGTGGCCGTCCGGGTCGCGCAAATAAAGGAAGAATGCATTGGACAAACCATGGCGTCCCGGTCCCCGTTCAATCTTCTCCCCATATCCGAGCGAGGCGAGCATATCGCACGCGTGGATGATGGCGAGCGGATCTGGGAGCCAGAAGCCTGCATGGTGGAGACGCGGTCCCTCTCCGTTCATAAATGCCTGGTCATGGACGGTATGCTTCCGGTGAAGCCAGGCTGCCCAAGTCTTTTCATCCTCTGCCGCCGTATATTCCGAACAAGCAAATCCGAGCGACTCTTTGTAAAAGTCACAGGCGGCTTCCACGTCACGGACAAGACAATTGAAGTGATCGATCCGCTGGATACGCGCCCCTCTGTACAAATCATAGCGCTGCAGCAAACGTTCCACTTCTTCCATTCTAGCAAAGAACTCGATCGGCAGCCCGGAAATATCCTGGACGCGGAGCGCACGCCCGATGCCCCGCTGCTCACCGTCATTGAGCCACTTTGTCTTGCAGCCTTTTGAGGCGAACAATTCCTCAAGCAGATCAAGATCCGCTTCGGAACCGACCTTATAACTAAGAGCCTCGACAGCCGGCTTCTCGCTCTTTTTTAGCAGCAGGCTGTGGTGCCCCCGTTCTTCAAGGCCGCGTAAAAACAAGTGATCGCCATCGCTTTCCGTTTCAATAAAACCGAGAGCATCCACGTAGAACCTTCGTGAAGCCTCCAAATCTGTAACATGGAGCACTGCTCTTGCACAGCGGACAATATTGAAATCCATTTCTACGCCCCCTTTTAGACCCCCGCAAAGTCCGGCTTTGAGGAAGATCCCTTTTTCAAAAAGTCATTGATCAGCTCTTTATAAGGTTCTTTTTCAAAATTGGAGAAATAGGTCATACCCATCCGGACCGGATCACCGAAGAAATAATATTCATAGTGCATTTGCCTGCTGCCGAATGCGCTCATCGTTACGTCCCACGCGAGCCTGAAGAGCTGGACGCGCTCATATCCTTCGAGATTTTTGCCTTGGAGCCCGCGGTGCAAAATGGCCCCGATCTCCTCGTTCTCAAAATCTGCCTGTGTCGGGATCCCCATCAGGCCCGATGCACCGAGCACACGAAGAATTTCGACGAGCCGCGGATAAATCCTAGGGTACCAGTTTCTCGCCGCATCAAGCGCCGCATAATCAGGTGTCATCATTCCCCACTGGTCGAGCTTCGAATTGTGCTCCGCCCGGTACAGATGCGACTTCATCGTCTCCAGCGTAAGCATGATTTCCGTTCCCTTATCCTGGACATGCTGGAAGCCATCAATGCCGATTGCGTCCATCATGCTGAGGGCAATGCCGAGGACGAATTCGGTTTTCACAATGTTTTTTGCCAGCACCTGATGTGACATGTGGACGACTGCGTTTGTTTCACGGAACGTCCGGTTGCAGATCGAGGAATTCCCACAGACGAAAACACGGTCCCACGGAACAAAGACATGATCAAAGGAAACGATCGCATCCCCTTCCTCAAAGCGGGAGGAAAGCGGATGGTCCCACTCATTCTTGCCGTAATCGAACGATTCCCGGCTAAGGAATTTCAGGCCTGGGGTATTGTTCGGGATCGCGAAGGCGAGTGAATACGGGTCATCAAGCTCTCCGGCCTTTTTTACGGTCGACGGGAAGACGAGCAGTTCATCCGTGATGCCCCCTTGAGTGGCGAGCAGGCGTATTCCGTCTACGATAATGCCGTCGCTCCTTTTCTCGACAAGATGAAGCGCCACGTTCGCATCCTTTTGCTCGTGCTGTGCCTTCGCCCGATTCACTTGCGGGTGGATGAGCGTATGGGTCAGCGAGATATCATTTTCTCGGGCATACTCATAATAGTTTTTCGCATTGTCGGCAAACATCGGATCTGCCTCTTTGAAAAATTCATAGGCCGTCCCCATCGCCATTACCTCAGCATTCAGATAATCCGGAGAGCGTCCCATCATGCCTCCCGATGTTTTCGCCCATTCCGTGATCGCTTCCCGGCGGGCGATCAAATCATCGATCGTTCGCGGCTGCAGAAACGTCATTCCGACTTTATTGCCTGTAGAAGGTGACGTATAAAGCATTTTTTCCGGCTTCTCGTACTGGAGATCATAAAGATCAGCCATTGACCTGATCACATTTTTGAAGGCGGAATGGGTTGTCGGATCCTCCACTCTCTCACCGTGGATATAAATGTTGTTTTTGGCGGCTTTCAAACGATCGATATATTCCTGGCCTGTTTTAGCTGGCATCGCTGCGTTCCCTCCTTATTTTTTCCCGAACTGCGGAATGTGATGGTTTTCGAGTGCCACGTGAATGACTTTCGGTTCACAGTAAAATTCGAGAATGGCATAATGCCCGCCTTCCCTGCCAATTCCGCTCGCCTTCATGCCGCCGAATGGAATTCTAAGGTCTCTCACATTCTGCGAATTGACCCAAAGCATTCCGGCATCGACCGCCTGGGCAACCCGGTGCCCCCGCTTCATATCATTCGTCCACACATAGCCGGCAAGCCCGTACTTAACGTCATTTGCCATTTCGATCACTTCTTCTTCGGTTTCAAATTCGATTACAGTCATGACCGGGCCGAAGATTTCCTCTTGGGAGACCGCCATTTTGTTTTGAGCGCCAAGGAGCAAGGTCGGCGGCACGTAGTTTCCGGCTTTGAATTCTTCCGCCACTTCGCCCTGAACAACTTCACAGCCTTCCTTTTTTGCAAGCTCGATATAGCCAGTCACTTTTTCAAAATGCTTTCGATCAATCAGCGGTCCGAGCTCCGTTCCTGGATCAAGCGGATCGCCGATGGTGATATTGGCGACCCTTTCTTTTAGGGCAGCGATGAATTCATCTTTGATGGAAGAGTGGAGGAAAAGCCTCGAATTGGCTGTACAGCGTTCTCCATTAAAAGAGAAAATTCCCCAGACGGCAGCGTCCAGCGCACGCTCAATGTCCGCATCCCCAAAGACGATCAAAGGGGATTTGCCGCCAAGCTCCATTGATGTTTTCTTCAATGAATCAGCTGCATTTTTGATAATGGTCGATCCTGTCACTGTTTCACCTGTGAATGAAATTGCCTTCACTTTGTCGTTCTCGACGAGCGCTGCACCAGCCGTTTCCCCGAAACCATGGACAACATTGAACACTCCATGGGGAACCCCGGCCCGGTCGATGATCTCGGCAAGCTTATTTGCGGAAAGCGGCGATAGCTCCGCCGGTTTTAGCACGACGGTATTTCCTGTGGCAAGGGCAGGAGCGACCTTCCACGTTGTCAGCATAAAGGGGGCATTCCACGGCGTAATCAACCCGACCGCACCTAGCGGCTTGTAAACCGTGTAATTCAGGAACTCGCCATCCTGCATATAGGCATCCCCGTGCATCCGGGTCCTTACCATCCGCGAATAGAACCGGAAATTCTCTGACGCACGTGCAGCCTGCTTCCTGGTCTGTGCAATCGGCAGACCGGTATCAAGCGCCTCCAGGCGAGCAATCTCCTCCTGTTCCTCATCGATCAGATCGGCAATCTTCTCAATGTACGCCATCCTTTCCTCCGTTTTCATCCGTCCCCATGGCCCCTGGCGGAACGCCCTGTCAGCAGCCGCTGCGGCTATCTCGATGTCACGCTTTCCACCTTTTGCGACACGGTTTATCTCCTCATTCGTGAACGGCGACACATTCGCGAAAGTATCCCCGCTTTCTGCATCCCGGAACTCCCCGTCCACATATAGCCTTACATCCTCTACCTTCGTATGCGCCAGCTCTCGCGCGCCCTTCACAACCTCCATTGCTAAAACCTCCTTTTGGGGGACAGGCCAAAGCGCTTTACACTTGACTGCGGCAGGCCGAACCCTTTTTTATCGTACGACGACGGTATCCTTCAGTTCGGTATAGTTCATCAAGGTTTGGCGGATTTCTTCCTGGACTGCGGCAGATGGGAGGGCCATCGGTTTCCGGAGGACCGGCTTGATTTTGCCCATCATGCCTAGCGCCGCCTTCACCGGCGCAGGATTCGTATCCCGGAACAGGACGTCATTCAGCGGCATCATTTCATAATGCATGTCTTGCGCCCGCTTTACGTCCCCTTCCGCCCACGCATTGTAAATTTCTGCAACTCTCTTCGGGGCTACATTTGCAGTGGCGCTGATATGGCCGGCTCCTCCGATGGCGAGCATCGGGTAGCAGAGCAATTCAATTCCCGAATAAAGATTAAAATCGCGGCCGCATTTCAGGAGAACGCGGTTCACATGCTCGAAATCCTTGTTCGATTCTTTAATGCCGATGATGTTCGTACAGTCCTCGACAAGCCGGGCAATTGTCTCCACTTCGAGATTAACTGCAGTCCGTCCGGGTATGTTATACAAAATGATCGGGATATCGACTGAGTTGGCGACGGTCTTGAAATGATCATACAGCGCTTGCTGGTTCGGCCTATTATAATACGGAACAATGACCATCGCTCCGTCCGCACCCATTTCCTGTGCCGCCTTCGTCAGGCGGAGCGTCTCCCGATGATTAACTGAACCAGTCCCCGGGAGAAATGGAACCCGGCTATCCACTCTTTTTACAGCCGCTTCCATTACTTGTTCGCGTTCCTCAACCGTAAGTGAACTTGGCTCCCCACTCGTCCCCGTCACGGAAATCCCGTGGCTTCCGCTTTCAATATGCCAGTCTATCAGACTCTCAAACGTCTCAAAATCTATACTCTCATCTTCCAAAAACGGTGTGATGACAGGTGAAATCGATCCTCTAAATCGCAGCTTCGCCTCTCGGTAATCCATTGAACAAGCCCCCATTTCTCTGCTAATTTTCTGAATAATTAAATCGTATATGATTTCATATACAAAGTCAAATGATATTTGCAAACGCTTACAAATTAATTTTTATGGAATGGATTTGGATATGAAAAAAACCGCTCCACGGCCTACGGCTGGCCTTTGGAGCGGCGTCTTTCAAAGTCTTCTGCTGTTTTCCATTTATGCTGCCGGACGGCTTCCTCCACTTCTTTAAAGGAGGCTTTCGTCTCAAGGAGCCTGATAATTCCCTCATGCTCATCGATTGCTGTCTTAACCCGGCCTGAGTACAGTGTTGAACCGGCTCCGCGGATGGCATCAAGCTTTCCCTGCAGTTGACTGATCATCGTGATCAGCGCCCCATTTCCGCACCCCTCATAGATCATTCTGTGAAAATCAATATTGAATCCACTGTAGCTTCTAAAATCAAATTCTTCCAAAGCCTCCTTCATCCGTTCATTTTTCTCCCGAAGCTCGCCGATTCTCTCTTCCGTTATCGAAGGAATGCCGAGTGCTGATGCATACCCCTCCAAGACGGCAAGCACCTTTAAATTTTCATAGTAATCTTCCTCATTAATCGGTCTGACGACCGGACCGACGTTCCGCTCGTACTCGACAAGCCCTTCTGCCTCCAGCTGCCGGATTGCCTCCCGTACAGGGATCGAGCTCGTCGCCAGCTCCTTGGCGATCTGATCAATCACAATCCGCTGTCCAGGCGCGTATACGCGCTCGACAATTCGTGCTTTTAATACCCGATAAACCATCTGCTGCTTATTCTCTTTATTTTTCTCCATGAGTTAATCGTATAGGATATCGTATACTATCGTCAATAGCTGGGGCCATAAAGAAGGCTGTCCAGAAGGTCAATGAAGCTGCGTATGGAAAAGTCGGTGTGCGGTTCCGGTTGCTTTCCGCTCCGGGGCACGCTTTCCGCGGGCACGGCTTGAGCTTCCTCAGTCGCTTCGCGCCTTGCGGGATCTCAAGGCCCGTGCTTTTCCCGCAGGAGTCGGCCCCTGCACTCCAAGCAACGGCCAGGTAGGTAGGCGAATTACAAACAGTCAGACCCCACCGTAGAAATAGAAAAAATCGCTTCCTTTTACAAAGTGAAGTCACCACAACACCATCTAAAGGAGCGATTTTTCATGTGCAATCTAAAGACTGTTGCTGATAATTATACCAGACAACTGGCATTTCCGATCGAGGCTAAGACGGTCTTCGAACATCCGAAACGCGTGATCATCCCCGCATTCAGTAAGTATAATAACCGTCAATCCCTGGATGTCGAATTGCTTATTAAGGAAACCGGCAGATCTACCGGAACCCGGTTTATGAAGAAGTGAAGGGCAAAGCGAGAAAAACCCTTGTAGAGGAAAGCCTTAAACAGGTATACGCCAAGAGGAGGTTTGAAGCAGAGTGAATTTTTGGAAATCCCAAGTGCGATTTGGTGTTCTGAGAGACACCACGTGACTGACAGCAAAAGGAAAAGCAGGAGGAAAAACCGGCGGTTTTTCCGCTCCTGCTCCATTTTAGGAATTATTGGACAGCCCTTATTCCTCCTCTTATTGCTCTGATTTTTTGACAACCGGCCGTTTGTCCTTGTGGAGAGCGTTCTTTATAAAGTCGTCATCCACATTCAAGTGTTCCTTGATTGTGTTCGCCGGGGTCAGCGCCATCCACTGATTCAGGGAAACATCTGCAAAATGGTCACTGCGGAACATTTCTAGGAAACGAAGCGTTGTATCCCCGGTATTTTCAATATAGTGGCCCATTGCGAAAGGAACAAACCCGACATCGCCTTCCCGGTAATCAAATGTCCGCGCATGCCCTTCTGCGGCGAATACCGTCATCCGGCCTTTGCCTTCCAGATAAAATTGCCATTCTGCTGCGTTCGGATGCCAGTGAAGTTCACGCAGGCCGCCCGGTTCCACTTCTACAAGAGCAGCTGCCACGGTCTTTGATGCATGGAAGTTTTTCGAATCGGCGATCCATACTTTGCCTCCAGGACTCGTAATCGGTTCTTGCTCAAGCAGGCGGAAGCTGAACGGATTCGGCACGCCTCCGTTCGTATCGGTCGGGTGCTCTTCGCAAAGCGGTCCCGGCACTTTTCCTTGGAACATATACTCTTCCTTATGAGGGATATGGTCAAAAGCGTCCTCAGAAACACCAAAGTTCTTCGCAAGTATTTCTTTCGGTGTATGGGCAAACCAATCCGTTATCGAGAATGTGCTGTTTTCTGAGAAACTGCCGTCATCAAAGACGAGCAGGAACTCGCAGCCTTCTTCAAGGCCGGTAATGGAATGAGGGAAACCAGAAGGGAAGAACCAAAGATCTCCTTCTTTGACATCGTCGATGAATACCCGCCCTTCCGCGTCAACGCATGTGATGCGTGCACTTCCAGAAAGCATGATCGCCCATTCCGCTTCCTTATGCCAATGCAATTCCCTGACTCCGCCAGGCTTCAGGCGCATATTCACAGAAGCCAGCGTATCAGCGATCGGCAGTTCACGTTCTGTTACTTCATGTGACCAGCCGCCCTTTTGAAGTCGCATATGTGAATCCGCGAATGAAAACTTCATATTTGGCAATGTGCCAGAATCCGTCTCCGGCGGTACGATCACATCCGGATTTTGCAGATCGCGTTCTATATTGCGCGGCCCTTCGTCTGTTGCTCCTTTATCTCCGCGGATCGGATGCGGAATCGATTGATCCATGACTTTTCTTTTATATTCTTCAAGTGATTTTCCCATACTGAACCCTCCTACGAAAATTTTAATAGCCCAATGCCAAGCCGAGTGCGCGTGGATCTGCCGCGGCCTCCAGTCTGTTCGGAAAGATCTGTATCGCCTGGGCATGCCCGACAAGGTCGCTGTAATCTTCTATATAATGAACATTTATATGGCCCTTTTTTTCAAGCTCTTGAGCAAGCGTTTCTGAAAACCGCCCTTCCAGTCTGAGACCCCTATGCTGGTCGCCCCATGTTCTGCCTAAAAGCCAGCGGGGTTCATCAATGGCTTCCTGGACGGAATAACCCTTATCGAATACCCGTGTAATGATCGTCGCCTGTGTTTGCGGCTCTCCGTCTCCGCCCATGGCACCGACGACAAGCTCCGGACCGTCATCTCCCAACACCATCGAACATGTTAATGTATGGGCTGGACGCTTATTAGGCTCCAATGCATTACGTGCAGACGGATCCAGTGAAAAATATGTTCCTCTGTTTTGAAGAACCATACCGGTTTTTCCTGCAACCAGCCCTGACCCCCATTCCCAATAGAGGCTCTGTACGCAAGCTACAGCATTTCCTTCACGATCGACTGCACAGCTGAATGTCGTATCCCCTTTGTGGCTCAAGCCTTGCTCGGGGGCAACCATGTTCGGATCATCCATCATTTTTGCCCGATCTGAAAGATATCCCTTGCTTAACAGCTCCTTTATCGGGACTTGGTTAAAGTTAGGGTCATCCAAATATTCATCCCGGTCTTTAAAGGCAAGAGCAGTCGCTCTGGTAAACTTGTCAATGTAATCCACTTCTGATAGATTGGCAATATCATAATGCTCCAACATGCCAAGGATCTCTAATGTGGTATGGCCTGCAGAATTCGGAGGCGGCGCCAGAACCATTCTGCCTCTGTATTCGGCACGCAAAGGATCCACCCATTCGGACGAATGTTTTTCAAAGTCCTCCAACGTTAAGAGGCCGCCCTCTTTCTGAAGGAAATTAACGATGTCCTTTGCAATTTCTCCTTTGTAAAAAACATCCCTGCCTTCCTTCCCGATTGCTTCAAGCATATCGGCCATTTCAGGGTTATCCATCACTTCGCCAGCTAAATAAGGAGCGACTCCATCCTTTAGATAGACTTCTGCAGTAGAAGGATAGGAGCGGAGCAAATGCAAGCTGGATTCCGAGAATTTCGCTAAGGACTCGCTTACCGGAAATCCGTTTCTTGCATAGTTTACTGCCAGTTCGAGGCATTCCTCAAAGGAGAGTTTTCCAAACCGTTCATGTGCGGAGGCCCAGCCGTCAACGGCTCCTGGCACCGTGAGTGCCGCTCTGGGACTGCGGATATCAATCTGATCCTGGCCCGCATACACATCCCGGTTTGCTTTACTGCCAGCTTGTCGCTGGCATTCAGGCAATACTGCTTGCCTGTAGCAGCTTCATGGATGATCCAGAAAGAATCTCCTCCTGGACCGGTCATATGGGGAAAAACAACGCCTAGTGTGGAATTGACCGCAACCATCGCATCAATTGCGTTGCCGCCATTTTGCAAAACCTTGTTTCCGGCAATGGTGGCCAATTCATTTGGAGAGGCTACAGCTGCTTCGCGTGCAATAAATGACTTGCCGAAGCGCGGGTCAATATTTCGTGCCCCCATCCTTTGTTTTGTCTGATTAGAATCCAAAAACCGTTCACCCTTCCTATACTTTTTTCTCTACCCCTTTCTTTATTTCTTTCTTTGATTCTCCCTGCTACATTCATGTCGTTCCCGTCTCGCACAGGGATAAACGACTTTTTTCCAATTCTGGAATTTACTATTATTTTTCCATTGAAAATCCATCTACAGCGGTGCTTGCTGGTTAACTGAATTACACCGGAAGTAAAATAAGTCTATAAAAAATAAAGCAGGAGAAGAAAAAATGACGCGTTTTTCTTCTCCTGCTTTTTCCTTTTTCACTTATCTTGTGGCTGCCTTCCCAGAAGACCCGCTCACTTTTAAAGATAGACACCGGTAGTTTTACATTATTGTTTTTTCCGCTGCCAATGAGACGGATTGATACCGATAGTTTTGCCTTTTCGCTTTCTTCCAGTGTTATTTTCGGATCAAGTCCTTATCATTGTGTAAAAAGAGAATTCCTCTATATAAAAGGAAAGGGTCGTCACAGAAAATCAGTTTTCACTGACGTTCTGGACAACCCTATCATTATGATATAATACTTTCCATTGTTTCCATCATGATCGGCTGAGGATCAATTCTTTTCACTTCAATAAACTGAACTTGGTGTCCATCCATTTCTTTTACCGTAAATAGAAAACCTTGATCCTCCAAAGTCCCGCCTTCGGTAATGTCAAAATTCTGGGAGAGCACCCAGCCGCCGAGTGTGTCAACTTCCTCGTCGGATAGTTCTGCTCCGAGCAGATCATTGACCTCATGAACAAGCACTTTCCCACTGAAAACATAGTGATTTTCGTCCACCTTCGTTATATCCTCTACCTCATCCGTATCAAATTCATCACGGATTTCTCCGACAATCTCTTCAATGATATCCTCGACGGTGACAAGTCCTGACGTACCGCCGTATTCATCAACGAGAACTGCCATATGGGTATGCTCCTCTTGCATTTTCAGCAGCAGGTCATGGATTGGGATCGTCTCGATTACGAGAATGACCGGTTTCAGAAAGTCAGTGATTTTCCGGTTTCCATCCGGGCCATTTTTAATCTGCGCCATCAAGATATCTTTCACATTGACGAGACCAATAATATTGTCTTTGTCCCCTTCGTATACCGGATAGCGGGTCAATTTCTCCTCCTGGACCACATCAAGCCAATCCTTAACGTCGTCATCAGTGGACATTGTGATCATTGCAGTGCGGGGCACCATGATCTCCTTGGCGATCCGGTTGTCGAACTTAAATATATTGTTGACATAGGTCAATTCCGCCTGATTGATTTCGCCGCTTTTGTAGCTGTCAGACAAGATGATGCGCAGCTCTTCCTCGGTATGCGATACTTCGTGTTCCATCACTGGCTTGAGGCCAAATATTTTTACCATGAAGCGGGCCGAGCCGTTGAGGGCCCAAATGAACGGAAACATGATTCTGTAAAACCAGATGAGCGGCTTTGCAAACATCAGTGTAACCCTTTCCGCCTTTTGAATGGCTACCGTCTTCGGCGCCAATTCCCCGACAACCACATGCAAAAATGTAATGAACAGGAATGCTACTGCTACTGAGATAATATGGGATACCGATGCATCGATTGCAAGTTTGCCCAGTAACGGGTCAAGCAGGCTTTTGACTGCGGGCTCTCCAAGCCAGCCGATGCCGAGTGCGGTTACAGTAATCCCAAGCTGGCATGCAGACAAATATTCATCCATGTGCGTAATGACTTGTTTGGCTGCTTTAGCTCCAGACCGCCCCTCTTCAACGAGTTGGTCGATCCGCGAACTTCTAATCTTGACAATGGCAAATTCCGTAGCTACGAAAAAAGCGGTCATTGCGATCAAAACTGCAATTAAGAGTAAACTGACTATGTCCAAATGGTTCACCTTTCAAAGAAAGGTGTACACCTCCTGTGGTTTTATTCGTCTATCGTCATAACGCGGACGAGACGTTTATACACTAAATTATACTATGCATCTTTCACGTTGCCTATTTTTTATTTCTGTTTTTTTGTTAAAGTTTTATTTTCGAGTCTACCCGAAACCCAGATTGCAAGCAGTTTTTTCATCTAGTGGAAAGGGCTTACAAAAAATAATTCTTCTCTGTTCGCTCCTTACCGTGTACACTATGATTGAGACAGAAAGCGAGGTTGGAAAGTTGAATTTATGGGATTTTATCGTTGCTCTGATCCTGGGCCTTGTCGAAGGACTCACTGAATTTGCGCCCGTGTCGTCCACTGGCCACATGATCATCGTCGACGATATGTTGTTGAAGTCAGTCAATATTTTAGGCTCGCCTGAAGTGGCAAATACATTTAAAGTCGTCATCCAGCTCGGCTCCATTTTGGCCGTGGTGATCGTCTTCTGGCAGAGGCTCTGGAGCCTTGTCGGTGTCCGCATGCCTGGATCCCAGGCGGTACCCGACAAGGGGCAGAAACATCTGAAGTTAACCCACATTATCATCGGCCTCGTGCCAGCCGCCGTTCTTGGCTTTGCCTTCGAGGACTTTATTGACAAGCACTTGTTCTCCGTGGAGACCGTGCTTATCGCTCTCATTGCCGGAGCATTCCTCATGATTGGCGCCGACTTGAAAATGAAGCGTGATCAAAAACAGAACCGGCATTTTGAAGGGGCAGACCTTGATGAAATTACATATAAGCAGGCATTCCTGATTGGTCTGTTTCAGTGCATCGCCCTCTGGCCGGGCTTTTCCCGTTCCGGGGCGACGATCTCCGGCGGTGTTTTCATGGGCCTGAAACACCGTGCAGCTGCCGATTTCACCTTTATCATGGCGGTGCCCATCATGTTCGGAGCCAGTGCCGTTTCCCTGATTAAAAAAATGGATGTCTTGACGGCCGATGTGATTCCGTTTTTTGCAGTCGGCTTCATCAGTGCGTTCATCTTCGCTTGGATATCGATCCGCTTCTTCCTGGCATTGATCAACAAAATCAAACTGATGCCATTTGCGATATACCGGATCATCCTGGCGGTTGTCCTTGGGATTGTTTATATTAATATGAGATAACTGGCGAAACCTCTGCTTTCAGCAGAGGTTTTTTTATGGACGGGACTCCTTATTGTATCTCCAAAAACGAGTATAGACTGGAAACTTAGGCAGGCGGCCTGCAAACGCTAATAGAATGGTTCAGCTTTGTTCTTTTCAAGGAAAGCGCGATTTCATACAATAAAGCTACATGTACATTCAGGAAGGCGGGATCAAGATGGGAAGACCTATTTTTACACCGCTCGGTGACATGGCGGTTGTGATTGAATTCGCGAAGGAAATGAGCTTGGAGACGAACCAGGTGATCATCGCCTGGAAGCGGCAGCTGGAGCAAGAACCGTTTCCAGGTTTTGTCGAGGCTGTTCCTGCTTACACGACGCTGACGGTTTTTTATGATCCAATGAGGATTCCGTCCTCGTTCCCTTTTGCAGAGGTAAAGGAGAAGCTGATCCGCCTAGGTGAGCGGGTGGAGATCGAGAGGAACGAAGAGCGCCCGATCCTGGACATTCCGGTCTATTACGGACCGCCCTATGGTCCCGACCTGCCCTATGTTGCCGAATATGCCGGATTGACCGAACAAGAGGTGATTGAGATTCATAGCGGCCAATTGTACGATGTCTATTTTCTTGGCTTCGCTCCTGGGTTCCCTTTTCTTGGAGGCATGGATAAGCGCATTGCCGTTCCGCGGAAGGATACTCCCCGTCTCCGGGTCGAAAAAGGATCGGTCGGCATTGCCGGCGAACAGACGGGCATTTATCCGAATTCATCCCCCGGCGGCTGGCAAATTATCGGTCGCACCTCCCTCTCCCTCTTCGATCCTGCCAACACCCCGCCCGCCCTCGTCACCCCCGGCATTCGCCTCCGTTTCCAGAGAAAGGTACCGTCACGGTGAAGCGGTAAAGTATAGACGATAGGATTAGAGAACAGGGAAGAGGTGGATGAAAGATGGGAATATATATAGCGAAGGCCGGGATGTTGACAACGGTGCAGGATTTAGGACGGTTCGGCTGGCAGGCTTCAGGGGTACCTGTCGGCGGCGCGATGGATCAGCGGGCCGCTATGCTTGCCAACGCTGCCGTGAATAATCCGTTCGGCGAAGCATTGCTCGAATTTACATTGATCGGGCCTGAGCTTGTATTCGAGACTGAGGCGGTTGTGGCCATCGCCGGTGCAGATATGGCACCTCTTCTCGACGGAGAGCCGGCTCCACGTTTAAAGCCGTTCGTTGTCCGCCGGAACAGCCGGCTTGCTTTCCATTCGGCAAAAAACGGGGTCCGAACTTATCTCGCTGTCAAAGGCGGGTTCTCACTCCCCGAAGTCCTCAGCAGCAAAAGCACGCTGCTGAGCGCGAAGCTCGGCGGGCTTCATGGCGAATCCCTCAAAAATGGGGACAGGCTGCCACTCGAACAATCCTGGGCCGCGGTGCCTGCGGGATGGAGGCTGTCTCCCCAATCCGAAAGCTATTTGGAAGATGACAGTCCCTTGCGATTTGTCCGGGGCCGTCAATACGGCTGGGTGGATTCTGAGGCACACAAAACGTTTGTCAGCAGCCTTTACAAAGTGAGCCCAAATTCGGATAGAATGGGGTGCCGATTGACAGGGCCAGCCCTCACATTTGCGCATTCCATGCAATTGCCGACAGAGGGAACGGCATTCGGCTCCATCCAAATCCCACCGGACGGGCAACCGATCATCTTGATGGCCGACAGGCAGCCAACAGGCGGATATCCGAAAATCGGTGAAATCCTTACATCCGACTTGCCGCGGCTAAGCCAAAAAGCGCCGGGCAGCCATGTACGATTTGAAGAGATTCCGCTGAAAACAGCACAGGAACTGCTGAGAGAAAATCTGCTGCAATTGCAACTCTTGAAATCGGCGGCTGCCTTAAAGTGGTCAAAGGAGGAGTCGGGAAAGCATGTATAAGATTGATTTGAACTGTGATATGGGTGAAGGTTTCGGAAACTATTCATTCGGAAGCGATAAAGAAATGATGAAGTGGATTTCCTCTGCAAATATTGCCTGCGGGTATCATGCTGGTGACCCGCGGACAATGAGGGAAACGGTTGAATTGGCTTTGGAGTATGGCGTCGCCATCGGCGCCCACCCGGGGCTGCCTGATCTGCAAGGTTTCGGCAGGCGCCCGCTTGCCATCTCCGCACAGGAGGCGTATGATATGGTCCTGTATCAGATTGGGGCACTCCAAGCATTTGTCAGTACATGTGGAGGAGTGCTGCATCATGTGAAGCCGCATGGAGCACTTTACAATATGGCTGCATTGGACGCTGATCTGGCAGAGGCGATTGTCCGGGCAGTGAAGGCTCTGAATCCCAAACTGAAAATATACGGGTTATCCGGCAGTCAATTGACAAAAGCCGCAGAATCGGCAGGCCTGTCGTATGCAGCAGAAGTGTTTGCCGACAGAACCTATCAGCCGAACGGAACGTTGACACCGCGCAACCGGCCTGATGCGGTCATCACTGATGAAAATGCTGCGATCAACCATGTTTTGAGAATGGTGAAGGAGAACCAGGCAGCAACTGCAGAGGGAGCGCTCATCCCTGTAAAGGCCGACACCCTTTGTCTCCATGGAGACAATCCGGCCGCCATCCGCTTCGCTCAAACCTTGCATAGCGTCTTTTCCAAAGAAGGCATCAAAATTGGAATTTAAAAGTTACAGCAGCCCTAAATATCGTGAAGGGCTGTTTGTTTTCAACAGACAATGGGGAATGTGTTGGTATCAAGAGTATGGAAGGAGTGAGCGGTACGTATAGGAAGATTGTGCATGTAAGCCCGCCGCAGTTTTTGATTTTAACATTTTTAGGGTTGATGCTGACCGGAACGGTGCTGTTGAAGCTGCCGTTTTCGACCGTACAGCCTATTTCCTGGATGGATGCCTTGTTTACCGCCACGTCCGCCGTCACGGTGACCGGACTGAATGTGATAGATCCAGGGGCAGCCTATACACTGTTCGGGCAAATTGTGATCATGCTGCTGATTCAGGTAGGCGGCCTTGGCATTATGTCTTTTTCGATTCTGATTTTTATTATGCTCGGACGCAAAATCGGCTTGAAGCAGAGGATTGTCATCCAGCAGGCCCTCAATCAGACATCTATTGGCGGTATCATCAGATTGGTCCGGCGTTTGTTCGTCTTCTCCTTCTTGATCGAAGGTGTAGCCGTCATTTTTCTAAGCATACGCTGGGTTCCTGAATATGGTTGGGCAAAGGGAATCTATTACGGTTTCTTCCATGCAGTTTCTGCCTTTAATAACGCAGGATTCGCCCTTTGGCCAGACAATCTGTCACGGTATGTCGGCGATCCGATTGTCAACTTGTCGATTACCGGCCTAATCATCATTGGGGGAATCGGCTTTACTGTCTTATCCGATCTTCGTGACAAGAAAGGGCTGCGGAAACTGACGTTGCATTCCAAGCTGATGATTTATGGCACGCTTCTAGTCAATCTCGTCTCCATGCTCGTTATTTTCCTGCTTGAGCACCATAACCCCGCTACACTTGGCGGGCTTGACCTTTCGGAAAAATGGTGGGCCGCCTATTTTCAGACGGTGACAGCCAGAACCGCAGGATTCAATACGATTGACATTGCCGGCTTCGATGCGTCCACAGCATTGTATATGATCATGCTGATGTTCGTGGGGGCAGGAAGCGCTTCTACCGGCGGTGGCATCAAACTGACCACCTTTCTCGTCATTTTGCTGGCGGTGGGCACGTATTTAAAAGGAGAAAGGGAAGTGACCTACCTAAACCGTTCCATTCACACGAATCATATTTTCAAAGCGTTGGCCATTGCCGTCATCAGCCTGTCATTGATTTTCACATCCCTGTTCATCCTGAACATTACAGAGGATCTGCCTTTTCTTCCGTTAATGTTCGAGGTCGTCTCTGCGTTTGGGACAGCCGGCCTCACCATGGATGTCACAACCCACCTGAGCACGGTCGGAAGGGGAATCATCATCTTCATGATGCTAATCGGAAAACTCGGCCCGCTGACCCTGGCTTTTTCACTGGCCAGAAAGCATCAGGCCAAAGTCCGTTACCCGAACGAAGACCTCCTTATCGGCTAACATTTGGAGTCTGGTTTCCGGTGCTTTTACGCGTCTTTAGACCGGAGATCAGCCCCCTTTTTGTATATGCTTCCAAAGTAATGGGCATTATTTACATCTTTGATTATTGGAGGGCGTGTGATAACATTTTTGGTAGGTAGTGTATAAGGGAAAGCATTCTAGAACGCCCGTAGGTCAGAGAGGAAGATACATAAATGGAAGAATTAACGAGGGAGGAATTGCTTCAGCGGCAGTTTGAACATGAGGATTCCTTCGTGTCGGCAACGATGCAGCCTTCACTGGACCGGATCCAATCTTTTTTGCTCGAATACACGAACTTGCATTATCTGACTTTCATCAGTGAGGAAATTCTAGTCCGCTATATTAAACATCATCGTGCCAATGACTACGAACAGATCTCCTTTAAGCAGACAATCAAGGACATCAAGAACTTTTTATACTTTCTATCAAACTGCAAAAATATCGAAAACGTACCCGATCTAGATCTCTCCGTCCAAAACACCTCCTTTTGGAGCCAAATTTAACAAACATGCCAATCAAGCAATAATGAGAGGACAGTTCCCTAAGGCGATTTCTCGCCCTTAAGGCCTGCATGAAGCGTGAAACTCTCCATAAGCAATAAGAAAACCCGGGCGGTCATCCGCCCGGATTTTCTTTCATTACCGTCTGCAAAAACTTTGTGGCAGCTGGCTGCCGCTTTGAATTTGACGGTATGCAGAGCACGGCTTGCTGGCCGTAAACGAGGGGAGCAAGCTTGTCTATTGCCTCAATATCCACACCGACAATTTCTCCTCCAGGCGAAGCGTAGCCCTGCTCAAGCGCTCGCCCGCCGACGCCCAGCCCGGCAAGCGGAATCAGCTGCCCATCCTCATTCAACTCGTCAAAAAATTCTTTCCTGACAACGAGCACATCAATCGAAGCGGTTGAAAGTTCCGCAGCAAATTTCTGCAATCCGGCATTGGCCTCCGGATTCATTCCTTCAGACGAAAACGGGACAGCCCGAATCTGGACTTCAGCATGTTCCGCTTCATCTCCAGCAAGCAGCCTTTCGTTCAATTCCCCCTCCAGCTTCTTGATGGCCTCTTCGTTCACCCTCTCCTCCAGCAAAACGATATTCAAAAAAACGTCCTTCTGCGGAGGCTGTGAAAATAGGAAAATGGCGGCAACGATCAGTCCGATGCCCCCGAGAAAATAGAACTTGTAATAATGCCAGAGATGATCGAACTTCTCCCTCGCCGTCATTGGCGCCAATGTTTCCTTCAGACTCTTCTTCATACAGCCTCACCTGATTTATGCTTCCGCGTATTTTTTGCGCAAAAATTGAATGCTTCCGTCGATATGCGGTTCTGTCGTGCCTTCCATCAAAAATTGAATATGCGGCTTCCGCGGCTTGATCAGCTCCATCACTTTATCGTAATTGAGCAAGCCCTGACCGACTGCCGTGAAGGTCAGCTTTCCATCGTTAATGATAAAGTCTTTTGCATGGACGATAGCAATCCTGTCGCCGAGAAGGCGGACCGCTTCATCATATATTTCTTCCTGGCGTTCATATGTTTCAGCAGTCAGCAAATTCGCCGGATCAAAAATGACCTGCAAATTATTTGAATCGACAAGATCCAGCAGGCGCTTCAGCAATTTTGCCGAATAAACCGGATGATTCACCCCTGCTTCAACACCGACGATCACGCCGAACTTTTCCGCCTCCGCCACAAGCTCCTTCACACTCTCGACTACATCGAGAAACGGTTTTTCATGGAAGTTATCTTCCGTATAGCCCATTTTCGCGTGGACATTTCCAGTTTCCGTGCCGACGATACTGCAGCCGAAGTCACGTGCATAGCGGATATGCTCCTTGAAACGATCCAAGGCTTTTCTCCGCTCTTCGAGATCGGGATGTATCATATTAATATAGCATCCGAGGACAGAAATTCTCAACCCCCTGCTGCTGAATGCTCCTCCAATTTGGTGGGCAAGTCCCGGCGAGAGACTGCCATTTTTTGTATTCAAATCGGGAAAGGATTTTGCCAAAGCCAGCTGGACGCCGGAAAGCCCCTTCCCGGCAATTTCCTCTGCCAATTCCTCTAATGGGCGGTTGGCGATGTCGTGTGCGCGTATACCTAGATTCATTGTTTTATCCCCTTTCGTCAAGTTTCAAAAAGACAGCAAGACTAGGAATCACTTCCCGGAGCTGTTCAACGATCTTTTTCGCAAGCCTAATCGCTCCTGTCTCACTGAAATGGGTATCGTCTTTAATTCCATCAGGATAATTCGTCTGTTCTCCCGGCTTGAACCAGAGGAAAAGCTTCTTCGCACCCTCCGGCCCCAAGTCCTCATAAATCAAGCGGGACTTCTCCCACAGATCAATCAGCGGGACGCCTTCTTTCTCTGCCAGCTTGATCATCGAGGACGGATATTCTCCAAGACTGTTAACAATTTTGCCAGACTCATCGAACGTCCTCCTGTGCATCGGTGTGATCAAAACCGGGAATGCCCCTTTCCGTCTCGCCCCTTCAATGTAGGGAAGCAAGCTGGCCGGAAATTCTTCAATCGGCTCGGTTCCGATCGGCTTCTGATCATTGTGACCAAACTGAATGAATAGGTAATCCCCTTCATCGATCCTCTCTAAAATTGCCTGGAGCCTGCCCTCTTCCCTGAAGCTGTTCGAACTCCGTCCCCCGACCGCTTCGTTATGAACGGTCACATTTTCATCGAAGAACGAAGAAAGCACCTGCCCCCATCCAGCTCGCGGCTCTTGGCCAGACGGGCAGTCGGACACAGTTGAATCCCCTGCAAGAAATATACATATCTTCCTTTTCATTCTTCTCCTCCTTCTTGCGCGAAAATAAGCCGCTCCCTCGATAGGAACAGCTTCTCTCGCCGATCAGTCCGGAAGTAAATCTTCACGGACCGGTGTGAACACATCAACGATTGCAGATTTCTCAAGCGCCTTTGCACTGTGTCTCGCTTGGCTTGGAATGACGAGGCTCTCTCCTTTTTCAAGAATTGTTTCTTCCCCGTCAACCCGGAAGGACATTCTCCCGAATAGGCAGTACGTCATCTGCTCGTGGATATGATGATGCTCATACCCTTCCGCACCCTTTTCAAAGTGTACCTCCATCATCATCAAGGAAGCACCCGGAGGAAGTATCTTCCGCTTAACACCCGGTTCAGCTTCTTCCCATTGGCCGAATTTCCTCACCTTTCCTCACATCCTTCCATCATGTTTCAAGCTCCGCCGTTTTGAGGGTTCTGCTCGCCTCTGCACGACTGAAGGCCAGCAGCGAAATGCGCATGATCATATATCCAAGCAGACCAAGGCTAAAAAACGGGATCAAGCCCGGAAGCAGACTCAAGCCCGTATATAAAATGGCCGCGCCGATCAGCATCATAAATGTGAAATGCGGGAAAGACAATCCGAGAACGAGCGCATTTTTCAAATATGTCTTGATGGATCCTTGAAAATGAACGTATACCGGAAAAATATACAAAAGCAAGACAAGATAGACGAAGCTGATGGCGACGATCGCATAACGGACGAACGTGAACAATACGGTTGTCGTCGGCAAATAGGCCAAGTCGACATATAAAATGAATCCGGCAGCAAGCAGGAGAATGCCGAGGAGGTTCGATTTCAGAAACTCCTTTTTGTAAACAGTCCAGTATGTGGAAAAGATGGGGATATCCTTTTCGCCCAGCTGCCATTTGCGTGTCACCGCAAAGAGTGCGACCGTGGCAGGAGCCCAGCCGAAAACGCCAAGCCCCAACACGGCGAACGTGAACCAGAGCACATTTACATAGGCTATTCGCGAAATCGATTCGCACACCCGAAAAAACAATCCATCAAAGCCTCCAAGTTTCATCAACAGCACCTCCCCGGTATGTCTTCTTTTATTGGCCGATCATGTCTCTTTCTGCCGCACCAAGCAGATCTTGGATCGAAACAGGTTTGTTTTCCTTTGCTGATTTCCAGACTGCTTCTCCTACCGCGATCGAGTAGGCTCCCGCTTCTGACCCGGCGAGAATCTCGTACTTCCGTCTCGGATCAGGACCAAGGAACAGGTCATTCAGCAAGACCGGATCACCGCCGCCGTGGCCGCCCGGCGTCTCGACCACATGAATAATTTCCTTTGAGCCGAACAATGGATAAACATCGATCGTCTGCTTTGGCACTTCGAATGGCACCCGGCTCGGCGCATGCCATTCCTGGGTTTCGATTCTGCCCTTCGTACCATTGATGGCAAGACGGTAGCCTTCAAACGGCACTGAAAAATTGATTGAATAGCTTAGCAGCGCACCTTTCTCGTAGCGGACTGTTGCCACATATGTATCTTCAATGTCGATCTCCGAATCAAAGATGCAGGCGTCCGGCCTGTAGCCTGTATACTGTTTGTCATTCATCTCTTCCATTTTAAGATGGTCGTCCTTTACAGCCGCCTGCATCGTCCGCGGGTTCCATCGCATGTAGTAGTCGCAATCATTCTGGACACTGCACGTACCGCAATAGCGGTTATCAGTCTCCGGATCCGGGTTCAGTTCCCCGCCAGGTCCGTAGTAATTCAACGCACCATATGCGAAGGCCTCGATCGGCTTTTGATCGATCCACCAATTGACCAAGTCAAAATGGTGGGTCGATTTGTGGACGGATAGCCCGCCGGAAAATTCCCGTCTTCTGTTCCACCGTTTGAAGTAGCTCGCTCCGTGATAGGTATCGATATACCAGTTAAGATCGACGGACGTCACCCTGCCGATTCTTCCTTCAAGGATCAGCTCCTTGATTTTCCGGTGATGCGGACTGTAGCGGTAGTTGAACGCAACCGTGACCTTCCCTTTGCTTGTCGCTTCAGCCTCACGAACCCGTTTTGCATCTTCAGCTTTCGTGACCATCGGCTTTTCTGTGATAACGTCAATACCGGCCTCAAGCGCGGCGAGAATGTAATCGACATGAGTATCATCCCGACTTGTTACAATGACTGCATCCGGCTTTGTTTCCAGTAGCATCTGCCCGAGTTGCGACGGATTATAGGAAGGGACGGACGCCAGCTTCGAAAAACGCTCCCTGCCAAGATGAACCCGGTATGGGTCACTGTCGAGCAGTCCAACGATTTCATTTCCCTCTGCGAATTCAGCAAGCAGCGGCTTGATGAACATACTCATTGCACGATTGCTCAATCCACAGACTGCATATCTTCTTTTCATTCTGCGCTCACTTCCTCATCCGCCGTTAGCTTATCCATCTCCATGCACGCCATAATGAACGCGCCGGCCCCATGCAAATCATTCACGCTTCTTTCGCGGGTGATATAGTACTCGTACACACCGATCGAAGTGCCGATAACGATATCCTTCAGTGTGACCTTTCCATCTTCCGCTAGCTCCACCTTGTGTTCGATCAGCCCTGCGAATGCCTTTTTCGCTATATCCGCATACTCCCTGCCGACATATCCTTTCAGAACAGCCTTTGCAATCACATAGGTGAACAGGCTTGAGCAGGAAGCCTCGAGCCAATTGTCTTCCCGATCCCCTTTATCAATGACCTGATACCATAATCCGGTTTCCGCATCTTGATAGTTTGCGATATTTTTAACGTAGTCGCGGATGAAAGAAATCCACTCATTCCGCATCACATGACCTTCTGGGAGCAGATCGATCATGTCGATGACAGCCAGGCCGTACCAGCCGAGCGCCCTGCCCCAGATTTCCGGAGCCTTCCCGTCTTCACGTGCCCAAGGCTGCTGTGCTTTTTCGTCCCAGCCGTGGTGGTACAGGCCGGTATGCTCGCATTTTGTGTGCTTTCGCATCAATTGTTCCTGATAAATGACCATGTCGATGAGTTCAGGATCACTGAAGTCATTCGCGTAATGGAGGGCGAACGGTCCGCCCATATACAAACCATCGAGCCACATTTGGTACGGGTACTTATCTTTATGCCAGAATCCGCCTTCGCTCGTTACATTCAGTGTCGGAAAAATATCTCGAAGTCTTTTGGCCGCAAGTTTATATTTCTGCTCTCCTGTTGTTTTATAAAGCGGGAATAGCAAAAGCCCTGCCTGGATCGAGTCGAGTTCATCCCGGGCAAAAAGCAGATTTCCCTCTTCATCGACGAGATTGTCCACGTATGCCTTATAATAATCATGATATTTCGTGTCGCCTGTTTTTCTGTAGACAAGATCCATCGCGCAAAGGAAAACTCCCTGATGATAATGCCAGCGGCTTGCCGGCGGAAGCTCAGCCGGAGTAAAAGTTTCCATTAGCGTATCGCATGTCTTTTGAGCCCAATATAGAGGCGTTTCAATTTCCACAACATTTTTCAAATGGTGTCCACCCTCTCCAAATCCTTTTTGTAAGCGTTAACAACCTTTCTCTCCTTTACCTTAAAACATAATAGAAATAAAAACTATAATCATTTCAGCGGAAGTTCATATCCGGAAAAGGAAAAGAGCCGACGGCAGGCCGCATAGCTGTTGTATTGAGCAGGATATTAAGAAATGATTATCCCGGTCACATTGATAACAGGGCGTTTTAAAGCTATAATTTAAAAGTAAAGCGTTTCCATTATTACATAGATTTATATCTTCAAATGAAAGGAGGAGGTGCGCGTGATAAAGAAAAAACCCGCCAATTATTTTTACAAAATTATAACTTTTGTCATTATTGTCAGCATTGTGCCTGTTATTATTGTCGGGATTTTTTCTTACAGCCGGTCAGCTTTGGTCATCCAGGATCATGTCGTTAAGGAAAAAGAGCAGAGTATTTATCAAGTGCAGACGAACGTTGAGCAAATTTTGAAATCGGTCGACCACGCATTGAACCATTTCGTCACCTCTTCCCAAATCAAGCAGGCCCTCCGCCAGCCTCTCATCGCAGAACAATTTCAGCTATACAATTTGCTGCGCGAGGAAATGAGCCAGCTGCAAACATATGATTCACGGGTCGAGGATGTCCTTCTCGTTTCCTTTGAAAACGATTGGCTGATCAACAATTATGGCTTGCAGCGCCTTTCCGCCGAACAGGTTGGACAGTTCAAAGACTCCTACTTATCGGTTCCATTCCGGTCCGCCTGGCTGCTTGAAGAGAAAAACAACACGCTATATAAGACACTCGGCCAGAAATCCTGCTCTTATTATACGAATATCGTAAAACAAGTTCCGCTGACGAGCGCGAATAAAACAGGCATTGCTCTCGCAACGATTCCAACATGCTCGTTCAGCGATATATTGAAGAAGTCGAGCAGTTCAGAAACAATTCTAATCCTTGATAACAATGACCGGATCATCGGCAGCAGCGACGGATTACATGTCGGGAGCATATACAGCAACAAGGATATCATCAAAGCAGTCAAAGATTCCGAAGAAGACTTCGGTCAGTTCGACACGGTACTTGAGGATTTGGATTACACAGTAACCTATAGGAAGTCGATTTATAATAGCTGGTCCTATCTTTCCCTCGTAAAAATCAGTGAATTGAACAAGCAGTCGAGCTCGATCGGCTGGTTTACTTTTATCATTTCAGCAACATTGGTCATACTTTCACTCATCGTCGCCCTTGTCGGATCCCAGAGGATTTATCGCCCGGTCCAGCGGCTTCAGGACTTCATCCTGCAATCGTTTAACCCGAAGGAAGGCATGCTGCCGCGCAATGAGTTCGAATTGATTGAAACGCAGATCCACCATATGGCGAAACAGAACATCACTTTGGAGGAAAAGCTGCAAAGCCAGGTAAGCCAGCTGAAACAGTTTTTCATGATCCGGCTGCTTGATGGCAAGCTGCAGAATGAAGAGCTGTTATCAAGGTTCAGCGCCCTCGGATACTCCCAGGATTGGAAACGGCTTTCTGTCCTCTCTCCAGATCGATTCGCTTGAGGGCTCCGGTTTTGACAAGAAAGAAGAGGATGTCCTGCTGTTCGTCATCAACTCGCTCGTGGAAAACATGATTCCGCCAGCATACAGGATGACGCCTGTCGTCAAAAACAGCACTCAGATCACTGTCCTGACAAGCAAACATGATACAGAGGAACATTATATTTACTATGTGAACAATATCGCTGAGACCTTGCAGAAAAAGGTGAAAGAAGAGCTTCAGCTAACGGTCAGCATCGGGATCAGCCAGTCATTTGACGACCTGTCGCAAACGAAAAATGCATACCGCGAAAGCTTGGAGGCGCTTAAATATACGCTCAAATACGGCGCCCAATCGATCATCTTCTTTGAAAACCTGGAGCGCGCCAATGCTTTCCACACCTATTTTCCAAAAGGGATCGAAAACGAACTGTTTGATGCCATCAAGGTCGGTGACAAGGAACAGGTTGATTCCCTGCTCGATGAGCTGCTTAACGCCATTTTTGAAAGAGATCTTAACCATTTGCAGTATCAGATTTCAATTGTCCGTTTTATGAATGACCTGATCGAGCTGATGCAGACCCTCGGTATCGATGTACTCGAACTCGAGGACAACAAGCTGATGTTCGATGAGCTTTACAATTTGAAATCGAAGCAGGAAGTTCGGGCGTGGTTCCAAGGGATGATTATCCATCCGCTCATGTCTAAAATTGAGAAACGTTCCGAATCGCAGTATAAAAACATCTCGGACAATATTATCCATATTATTCAGGAGGAGTTCGACACCGATCTGACGCTTGAAGTGATTGCTGCCCGCCTCCACTACAATCCGAACTATCTTAGCAGTATTTTCCGCAAGGAGATGAACATTTCCTTCAGCGAATATTTGTCGCTCTACCGGCTGAATATGGCAAAGAAATGGCTTCTGGAAACGCGCATGTCTGTCAAAGAAATTTCCGAGAAGCTCAATTACAACAATCCGCAAAATTTCATCCGCTCTTTCCGAAAGAGTGAAGGGACGACCCCGGGCAAGTACCGGGAATTGAAGAAGGCACTGTAGAAAGGAGATGCACCTATGACGAAGCTGATCGTAGCAAAAGACGGAAGCGGAGATTTCACAACCATTCAGGCTGCAGTTGATGCAGTCCCCGTCCACCCGCTTGAAGCCGTGACGATATTCATTAAAAACGGAGTATACGAGGAGACCGTCACCCTCCCTGACAATAAGCCCGATCTTTATCTTATTGGGGAAGACAAGGAAAACACGATCCTTACCAGAAGCACATATGCAAGGATGCAGGACAGCAAGGGCAAGGAGCTCGGTACCTTCCAGACCGCCACAATCTATCTTTTTGCAGATCGTATTTTTATCGAGAACCTTACAATCGAGAACAAGGCCGGATGGGGAGAGGAGATCGGTCAGGCGCTCGCCCTGTATGCGGCCGGAGATAAATGTACCTTCTCAAACGTCAGGCTCCTTGGCAATCAGGACACGTTTTACAGTGCAAGAGGACGGCAGTATTTCTTAAATTCCTATATCGAGGGGCATGTTGACTTCATTTTTGGCTCCGGTACCGTGTTTTTCTCCGAATGCGAGATTCATAGCTTACGGAAGGGATACATAACTGCGGCCTCGACACCCGCCGGCCAGAAATACGGATTCATCTTTCTCAATTGCCGTCTCACCGGGTCAGCGCCGGATTCATCCGTTTTTCTTGGCAGGCCGTGGCGCCCCCATGCCCATACAGTGTTTATCAATACGTGGATGGGACCGCATATACGCCCCGAAGGTTGGGACAACTGGCGAAATGCGGAAAATGAACAAACTGCGCGATTCGGGGAAGCAGATAGCAGCGGGCCGGGTGCTCATGAAGGCCGTCGTGTGCGATGGAGCAGGAAACTTAGCCCCGACGAAATCAAAAGGCATACGATTGACAATATTTTCAAGGCAGATGATGACTGGCTGCCTTTTGGGGAGGAAAAGTGATGGAAAGAATGCTATGGGAAGGGCCGGCTCCCTTGGCCCAAGGGGAGGAAAGAGAGGCCAGGCCCTATATGGAAGCCTTTCCGATTGAAAGCGGGAATCCGAAAGCGGCGGTGATCATTCTGCCCGGAGGCGGTTATCGCAGACGGGCCGACCACGAAGGGACACCTGTCGCGAACTGGCTGAACTCGATCGGCATTGCGGCTTTCGTGCTTCATTATCGGGTTTCCCCCAATCGGCATCCCGCGCCGTTGCTTGATGTCCAACGTGCCATCCGGATTGTCAGGCATGAGGCGGATAAATGGAATGTCGATCCCGAAAGAATCGGCGTTCTCGGCTTTTCCGCCGGCGGCCACCTTGCCTCCTCAGCGGTGACCCTTTTCGGCCGGGAGTTCGGTGAAAAGCAGGATGATATCGATGAAGAGAACCCGAGGCCGGATCTCGGCATTCTCTGCTACCCGGTCATCTCCTTCTTGGAACATGCCCATGAAGGCTCGAAGACCCATCTTCTCGGAGATAATCCGTCCGATGACCTGACCGGGCTCTTGTCTACTGAAACCCAAGTCAATGCCGACACGCCCCCATGCTTTCTCTGGCATACCGCAGACGATGCTTCGGTTCCCGTTGAGAACAGTCTGATGTTCGCCGCCTCACTCAGCAGGAACCGTGTACCATTCGCCCTGCATGTATACGAAAGCGGCAGGCACGGTCTCGGGCTGGCAGAAGAATTGCCTGATGTGGCCGAATGGACGGAGACTTGCGGAAATTGGCTAAAGAAGCAGGGATTTTGCTGAAAAACATGATAGAAAAAGGGTGCGGTCCAGAAATAGAACCGCGTCCTTTTTCGCCTGCAACTGTTCTCGCTGCTCTCATCACCAACCGCCGTATCAGCCTTGCTTGCCTTCAGAGTGAGCAGGGGCTGCAGACAACTGACTTTTCAGCCAATCAAATGATTTCTCACCGCTGATTTCATGGCCGCCTTCGAAGAAATGGAGTTTGGCCTGCCCTTTCGCAGAAAACTCTTCATAGATTTTTTCAATCTTTTCAAAAGCCGCGGCCGTATGTTTTTCCGGAAAGAGGTGATCCTGCTTCCCTGCTTCAACGAACAGCGGACGCGGTGCAAGAAGCCCGATTAAGTCGGGCATTTCTCCTAATTCCAGAATGCCCGGGATGTAGTTATCGAGACAATGCCTCCTGTCCATAATACTGCCGCGGAATGTATTCGTGTAACCGGATATGACCGCTGTCCGGATTCTCTCGTCAAGAACAGAGGTATAGGCGGCAACAAGCCCTCCGCCGGATATTCCGATGATGCCGATTCTCTCCTCATCGACATCACTGCGGCCGGCCAGATAGTCAATCACGCGCCGGCACTCGAAAATCCGCAAGCCCGCCAATGTCTTTCCAAGCAGCAGGAGCTGGCTCGCCAGTGAATAGCAGGAGTTGTCATTCGGGTTTTCCGGTAAGTCATCCGGCGCATACCTCCGCTCGCCGAAGCCGATTAATTCTGGAACGGCAACAATCATGCCCCTTTTCGTAAGCTCGATTGCAAAGTCCTTATGATAATCCGCTTCCCCGTCATGATCCTTCCCATCCGGGTTCATGCCGGCTGCCCCCCTGTTCCCGGGACCGTGCCCGTGCAAAGCGAGAACCGCAGGGAGTTTTTCCCCCGGCTCTGCGTCAGGTACGAGCAGATACATCGCCATTTTTAATTGCGGCAATGTTGTTATCTCAATTGAACAGCGGACATAACCTTCTTTTTGCTCCATATGGATCATCGAAGGTGCAAGCGGGGCAGAACTTGGAAATTCGCCGAGTTTTTCCTCAAACATCGCAGTCATCTGCCGCTTCCATCCCTCGTCATACACTGTCGGATGCTTAGAAATGGCCTCTTCATATAAATTGTCCAAAAAAGGGTGCTTTGCCCACATCATTATCGCCTCTTCCTTCACATTACGGTTTGTCTGCTTCTCCTAAAAATTCAACTGAATGCTCACTTGCCTCATCGATTTCAGCATATCGGCTTCCGATTTTTCTCGCCCGTTTCCCTTCTGTTGATGCATCCTCTGTCCTGTTTCCTCACTTTGATTTCTGAGCGGATTCATTAAATTCCTTAACGATTTGATCCCCGCCTGACTTTTTCCAGTCTTCTACCGCTTTTTCAAATCCTGCTTCATCAATTTTTCCTAAAATAAACTGGTATGTTGCATCCGTGATGATCTGGTTGAGAATTTCCCCTTTTTCAATGTACGTCGAGGAATCAAGCGTAATCGTCGGATCTTGGATGAGGTAGTCCTCGTTCTCTTTGACGAGTTCTTCCGCCTTCGCCTTTACATCATAGCTGTGCAGTCCCTCGTACCGGTCGTTGGAAGCCGGCTCGCCGATCTCAATAGCTTGGTATGGCTTCACCTCACGGTTCGTTACATCCGTATCGCCGCTTGGAAGTGCCGCCCCATCCTCCGTCGTGTAATGTTCGCCTTCAACTCCCCAGTAAATCAGGTTGGAGACTTCAGGCGTCATCAGCTTGTCAAAGAAGGCAAGAATATCTTTCAGCTGTTCTTCAGACTTCACCGCTGATTTCGGGAATAGGACAACCCCGCCATATCCTGGCAGCGACCAGATTCCGTATTTCCCATCGGGATTCTTGATCTGATTTTGCACATCGAACTCGATATCCGGATTGATTTTCACCGCGTCCGCATAAATCGTCAGGACGTCGCCCATCGAACCGATGTACATGCCGGCCTTGCCATTTTTCAGGAATGCCTGTTGGTCATCCTTGCTCGTTACAGGGAAATCTTGATTGATATAGCCATTGTCGCGGAGGTCTTTGAAAAAGTGAAGAGTGTCCATGTATTCCGGGAACATAAACTCCGGCAGGAGCTCCCCGTCTTTCTCACCCCATCCATTCGGCGTTCCATACCAGGAAGAAACAGTTTTGAATGCGCCATAAATGAGGTCACTCCGGTCTGTGATACCGAATGTATCCTTCTGGCCATTTCCATCCGGATCGTCCTCTGTGAACGCGCGTGCCATTTCATAAATATCCTCTATCGTTTCCGGTGTGCCGAGGCCAAGATTGTCTGCCCAGTCTTTCCGGTAAATAAGTCCCTGTCTCGAAGAGGGACGGCCTTGATACAGGGCATAATATTTCCCATCTACTTCCGTGTTTTGCATCGATTGTTCATTCAGCTTCTTTAAATTCGGGAACTCATCCAGATACGGTCCAATCTCCCAGAACTGATCATCGCGGATTGCTTCCTTGAATTGGAGAAAGGTCGTAATATTCCCAAGGAATGATACTTCCGGCAACGTTCCTGTCGCAAACGAAGAATTTAATTTCTCTATGTAGTTCCCATCCGGAACCCATTGCATATTCAGTTTTGTATCGGTCTTTTCTTCCAATATCTTCTGAATCTTATCAGATGGGACATCCGGTGTATGAAGCGGCGCCATTATGGTAAATTCGGCCTTCCCATCGGTGTTTTTTCCTGAAGCGCTTTCATTTGCACATGCAGAAAGCACACTCGTACCAAGCATGAGAGCCAATGCCATACTTGTCCATTTCCTTGTTTGTCGCAAACTTCTCATCTCCCAATCTATATTTGATGTCTTCTCCAACGTTAGCCGAAGATGGGCCGTTCGTAAATAATCACTCTCTATGATTCTGGCTTTCCGGCGCCTCTCATGATACCGACCTAAGCAAATGATTATGAGAAAAGGCTCGCTCTTTGATAAAAATCAGGCGTTCTTGCCAATTTCTGCACGCTTTGAGGCAGAAACGGTTCCGCGGCTTTCTTTCGCAAGCAGCGGAATGAGCCATTGAAACGCCGCCAATGCGAATAGGATCCAAGGCAGTGCCACTGAATGGATCTCCTTTGAAAAGAACAGAAAAATGATGATTCCTGTCCCCCTGCCAAGGTTGATAATACTCTCCCGGAGCACGACCGCTTCGACACGTAAATTTTCTTTCAGCGGAAGACGTCCGATCCAGCTATAATAATACGCTTCGTAGGAATTCGCCTGCAGCGGTTTGAAGATCGAATTGATCGACATAAAAAGAACAACCGACCATACAGCAATTTCTGAAAGCAGAAATGCGGAAGAAAGCGTAAGCCCTGCAGCTGCGATGGCAAGATACGCCACCGTCCCCTCCAGTCTGGCGAACCGCGAAATAATATAGCTGGAAATCATCGACAGCCCGAGGAACAGTACATTCAAATACGCGACAGGCTGTTCTCCTTGAAAAATCATATAAAGTAGAATCGATGGAATAAAGGACAAAATACCGTGCGGAAATCCGAGCACAAACCAGCCGACCAGCGCTTTGCGGAAGCCGGGCTCGCGCTTCAACAAAAGGGGCAGATACTTCATATAATACGCCTTGTGGCGGGTTTCTTCCTTCTTAATCCGCAAGCTTCCGGCAACAGCGACGACGAACATCACAAAAGCCGCCGCAAAGACGAACGTATACCCCTGGAAACCGGCAAACAGACCGATGATAAAGCCGGCGATTGCCGGTCCGGCAAGATTCGTTCCGTTCATAACGATTTGATTCCAACCGAGATAGCGGTGGCGGTTCTCGTCGTTTGAAACTTCATGGACAAGTGTAAAATAGCCAAGCCAATAAAGTGCCTGGGACACACCTTTTAAAAGGGCAAACGCGTACGCATACTCGACAATATGCTCTTGAGCGGCAAGGATGGAGAGATAGAAAAGCGCCGTCAAGAAAATCCCGAACCTGTAAGCAGCAAGCCTGCCCTTCTTCTTGGCAATTTTCCCACTCAAGAAAGTAGTCGCCGCCTGCGTGAGAATGGCAATCAGATTGAACATACCGTTGAGCAACAGGCTGTTCGTCAGCCTCCATAAATAAAGATTGAGGAAGATGAGCGACATTGAATTGCCGAATTGGTAAATGGCATGGTTCACGAGCGTGATGACCGCTTGGTTGGACATCCTTTTACTTTTTGAAAGTGTCAGCATGGCGGCTGGACTGCCCTCCTGGTGACAAGATGATCATAAAATTTGGCCGCTTCCTTCAACGGCGGCGCCTCTTTACCGGCAAGGCGATGAAGCTGGAGACGGATGAGCGTTGCCTGTGTGCTCGCATTCATATCTCCTTCGCGTAGACCCTTACTTAAATGGACGGGCTTCGGCATATAAGGATAAAATTCGTCCTCTTTCACTTGTGCCACATTCGGGGCGGACGGAGAACGGCCGATTTCACGCGAAAAAGCCCCGTCCGGCCGTTTCAGCTTCACAATATTGGCGATCGTGATGTCAAAAATCTCAGCAAGCTCCTCATCCGGTATGTCCAAAGCCAAATAGGCAAGAAGGTCGATTGGATTGCGGATATAACACATATCCTTCGCTTCTTCGCTCCGCAGGCAGGTGAGGATGCTTTCATACATCTTCTCTTTCCTCGGCATCGGAATTCCGAACCGGCTATAGAACGTATGCAGCTTGAACGTTCCGGAAATACGGACATATAAACTCCCGCCTCCCCAAAGGCCCGTATCCGGATCTTGAATCCCGGCCAGGTACCGGGTTGCTTCGTCGATGAACGGCTGCTGGCGATCTATTGGCATCTGTCCGATATATACACAGCTGGAGGAAAGCAGATCGCATCCCCTCCAGCTATTTGACAGATCGATACTCTTCCATTTTTCCAAATACGCTTCTGTGCTTTCCGCATAGTCCGGTGCTTTACGGGCTGCGTATGGCAGCGGATAAAGCGGTTCACTGCCGAGCTTTTTCATTGAGCCCGCTGAATAATTGAGCGCCCTGTGTACCATCACCTCATCCTGCCTCATGGCTGGGTTCCGATCATAGAAGTAGCCCGTATCCCTTTCTTGTTTCTCCCGGAAAAAACGCACAAGATTTGCCCGCATTGCTGCGGGCATCCTTTCCAATAAATGATTACGCAGCAGGATGTTGAGTGCCTGTGCCGTGGATTCAATATCAGGCGAAAAGCACTCATCTCCGATTGAGCTTCTGGCATAATAAAATCCGCCCGATCCGGGATCATATTGTCCGGCCAGCCATTTGAACAGACCGTTGTATTGGTCTTCCAAGCGCTCAAGCTTCTGATCAAAATTCATGAATCGGCCCCCATTCACTCTTTAATCGATCCGAGCAATGCCCCTTTTGTGAAGTGTTTCTGCAGGAAAGGATAGACGAGCAGAACCGGAATTGTCGCTACTACGATAACCGCCATTTTTACCGTAATTTCCGGAGGCGGTATATCGGTGAAAGCAGAGCTGTCATAGCTCAGCCCGCTCGCCAGAACAACAATCTGGCGCAATAAGACCTGAATCGGCCATTTTGCCGAATCGTTGATGTACAGAATGGCGTGCATATACGTATTCCAGTACGTCACCGCATAAAAGAGCGAAATGGTCGCAATCGCCGGCATCGAGCAAGGGATAATGATCCGGAAGAGTACCCCAAAGTCATTGCACCCGTCAATTTTTGCCGATTCCACAAGCCCCTCAGGCAAGCCTTGGAAAAAGCTTTTCAAAATGATCATGTTAAATACGTTGATCGATACCGGAATAATCAGCGCCGCCAATGAATCGAGCAGCCCTGTCTGTTTGACGATGAGGAACGTCGGGATCATCCCTCCATTGAACAGCATCGTGAAGATGACGAAGAACATGATTTGCTTCCTTCCGACAAGGTCCCTCCGTGACAGTCCGTAGGCGGTCAATGTGGACAGGAACATGCTCCACATCGTTCCGAACAGCGTGACTCCAATTGATACGAGCAGCGCTTTGAAGATCGTGCTCGTCGAAAAAATATATTTATAAGCAGACAAGCTGAAAACGGTTGGAAAGAGAACAAATTTCTTTTGCGCCAATTCTGCACTCGTCGTGAAAGAGCTCGCAACAACGTGCACGAAAGGGAGCACGGTGATTAGCGCGATGATGATCAATAGTGTCAAGTTAACCCAGTTGAATATGCGGCTGCCGAGCTGTTTGTCTTCAACCATTTGGTAATACCCTCCTTTTGTCCGAGATCAATAGATCCCCTCTTCTCCGACTTTCTTAGCAAGCTTGTTCGCGCCCATGACGAGAACGAGTCCGACAAGCCCCTTGAACAGGCCGATTGCTGTACTGTAGCTGTACTGGCCCTGCTTCAGGCCGGTCACGTACACATACGTATCGAAAATCTCCCCTACTTCACGGTTCGATGCATTGAGCAGAAGGTAAACGTGCTCAAATCCAAGCTCCAGCACATCGCCGATTTTCAAGATTAAGAGAACGATAATGACGCTTTTAATCGATGGCAAGGTAATATGCCAAATCTGCTGCAGGCGATTTGCCCCGTCCATCCGTGCCGCTTCGTACAGCTGCGGATCAACCGCGGCAATGGCAGCAAGGAAAATGATGGTCCCCCAGCCGGCTTCACGCCAGATGATTTGCATGATATACATCGGCCTGAACCATTCTGCATTCAGCAGGAAGTTTATCTTCTGAAAGCCGAATGTCTCAAGCAGTCCGTTCACAAGGCCTCCGTCCATCGTCAAAAGCACATAGGAGATGGAGACAATGATAACCCAGCTCATAAAATGCGGGATATAGATGAGTGTCTGGATCGTCCTTTTCATAAAGTGGATTCTGACCTCGTTTAGCATCAAGGCCAGGATAATGGGGATCGGAAAGAATATGAACAGATTCAGTCCGAATAAGATAAGCGTGTTTTTAAAGATGATCCAAAAATCAGGTTCAGAGAACAGGCGCTGGAAATGCTCAAAACCGACAAACTGACTGCCTGTAATCCCCTTATAAGGCTTGTAATCTTGGAATGCGATAATCAGACCGTACATCGGAATGTACTTGTAGATAAAAAAATACAAAAGACCTGGCGTCAACATTACATATAAAGTGGTACCTGTAGGTAGGACACTCGAAAAAAAGAGTGTTCAACCTGCAGGTGCTTTTTATATACTTGAAATTAAGAATATGGGATTAGGGGATAACATGAGCAAAGTAACTTTTTCGTCCGAACAGGTAAGTGC
>NZ_JBWBKF010000070.1:0-25823 GCF_057657925.1 Lederbergia sp. B243.17
TCGCCGGCCACGGATTTGACGGAAAACTGGCAGTGGCCCTCGAAATAAGCAAAGAGCCGTTTGCTTGAGAAAAGTGGAGGGCGGCTGCTTAGGGGCGACAAGCATAAGGGCGAAGAAGCAAAAGGCGCTTTCCAGCCTTTAGCTTCTTTGAACTTATGACCTCGAGCCCCTGCCGCCCGGAGCTGGACAGAGAAAAGCGGAGGACGCCGTTTAGCGACGTACAGATTGGAGGGATTCTGACGAGATAAAGGAAACACGGCGACGAAGGAGCCGATGTTGACTTATCGTAGGAAGAATCCCGAAATCTGCTAGTCGCTGGCGCCCGGAGCTGGACAAAGAAAAGCGGAGCGTTTAAGGGCGTCAAGCGCTGAAAGAAATGAGCAAGTAGGTGCTTTCCAACCCACCTGATCGTTTCTAAGCGCCCCCGCCCCTAACCCTTCAAAAACGAAAACAATTATAATAAGGAGGCGTGCACCAATGGAAAAAGAACGTTCTGTGCTCGTCGTATTCCCGCACCCTGACGATGAAGCATTCGGGGTATCAGGAACGATATCAAAACATATTAAAAATGGCACGCCTGTCACCTATGCGTGCCTGACCCTCGGAGAAATGGGCCGTAATCTGGGCAATCCCCCGTTTGCGACGCGCGAGTCGCTGCCCGAAATCCGGAAGGCGGAGCTGCAGGCTGCAGCCAAAGCGATGGGACTGAAGGACTTGCGGATGATGGGATACCGCGACAAAACACTCGAGTTTGAAAGCGACGAGAAGCTTGCGAACATGGTCTCCGATTTGATCGAAGAACTAAACCCCTCCCTCGTCATCTCGTTTTATCCGGGCTACTCGGTCCATCCTGACCACGAAGCGACAGCAAGAGCAGTCGTCCGCGCGGTCCGCCGGCTGCCGAAAGCAGAAAGACCAAAGCTCCACTGTGTCGCTTTCTCCAATAACCATGAAGCAGAGATCGGCAAAGCGGACATCGTCCATGATGTAAAGGACGTATGGGAACAGAAGCTGAACACGCTGAAGTCCCATATTTCCCAGACAGCCTGGATGATCAGCGACATGGAACAAAAAATCACTGAACAGAATCCCGACCTGATCGCCTACTGGCAAACAGAGCGTTTTTGGACATATGATTGGGACAAAGACAAAGTATTGTAAAATCCACACGAAGAATCTCCAGCCCTTGATAAGGGCTTGGAGATTTTTTTGTTTTTAATGAGACTCCGTATCTGACCATCACGAACCGGGCATGCTGAAACTAGCCTGCACCCAAATTTGTCATTATCCACTGCAGCAAATCATAAGTTGAGTAACAAGCAAGAAAAGGAAAAAGTTAACCTTTTGTCAATTTTTGTCGAAAAAAAGAGTGGAATTTTGCCGAAAAAGCGCCGATAATAGAAAAGACTTTTCTTTTATGAACAAAGAAATGGGACTTAGGGGCTAAAATAGAACTTTATAGAGAAAGAGGATCATGATGAAAAAGAATAAGAGTGCAAATGAGCTCAAAAGAATGATTGAGCAAATTGTTGCATTTGTTGAGCTTGAAGTGGAAGTAAGAGAAGACCGTTCAGGCATTAATATGTGTTATGACTTTATCCAGGATTATGTTGGCTTTGACCCAGAGAGGCTTTTGGCCGCCAATAAGGAAATGATTGACCCTGTGCCTTTTGAAGACTATGTGAAAGCATTGACACTCCACGAATTAGGCCATTTTCTAGACCGAAAGGCACTGCTCGACTCGGTGCCATTGGCGATTGAACTTGTTAAAAAGAAGCGGGAAATCCCGTACAGTGAAAGAATCAAAAGAATTGATCTTTTGCAGATTGATCTCGAAGACCATGAAATGAATTATATTTCTGAGGAGCAGGCGTGGATCAATGCGGAGAACCTGAACCGATATTACGGGTTGGTCAGCTGGGACAGTTTTGCGAAGGTACGTTCCGAGAGCTTGCTTACGTATACAGCCCAGTATAATCGCGACCTCTTAATCCACCACCAGCTTCTCTCCACTGAGAAGATCGCAGTATAAATTGCCCGGGAACCTGTTCTTACAGGAGACCCGGGCTTTTTTGCTTCTCCTTGTAAAAAACTGTGCAAATTCCTGCATACCCGAATCCTTGTAGGGTAATGGTAAGAAATAGAGGAAATCTGACTGTTTTTGACGGGAGGGAGCATAACATGAAAAAACTCTCCACTGTATTTCTTTATTCTGCGGGGATACTCGCGTTGCTTGTTGTGATTGGCATTGCTGCTCCTGACTGGCTTGAAAGATCCACGGCTCGCATGCAGGCATTCCTATCCGATGCTTTCGGCTGGTATTATCTGATTGTCGTCACGATTTTTCTGATTGTCTGCCTGTATCTTCTGATCAGTCCCGCCGGAAGAATCAAGCTTGGAAAGCAAGATGACAAACCTGACTTCTCAAGGCTGTCTTGGATTGCGATGCTGTTCAGTGCGGGCATGGGTATTGGGCTTGTATTTTACGGAGCGGCCGAGCCGCTGAGTCATTATGCAATCCAGTCGCCGACCGGGGAGACCGGAACACCTCAAGCGATCAAAGATTCACTCCGGTATACGTATTTCCATTGGGGGCTGCATGCTTGGGCTATATACGGAATCGTCGCCCTCGTCCTCGCCTATTACAGCTTCCGAAAAAATGAGCCAAATATGATCAGCGCTACATTGAAGCCGATTTTAGGGGAAAAGCGGGCAAACGGACGAACGGGAAAAGTGATCGATACAATCGCTATTCTTTCTACCGTTATCGGAGTGGCAACGACCCTTGGTTTCGGAGCTACACAGATTAATGGCGGACTGTCGTATCTGTTCGGCATTCCATCGAATTTCCTTGTCCAATTGATCATTATCCTGATTGTTACGGTACTGTTTATGGCGTCAGCATTGAGCGGGCTTGGGAAAGGAATCAAAATTCTAAGCAATGCCAATATGATTTTGGCGTTTTTGCTGCTCGCTATCACATTTGCTGTAGGGCCTTCCATCTTTATCTTGAATCTGTTCACAGATACAATCGGCTCCTATTTGCAGAACCTGCCAAACATGAGCTTTCGTCTAGCCCCGTTCAGTGAAAAGAATCGACAATGGATCAATGATTGGACGATTTTCTATTGGGCATGGTGGATCGCTTGGTCCCCGTTTGTAGGTATTTTTATCGCGCGGGTTTCAAAAGGCCGGACCATTCGGGAATTCGTTTTTTTCGTTCTGCTGGTTCCGTCCATAATTGGCTTCATCTGGTTTTCAACCTTTGGCGGCGCCGCCATTTCGCTTGAATACAATGGAATCGCAAAGGTTTCCGACCTGCAGCTTGAGCAGACGTTATTCGGGGTGTTTTCCCATTATCCTCTATCCTGGGTGCAGTCGATCATTGCACTTGTCCTTGTAGCCGTGTTCTTTGTGACATCGGCGGATTCGGGCACCTATGTTTTGGCAATGATGTCGACAAACGGGTTGGCGACCCCAGCGAACAACATCAAAATCCTCTGGGGCGTTCTGCTCGCCGCAACCGCACTGGTGCTCCTTTATTCCGGAGGACTCCAGGCGTTGCAAAATACGATGATCATCGCAGCTTTGCCCTTCTCGCTAATTATCGCGGGAATGACAGCAAGTCTTGTAAAATCCCTGAATAAAGAAGTGAAGGAATTAAACAGATTGCGGCATCCAAAAAACCATAAATAGAAAAGCCGGCTGCGGAGAAATCCGGGCTGGCTTTTTGCATGTCTGTTTATTTTTTTGAAGAGCGGCTCATTTGAGCTGTCTACGTGACCATCAGACGGCCCCTTACCCGATGTGGGGCACATTGAACCTTTCTATGTGACCCTCGCACGACTCCTTGCACGGTGTCGGGCACATTGGAGCCTTCTATGTGACCCACACACGACAAATGCCTCGCGTTGGGCACATTGGAACCTTCTATGTGACTCACACACGACAATGCCTCGCGTCGGGCACATAGAGAACGTCTCAGCCTACCGACGCACGCACAAAGCAAAAAAGGGCTGGTGACCGCGGGTCACCAGCCCTTTTTCCTGCTTATGCATCTCTTTTAACAAGCTCCGGCGGCAGGATGAGCATGCTTCGTTTGAATTCTTCACCGGTCATCAGCTGACCTGAAGGAGTCCGGTACATCAGGTGTTCCTCGGTCAGCTCTGTCGGTGAGGCGACGCCGGCAGCGGCGGCCAGGTTGTACAAGCCTTCCCGGAGTGAGATGACGTAGTTGGCGACACGGTACATTTTTTCCTCGACAACGAGGGCCTTTTCCCGTTTCGGGTCGGTCGTGGCAACGCCGACAGGGCAGGTATTGTTATGGCATACTTGCGCCATGATGCAGCCGACAGAAATCATCATGCCTCTTGCCGTGTTTACGAGATCTGCTCCCAGGCAGAGGGCAAAAGCGATCATGTCTGGAGTGACGAGTTTTCCGGAAGCAAAAACTTTCACGCGGTCGCGGATGCTGTATTTTTTCAGCATCGCATCCAGCAAAGGAAGAGCGGAAAACAGCGGCAATCCCGCCGCGTCGGATAATTCCTGGTAGGTCGCGCCTGTTCCGCCTTCCCCTCCGTCGATCGTTATGAAGTCAGGGGTTTTTCCGCAGTCCGCCATTTCCCTTGCGAGCTTTTCAACTTCGGATTTTGAACCGGCAACAATTTTGATTCCGACCGGTTTTCCGCCCACCTCCCGAAGCTCATCGACAAAATTCATCAGGCTCTCTGTATCTTCAAATTCGCGGAAACGGTTCGGGCTGTCGATCGTTTTCCATGGTTCCACGTTGCGGATTTCGGCAATTTCGGGCGTGACTTTTTCACCTAAAATATGGCCACCCCTCGTTTTCGCTCCTTGGGCAAGCTTTAGTTCGAATGCTTTTACATGTTCCATGCTGGCCTTGTCCTTGAACAATTCCCAGGAAAAGTCACCTTCTTTTGTCCTGACACCGAACAAGCCGGGGCCGATTTGCATAATGATGTCAGTTTCGCCGCGGAGGTGATGCTTGGAAAGACCGCCTTCCCCTGTATTCATCCACGTTCCGCCGGCAAGGCCAAGCCCTTTGGAAAGCGCCGTAATGGCATTTTCTCCGAGTGAGCCGTAACTCATCGCCGACTGGCCGATGAGTCCTCTGGCAACAAACGGCTCACGCCAAGTCTCTTTTCCAATGACGACGGCATCCTCATCTGATAGAAGCTGCGGTTCAACAATCGCATCATCACTATGCTCTTTCCGGTTGAACAGCCCTTCATGATCGATCCGGTAAATTTTTGTCTGCACCTTCGGCTCCTGCTCAATCCGTAATTCCTCATGCAGTTTCGGAAACATCGCGTTTCGTATGTAAAACCCTGGTTCTTCAAAGTCTCGTTCCGAGCCAAACGCATGGATCCGATCCTTATATTTGCCCGCTTTGACGACATTCACATATTGATGGCGGGAAAACGGCTTGCCCTCCCGGTTATTGAGAAAAAGGTACTGCCTGAATTCAGGTCCGACATTTTCAAACAGGTACCTGACATTTCCCAATACCGGAAAATTCCTCAGTACCGAATGCTCCTTCTGCCTGGCATCCAGTATGTAAATCCATAAAAAGAAAACCAGTGCCCCAATCAGAAGGAGGGCCAAGATACTGAACATGATAAGTGCAAATATTTCTGTCCATCCCATCCTATCACCCTTTCTGTTTTCTTTTCCTATAGACGTAACGGCATTCTATCAAACGTAAACTTTTCACCAAGTAAAAAAGGAGGAAGCTTTTCGCTCCCTCCTTCTCCGGCTATCTATATGCTTTCCTGCTTCAATGCATCCATGATATTTTCTTTTTTTACTTTGGCACTGGAGTACAGCATGGCTGTTCCGACAATGACGAAGACGACGATCACCGCAATCAGCACACTGCCCCATGGCGGCTGGAATGCAAAAGTGAAGGTCTTCATCATCGTCCGGTGCATGAGATACATAACAGCAAAACTGAGCGGCAAGCCGTAAACGAGGGCTTTCACTCCGTAAATGAGACTTTCATAATTCATCATTTTATCAATGCCCTGCGGCGTCATCCCGACGGATTTCAGCATCGCAAATTCACGTTTTCGCAAGGTAACGCTCGTTGAGATTGTGTTTACAATATTGGCAATCGATATGGCTGCGATGAGGGTGATGAAGCCGTATACGAAGACGGACATCAGCGTGATCATTTGCTCGCCCTTTTGTTTGTCTTTTTCCGTATTAGTGACATTATGGACAACGTCTTGCATGTCCTCAATTTCGGCTTGCGTCTTCCCCGGATCATCACTTTTCAGATAAAGCGAGCTTGACTTTCCGACTGAGATGCCTTTCTCTGCCAATTGATTGTATAACTGGTTAAAGACTTTTTCAGATACGATCAGATTCAACCCGTTGACGGTAGAGGGCGTGATGCCCAGAGGAAGCTCATCCGCCAAGCCTGCGATTGTGACTGCGCCGATTGAAGCTTCTTCATTTCGCTCATAATCAAACCCAGATAAATCGATGGTGTCGCCTTTTTCAGCATAAATTGCTTTTGTCTCGGTATACTTGCCTGCCTTTCCATCAGTATAGGGGATCTTATCCACGACAATCGCATTCATTCCTTCCTCCAATTGCGCCACGTCGACTCCTGTTCGCTTGGCATACTCCTCCAGTTTAGCATCTTCCAAAGCATACACCCTGGCCGAATAAGGATAGCGGCCGTTTTCCAGCCCATTATCTGTGGGATCCAGTTCCTTCGCCGCTTTCTGCTGTTCAATCCATGTGCTCAGATACAATTCCTTGATTAAAGAGGAATCTGTCACACCATCAAGTGTGGTGACGGATTGAATAAACTGTTCGTCCTTCGGTTCATCGCCTCCTTCGAAAAAGTCAATCCGAAGATCATAATTGATTTCGTTTTGCGACAAAGCCAGTGATTTTTTCATGATGGAGGAGAAATAAGAGACCGATAGGAACAGGACGATGCTGATTACAATCGAAAAAATCGTTGCCCGATATCTTCGTTTATTTCTCTTGCTGTTTTTCAAGCTGATTTCAGCTTCAATTCCAAACAGTTTTCTCACCCATTTGGATGTCCGGACAGATTTGCTGCTCAGTTTTACATCTGCGGTTTGCCTGATGGCATCAACAGCCGAAACCTTTGACGCCTTTCTTGCCGGCAAAAATGCGGAGAGAAAAATGGTGATCGCTGACAGAATAATCGTCGCTGCGATGGAGAGCGGTGTAACGGTCACCGACAGTTTTTCCGACACATTCAACGTCTGAGGAATAATCGGATTGATGAAAAGGAAAGTGACTGCAATCCCGGCAAGGCCGGCAAGAATTCCGATCGGGATGCTGATGAGCCCGATGACCATACCCTCAAACATCACCGAGTTCCATTTCTGCCTTTTTGTCGCTCCAACACTTGAAAGCATGCCCAAGTAACGCGCCCGTTCTGACACAGAAATGGCAAAAGCATTATAGATCAGCGAAACCGAACCGATCATAATGATGGCCAGGACGATGCTTGTAATCCCGTACAATACTTGCCGCATAGAGTCGCTCTTGACAACTCCGTAATACATAAGAAGATCCCGGTTAAAATAGACGTATTCAATCCCATTCTTACCGGCAAGCTCCTCTGCATGTTTATAAAGCGCAGGCTTTACTTGCTTAAGGGTCACGAAGGCACTGACAGGTTTCTCTCCCATCCCTTCTGCGTTGTCTATATGGGTGATGGCTGTGTAACCCGCCGCCCAAGACGGCTCCCAGCTGGGGCTTTTCATTAAGCCGACTACTGTATATTCTATCTTTTTCGTATTTTGCAGTTCTTCCTCTAGCTGTCCTTTCTCCAGGACGGCAGTCCAATCTTCGTTAATAAGTTCATTAGATAACCGAGAGTAGCGATCCCCCACTTCAAAGGCGATTTTCTTGCCTATGGATATGTTCTCCTCAGACTCGTTCAACATTTTTTCAGAGACGACGATTTCGTTGGCCGTTTTCGGCATTCTTCCATAAGTTAGTTCAAGCGGAAATTGCTCTGCCGCGTTACTGCTGAAGGCTTTGATGAACATATACGGCTTTCTGATATACTTATAGCCCTGTAATTTTACGGAGCCGATGCTTTCTGAAACAACCACACTTTCGGTTGCCGGGTCTTCCCGGATGGCTTTCTGCTGCTCTTTGTCTACGTCATAATAGTGCACATGCCAGCCGCCGATCTGGGCGATCGACTGCCGTTTCATCAAGTCTTGAAAGGATACGCCCAATGTGCTGACCGCTGTAATCATTGCGACCGAGATGATGACACCAATGATTGTGACAAGCGTACGCCGTTTGTTTTCTTTCATGTTCCTCAAAGTCAGTTTGTTGACGATATTCATCTGCGGATCACCTCGTCGTTGGCAATCCTTCCGTCCTCAATTGTTATGATCCGGTCAGCCTGAAGAGCAATCCGCTCGTCGTGGGTAATGACAATAAGCGTCTGTTTGTATGTTTTATTGAATGCCTTCAGCAAATCGATAATTTCCGCGCTATTCTTGCTGTCCAGATTCCCTGTCGGTTCATCCGCCAGCATAATGGCCGGATTTGCGATGATTGCGCGTCCAATCGAAACTCTTTGCTGCTGACCGCCCGATAGCTGGTTCGGCAAATGGCCGAGCCGTCTTTCCAAGCCGAGCTTTCCTACGATATTTTGAAAATGCTCCTTGTCGACTTTATGCCCATCAAGCAGTAAGGGGAGGGTGATATTCTCCTCAACAGTCAATACCGGAATCAGATTGTAAAACTGATAGATGAGGCCGATTTGGCGGCGCCTGAAAATCGCCAGCTGTGTCTCATTCAGGCGATACATATCTGTATCCCCAACAATCACCTTTCCTTCCGTAGGACGGTCAACTCCACCCAGCAGGTGCAGCAATGTGGATTTCCCCGATCCGGACGGTCCGATAATGGCGACGAACTCCCCTTTCTTCACCGAAAATGAAACTTGGTCGAGTGCGCTTACCGCGGTCTCCCCTTTGCCATATACTTTAGACAGATTTTCAATCTTTAAAATATCCATGTCCTACCTCCGCTTATTTCTTATAAGCTTAGTGTATCTGCCTAAAATGACTGCCCGGTGACTGCAAAGTGACAATCCAGTCACTTTGGCGGTTATTTATAAAACTTGATCTGAAAACGAGTGCCTTCTCCAGTTCTACTTTTCACTTCGATATGGCCTTGCTGGCTGGAAATAATGCTTTGCGCCATCGCCAGGCCAATGCCGACGCTGTCTTCTCCAGCGGTCTTTCCTTTGTAAAACCGTTTGAAAATGTACGGCAAATCTTCTTTTTCAATTCCTTTTCCGTTGTCTATGATACTGATTTCCGTAAAAAGAACATTCTCATGATAGGAAAATGAAATTTCTCCGCCCTTTTCTGTATGCTCTACACAGTTTTTCACAATATTGATCAGTGCCTCGGCGGTCCAGTTCAAATCACCGACAAAGCTGGCATGAGGATCGCCGGAAATCCGTATCGTCTGCTCGTTTAACTCTATCGGAATCCGGAGTGGGCTAAGCACTTTTTCAATCAGTTCCGCTACCATAATCTTTTCCCGCTTGAAGGTGATCGTCCCCGCATCGATCTTCGATAACTTCAATAGGGACGAGACAAGCCAGTCGATCCTCTCCAGCTGGCCGCTTATATTGCGGGTGAATTCCTTTCTCTTTTCAGCCGGCAGTTGCTCATCCTCAAGAAGGTCCGCCATCACTGTCATGGAGGTGAGAGGTGTTTTTAGCTGATGGGAGATGTCAGAAATGGAGTTGGTCAGTTCGAGCTTGTCCTGCTGCAGTAGCTTCCGGTGCTCCGAAAGCATCAGTGTCACTTTATAAATGTCATTTTTTAAAATGCTTAATTCTCCTTCGTGGTTATCGCGTATATCAAGCGTGTCATCGCCATTGCTTATTCTGCGCAAATAACCGGAGAGTTTTTCGATTTCTTTATACCTCCACCTCGTCAAAATCAGGAAGCCTGCGATCAAGATGGCGGACTGGCCGAGAACGAGGAGAGCGGCCGTACTGGAAATCGAACCAGTCATCATTACCGCTATGAGAGTCAGGATGAAGGCGGCAAGGAGGAAAAGCAATATTTCCCGATTTCGCAGCATCTTTTACCCCCCTACCTTATAGCCGAGACCTCGGACCGTTTTGATGATTTCCGGCTTCTGCGGATGGTCTTCAAGCTTATCTCTGAGCCGCTTGATGTAGACGGTTAACGTATTGTCATTCACAAAGTCCCCCGCCACATCCCAGATGCCTTCCAACAGCTGGCTTCTTGTGAGGACTTGGCCCCGATGATTTATGAGCACGAGGAGGAGGCGATATTCCAGCGCCGTCAGGACGACCTCTGTGCCGTCTTTATAAACCTTTCCCTCAAGAACATTGACAAGGACATTTCCGATGGCAATAGCAGCTTGGCCGGCAGCCGGGCGTTCATACCTTCTGAGAACCGTTCTGATTCTTGCCATCAGCTCACGGACCCGGAAAGGTTTTGTGATATAATCGTCCGCCCCCAGTTCCAGCCCCATGACGACATTCACCTCATCATCCGCCGCCGTTAAAAAAATGACGGGGATGTCGCTGTTGGCCTTCACGTACCTGCATAGATCATAGCCGCTTCCGTCAGGCAGAGACAGATCAAATAAGCATAAAGAAATCTCCCCCAGCCGCTCACCAAGCACCCGCTTGGCCGCTGCGGCATCAGGGCAATATATAGTCGAAAACTGTTCACGGTTGAGCGAATACTCCAGTCCCGAAGCGATGGTCCTGTCATCTTCTACGAGAAGAACGTTCATTTCAGTCATCCTCACTTTCTTCGGTTTGTCATTGATTTAGCGTACCATACACAGGCAAAAGCAAAAAGAGGCTGTCCAATAAGCGACTGAAAAAGTCCATACAGAAATAGAAAACAAGAACGAAACCTGCCGAAGAATCCCACTCTCGTTTTCTTTCTTTGAACCCGTGGATTTGCTGCGGCCGCTTTCCGCGGTGCGTGCCCCCGAACGGAAAGAAACATACAAAAAGAAAAGGGCAAGTTCCAGAAGATCAGTTTTCACTGATTTTCTGAACTGCCCTCTCCAAAAGTCTCTTACTCCATTTTCTCCAAAGCTTCCAGTATTGCCCGACCGACACCATCATCATCATTCAGTCCCGTTACGTGGCGGGCCGCTTTTTTAATCTCCGGTTCGGCATTGCCCATGGCGTAAGAATGCCCGGCGATTTCAAGCATTGACAGGTCATTGTAATTGTCGCCGAATGCCATTGTATCCTCAAGAGAGATGCCCATCTCTTCAACATATTTTTTCAAGGCGATGCCCTTTTGAGCTTCGATATGCATAATCTCCAGGTTATGTCTTCCAGATGAAGTCACTTCAATGCCTTCAATCTGTTTAAGTCTGGAGCTAACTTCCTCAAGAAGGCCATCATCCAGGGAGAAGACGAGAAATTTATATACCTTGCAGGCAGGCGCTGAAAAAATCTCAGAATAGTTATCCACTACTTGGATAACACGCCTGTCGAACCGCTCTTGCGCTTCCTCTTTCAGTTTATCCATGCCGATCGATGGGTTCGCACTGTGGAAAACATCGACAATCGATGAAATGCTGCGTTCGTAATCCGTTGTATAGGTCCCATCCGGTGTATACAGCTCAAAATAAATATCGGCCTGGTCCAGAACCTTCCTTACTTCCTCGGAAGTGGAACCGTCCAATCCAATCGAGTAGGTAACTGTACCGTCTTTATCGCGGATTTCCCCGCCATTAACACAGATGGCCGGGCATTCAATTTCTGCTGCATCCAATGCAAACCGGACCTCGCTGTATGCCCTTCCTGTCACAACGAGAAATTCAATCCCTTTTTCCCGGGCGGCCGCGATGGCCTCCTTATTTACTGTGCTTACTTCCTGGCTTGAATTCAATAATGTTCCGTCCATATCTGTTGCAATACACTTGATCACTATTCTGCCCCCTTCAATTTTCCCGTACGGACTCCGATCTTTAATCGTACTCTTACCTGTAAAAGATTGTAGCGAATTGACTCACCCATCGCAAAGTTTTGGTTCGGCTATTTCAGTAAATAAGCGCGAATCATGAAAAACGTCACTTCATCCGGCAGCAGTTCTTTGATCGAAGTGAGCCTTTCCGTTCCTGCTTCCTCGACGGCCTGTTCGATCGCCGCCTCGTATTCTTCTGGAATGAACGCATTCCAGTCAACCTCCAGCCCTTCATCATGGCATTTGACGAGATGCCCCTCGACTGTCCGCTCTGTCATGCCCCGTTCCTCAGCAATGTCTGCTATGTGCTTACCTTCCCCAAGCATTCTCAAGCTGACATGGTGGCTCGGTTCTTTCGTATCTTCTCTTGATGGCCGTTCTGTCCGGAATTGTATGATCGAAGGCTTCCGCTCGATTCCATTCGAATCGCAGTACTCATTTACCGCTTCAAGGAAGATGTCCCCGTAAGCCTCTAGTTTTCTTTGCCCGATTCCTTTTACCTGCAGCAGCTCCTCTTCTGTCTGAGGAAGCTTGGCACTCATTTCCCGCAGCGTCACATCAGAGAAAATGACATATGGCGGCACTTTCTCCGCTTCGGCGAGGTCTCTCCGGACAGCGCGCAGCTTTTCGAACAATGCATCGTCCGCTACAATTTGGGCTGCCTTCACTTTTTCTTTTCGGAGGACCCTCTCTTGTCCCCTCAGCACTTCCCCTGCCCTCTCTGTCAGCATGAGGAGAGGATAGGCTCCGGCGGTCGGCCGCAAATAACCCTCTGCTGTCAGGAAGTCGATAAATTCGATGACTTCCTTCTGCTTTTTGTTTCTCATGATTCCGTAAGTGGACAGTTTGTCGAAACCAAAACCGACAAGCTTTTTATCTCCGGAGCCTGTCAGCACCTTCATGATCATCGTCTTGCCAAACTTCTCATTCATTCTGCGGATGCAGGAGAGCACCATCTGCGCCTCGACAGTCACGTCAACTTGCTGGCGGTCATCCGTACAGTTGCCGCAGCTCCCGCATTCTCCCGCGGTTTCATCACCAAAATAATGAATGATGTACTGCTGAAGGCAGGACTCGGTATGCCCGTACCCTGCCATCTTCCGCAGCTTGGCATACTCGTTTTCCTTCCGGGCTTCGTCCATTTCCGACTGATCGATCAAAAAGGACTGGATTTGCATATCTTGCGGTGCGAAGAGGAGGATGCAGTCGCTCTCTTCTCCATCCCTTCCCGCTCTTCCCGCCTCCTGATAGTAGGATTCCATATTTCTTGGTATTTGATAATGGATGACGAAGCGGACATTCGACTTGTTGATCCCCATACCGAAGGCATTCGTCGCCACCATCACTTGGATATCGTCATAGAGGAAACGCTCCTGATAGTCGTTCCGCATTTCTTCAGGTAAGCCTGCATGGTACTTCCCGGCGGCCACACCGCTCGATTCAAGCAGCTTGTGCAGCCGTTCGACCTCTTTTCGGGTTGCAGCGTAAATTATTCCGGCCTGTCCACGGTTTTTACGGATATAATCGGTCAGAAACAGATCCCGGTCTTGGCCTTTAACAACTTGAAAACGCAGGTTATCCCTGGCGAAGCCCGTAACAACGGTGTTCTCCTCTTCGATGCCGAGCAGGTCGCAAATATCTTCCTTTACCTGCGGCGTTGCCGTGGCTGTAAGAGCCAAAACAGTCGGTCTCGGCTGGATTCTGTTGATCAAAGTGCGGATGTTCATATAGCTGGGACGAAAATCATGACCCCATTGGGATATACAGTGGGCTTCATCGATGGCGATAAGGGAGATGTGCATTTGCTCAAGCAGTTGGAGAAAAGAGGGGACTTCCAGGCGCTCCGGGGCAATGTAAATCAGTTTATAGTCGCCTTGATAGATACCGGACAGCCGTCTTTGCATCTCGTCCGCCGGCACTGTGCTGTTGATGTATGTAGAGGGGATGCCTGCCTTCTCCAACGCATCAACCTGGTCCTTCATCAAAGAGATGAGCGGAGAAATGACGATTGTGACGCCTCTAAACATCAATGCCGGGATTTGGTAGCAGACCGATTTTCCACCGCCTGTCGGCATGATTCCGAGTGTATCCTTTCCTTCCATGATTTTAGAAATGATTGTTTCCTGGCCTTGCCGGAACTCATCATAGCCAAAATAAGTTTGCAGCAGGTTTTTCGCTTTTGACAGCATATTTTTTCATCCTTCCGCACAATTTTCAGTGACTCCATTATACCAGAAAAAACCGTGGCCATGTCCGGAGCAGACCGTTTTGCCGGAAATGAATCCGCATAAAAAAGAAGCTGTTTCAAAACCGCTATGCGACTTTGAAACAGCCTCCAGATTCTTAGTTTACTTGCAATTTTGCTTTTACTTTCTCCAACATATCTGCTGTCATTTTCGCAAGATCGTATTCTGTCTTAAATCCCCATTCTCGCCGGGCACAAGAGGCGTCAATCGAATTCGGCCAGCTTTCTGCAATTGCCTGCCTTGCCGGATCAACAGCATATTTCATCGTAAATCCGGGAATATGCTTGCGTATTTCAGCTGCAACTTCTTCTGGTTCGAAGCTCATCGCTGTAATGTTGAATGCGTTCCGGTGTGACAGTTTGCTTCCATCTGCCTCCATTAGGCTGATAATGGCATTAAGGGCGTCTGGCATATACATCATATCCATATACGTGCCCTTCTCGATGAAAGAGGTATATTCACCCTTTTCTACCGCCTGATAATAAATATCGACAGCATAATCGGTTGTGCCGCCGCCTGGAGGCGCTACATAAGAAATCAACCCCGGAAAACGGACACCGCGTGTATCAACGCCAAACTTGGCATAGTAATAATCGCAAAGCAGCTCACCCGCCACCTTATTGACGCCATACATCGTCGTCGGGCGCTGGATTGTATCTTGAGGTGTGTTCTCTTTTGGTGTAGACGGCCCGAATGCCCCGATGGAGCTCGGTGTAAAAAATTGCAGGTCCAATGACCTTGCTGTTTCCAGTGCATTGACGAGGCCGCCCATATTCAAGTTCCATGCAAACAGCGGTTTTTCCTCCGCCACTGCTGACAGCAAGGCCGCTAAGTGGATCATCGTATCGACTTTATATTCCTTCGCCAATTCATGCATTCTCTCTCCGTCTGTGACATCAAGAATTTCAAATGGGCCGCTTTCCGTGACTATACCGTCGGTCTTGCGGATATCGGTCGCAAGTACACGGTCTGCTCCATACATCTCTCTTAACTTCATTACCAGTTCCGAGCCGATTTGGCCCAGTGAACCGGTCACCATGATTTTTTTCATGCTGCTTCCTCCCGAAGCGGGCTGCTCACCCTGCAAAAAATTAGATGATTCCCATTTCCTTGCCGACCTTTTCGTACGTCTGAATCGCTTCGTCCAGCATCTCTTTCGTATGTGCGGCAGTCGGCATGTTCCGAACGCGGCCTGTTCCTTTTGGTACGGTCGGGAATACAATGGACTTTGCATAAACGCCTTCTTCATAAAGACGGCGGCTGAATGCCTGTGTTGCCTTTTCGTCACCGATGATAACGGGGGTGATCGGCGTCTCACTATGGCCGATATCGAATCCTGCTTCTTTCAGGCCTTCTTTCAGATAATTGCCGTTTTCCCAAAGCTTTTCGTTCAGTTCGGTGCTCTCCATCAGGATTTCGATTGCTTTGGTTGCCGCCGCAGCATCTGCTGGCGTGACCGCTGTCGAAAAGAGGAATGGGCGAGAGCGAACCTTTAGCCAATCAATCAGATCCTGCTTGCCGGCTACATATCCTCCAACTACGCCAATTGCTTTAGAAAGTGTCCCGATTTGGAAATCAACCTTGTCTTGAAGTCCGAAATGTTTCACCGTTCCGGCTCCTTTGCCGAGAACACCCGAACCATGGGCATCGTCGACGTAGGTCATCAAATCGAACTCTTCTGCGATTTCGATGATTTCTGGGAGCTTGGCAATGTCGCCATCCATTGAGAAAACACCATCTGTGATGACCATCAGTTTATTGTACTGCCCGGATTCACGTGCTTCTTTCGCCTTTTGGCGCAAGTCATCCATATCCGAGTGATTGAATCGAATAATCTTTGCTCGGGACAGGCGGCAGCCGTCAATAATCGATGCATGGTTCAGCTCATCGGACAGAATGGCATCATTTTTGTCCATGACAGCTGAGATGGCCGCCATATTGCAGTTGAAGCCGGATTGATAAGAAATTGCCGCTTCTGTGCCTTTGAATTTCGCAAGTACTTCCTCCAATTTGATATGGAGGTCGAGTGTTCCGTTAATCGTCCGGACAGCTCCTGCGCCGGCTCCCCACTTTTCCACTGCCTCAATTGCAGCTTTCTTTAATCTCTCATCTGTTGCCAGACCGAGATAATTGTTGGACGAGAGATTGATCAGCTCTTTGCCGCTGATCGTAATTTTTGCCCCATTTGGACTTCCAACGGTTTCGATCTCGTTATAAAGACCTTGATCACGAAGACCCGCCAAATTTTCCTGTAAAAATGCCTGAAGTGTCTTACTCGACATTTCCATCCCTCCAACTAGAATATGATAGATGATTTGTAAACGATTTATAAACATTTGTCCGCCTGAAAAAGACAATAGTTACTATTCATCTCTTTCTCCATACATACTATAACACAGAACAAATAACATGTTTATCTAGAAAGGACATTCGGCAAAACTTTTCCAACGCAGAAAAAACCTGCCGGGAGTCCTTCTCCGGCAGGTGGTTTCGTCATTATTCAGTCAGTTCAAATGTGCTCAGATCCCATTTCTGCAAATGAAAATCAATTGGAGTTTCGCTTATCATTCGGGTAGACTTTTCATCTGTATTTGGGAAGATCCGAGCACTAAATACTTCTTCGCCTTCATTGATAAATATTTCGATTGAGGAGGTGTCCAGGTAGAGATGAATGGATTCCAGTCTTTCCAGCTTGCAGCGGCGGATTTCCCTGGCATCTCCTTTGAAATTGGTCCTTTCCAACGAGAAGCGCTGTTCTTGCGGGTCAAACCGGATCACCGCCTCGTCGCGGACTCGAAATTCGATTGCACCCGTCAACGGTGTGGAAAAATGCGCTTTCCACTCCATCGCCTCCCCGCTTAGTTCAGGAATCTCCATCAACTCGCCTGCTTGAAGGCTCGCCGTTGCTTCCACACCTGCTTTTCTCAGTTGCGTCAATTCCTCCGGTGGCAGCTGATGCAGTTTTCCCTCCCGCCACTCAAGCACTCTTGGCAGCGTCAGCGCATGCAGCCACTCGTTTTTGACAGTCGGTTCATAAGGTTCCATTTCATCAGTGATGCCCATCCAGGCAATCAGCAGTCTTCTGCCCTTTCCGTCCAGCAGCGTCTGGGGTGCGTAAAAGTCGAAGCCCCTGTCCAATTCCGTAAACAGACCGTGCTTAAATTCAAAAGTCTCACCGTCCAAAGTTCCTGCGAAATAGCCGGACTGGAACTCATTTTGGAACAAATCCCCCTCAGGCTCCAAGCCTTGCGGGGAAACGAGAAGCAGGTCTAAGCCGTCGAGCCGGAAAAAATCCGGGCACTCCCACATATACCCGAATGAACCGAGACCGCCCCGGCCGCTGCCTGCGATCGGACCGAGAAACTCCCACTCCGAAAGATCCTTTGAACGATACAGAACGGCTTCACCTTGTTCGTCAGCGGTTTGGGCACCCAGAATCATGAAAAACTCATCTTGTTCCTGCCAAACCTTTGGATCTCTGAAATGAGGGGTATAGCCCTCAGGCAAGGAGATAACCGGTCCCAGCTTCTCAAAATCGCGGCCATCACTCGAAACGGCGGCACATTGAGTTGTCACCCGCTCTCCGTCACTATTTTTTACATTGCCGGTGTAAAAAAGATACAGCTTGCCTTCGTGTTCAATAGCGCTTCCCGAATAGCAGCCGTTCCGGTCGAACTCCCGGTCGGGAGCGAGCGCTATTGGCTCCGCCTTCCAACTTATCAGGTCTGGTGAGCTGTAATGCCCCCAAAATTTTGCGCCGTGGGCAGTCTCGAACGGGTTCCATTGATAAAAAACATGATACCGCCCTTTAAAATAAATCAAGCCATTTGGGTCGTTCAGCAAACCCACGGGAGGCATAAGATGAAAGCGGAGCCTGTATGGGTCAGACTCCACTTTATTTTTCGCACTCTCCACTTGTTTGCTGGCCAGCTCCATTAGCTGATGAACATCCTTCATTTTGATAACTCTCCTTACTCCTGCTTTTGCATCCTGTTTTGCTTTGCTCAGTATGCAAATTGAGGAAGTAGTGCTGTTTGATGCTGGAGGCGTCGGCTCGGGGGCGCTTCAGAAAAGATCAGGTGGATTGGGAAGCACCCATTCTTTTCCTCCAGCGCTTGTTGCCCCTAGCGCCGCCCTCCGCTTTTCTCTGGCTAGCTCCCGCGCCTATCGGCTGGCAAACTTCGGAAAGCCGCCTACGATAAGTCAACATCAGCTCCTTCGTCGCTGTGTTTCCTTTATCTCGTTGGCTTCCCTCCAGTTTGTACGCCGATGAACAGGCGCCTCCGCTTTTCTCTGTCCAGCTCCGAGCGGCAGGGGCTCGAGGTCATAAGTCAAGAAAGGCTAAAGGCTGAAAAGCGCCTTTTTCCTTTCTCGCCTTATGCTTGTCGCCCCTAGCGCCGCCCTCCGCTTTTCGTTTAATGCGTAGCTTTTACCTCATCCAGTTGTTTGTCTGAGAAGCCGAACATCCAGGTTAGGATGAAGGCGACGGCGATGGCGACGAGGTTGACGAGTAGGTAGAGCAGGATTTGGCCGTTCAGATAGAGCAGTGTGCCCGGGATGACGGTGATGGCCATGCCCGTTCCTTTCAAGCCCAAGATTGAAGCAAGGAATCCTCCTACGCCTCCTCCGATCAGGGCCATTACGAATGGTTTCATGTATCGGAGGTTGACCCCGAAGATCGCCGGCTCTGTAATACCAAGGAAAGCTGAGAATGACGATGGCAGTGCCAGTGCTTTCAGTTTCGCCGATTTTGTTTTTAGGCCGACAGCCAGTGCAGCTCCGCCTTGAGCGGCAACCGCGCAGGTGACAATGGCGTTGTACGGATTGTTTCCGTATTTTTCAAGCAACTGAATTTCCAGAAAGTTGAAAATGTGATGAACGCCTGTAATGACAATAATTTGGTTCAAGAAGCCGATTAGCAGTCCGCTGATGCCAAGCGGCCAAGAAAGGACAGCGACTGTTGCATTCAGGATGACCTCTTCCAAGCTGTGGAAAATTGGTCCGATCAATAGCAAAGCTAAGACTATCATGATCAACAATGTTAAAAATGGTGTTAGGATCAAATCCAATGCTTCAGGTACTCTTTTTCGTATCCATCGTTCCAGCTTCGCGCCGATAATCCCTGCAATAAACGCCGGGAGCACGGAGCCCTGGTATCCGACGACCGGAATGAAGCCGGCAATCATGATTGCGCTGGCGTCTCCGCCTGCCACTGCGTATGCATTCGGAAGCGATGGACTGACGAGCATGAGCCCAAGCACAAGTCCGATTGTCGGCGATCCGCCGAATACCCTGAATGTCGACCATGCGACAAGGGCAGGAAGGAAAATAAAGGCCGTGTCAGTCAATACTTCAGTAAATAAAATAAAGTTCTCTGAGATATCTGCTGGTGTCAGTCCAAACCAACCAAGAATTTGTTCTTGGAGAACAAGTCCGCGTACCCCCATGAATAAACCGGTTGCAACAAGAGCGGGGATAATCGGGACGAATACGTCACCGAACTTGCGGATGGCCCTTTGGAAGGCATTCCCCTGCTTGACAGCTTCCTCTTTCATCTCTGACTGGGTTGTTCCTTCGAAGCCTAGGTTTACGACTTCATCGTAAATCCGATTAACTGTTCCTGTTCCGAGAATCACTTGATACTGACCCGAGTTGTAGAAGGCACCCTTCACTTTGTCGATGCTTTCGACCTTCGCCTGATCAACCTTTTCCTTGTCTTTCACCATTATGCGCAGCCGAGTGGCACAATGGGCGACCGAGTTGATGTTTTCCTTTCCTCCAACAGCTTCGACAATTTCCCGGGCAATTCTGCTGTTTTCCGACACTTTTCTTCACTCCTTCTTTTAATGGAATCGATTCCACAATACATTATAGTTTATGAAATCGCTTTATTGACGCTATCATAAACTATCTCGTTCTATAAGTCTATAATTTAGCATGGTTTTTTCTGAAATTTGCTCTTGGGCCTCAAGCAGGGAGAGCATCAATTTACCCGCTTCCACTCCAGCATGTTCATACTCATATTCAATTGTGGAAATAGCCGGGCTTAAAAAGGAGGCGGTTTCGCTCGTGCCGATGCCAGCAATGCCAAGCTGTTCCGGCACTTTCCAACCTTTTTCTTGAGCAAACTGCCAGACTCCAAGCGCCATGCGTGTTGTCGCTGCAAAAATGGCATCGGGTCTCTGCTCCCCGTCTTCAAACATGAGCTTAGCCGCTTCATAACCGGACTGGATGGAAAAGTCGCCCTTACGAATCCAATTCTGCATAAGGGGGAGCCCATGTTTTTTTAATGCAGCCTTATAGCCCTCTTTCCGCAATTCTCCTACAGCTCTATCCCCTTCATCGACGCCAATAAAACCGATTTTACGGTATCCTTTAGAAATAAACTTTTCAGTCAAAGCAAAAGCTGCGCCGAAGTCATCAAAAATGATTGAGGGAATACCGGAAAATTCCTGCCCAACGACAATAAGCGGAATCCTTGCTGCCTCTGCTTCTGCCCGCAGTTCCTTAGCAGTATTCGTCGCCAGCAGGATGATGCCGTCCACTTGCCGGCTGTGGAGCAGCGCAATATTTTCGATTTCCCGGCTTTTGTCGAGGTTCGTATTCGCCAGAAGAATTTGATAGCCCTTCTTCATAAGCACCTCATTCAGACCGTTGACGACCCTGCTCGATGTTTCCGTGCTGATTTTCGGCAAGATGACACCGATAACCTTTGTTTGTTTTGTTCTGAGCGCCTTGGCATGTTCACTTGGAACATAGCCGGTCTCTTCGATCACTTTCAAAACTGCTTTTCGCGATTTTTCGCTGACGTATCCTGAATTGTTCAGTACTCGGGATACCGTTGTCCGCGAAACATTGGCCAACTCTGCAATATCTTTAATCGTTTTCAAGACGCCGACTTCCTTTCCACTTTCGTTCGCTTATGAATACTGTATCTGCTCGCTGCGGTTTTCAATTGCCCCTTTCATCCGCTGAAGCGCAACTTCCAGTCTTTCTCGCGGACAGGCAATATTCATCCGGATATAAGGGCTGCCGCACTCCCCGAATTTGAATCCTTCATCAAATTTTATTTTTGCATTCTCCAAAAAGAACGAATGGAGCGCTTCTCCCCTCAGGCCAAGCGCCGAGCAATCAAGCCAGACAAGATGTGTTGCCTCCGGGATGACTGGTTTGATTCCCAGATCATGATCTTCAAAGAAGTTTAACGTATACCGTAAATTTTCATGCAGATAAATGAGCAGCTCCTCAAGCCAAGGCTCTCCGTTTTCGTATGCAGCAATTGTTGCTTCCACACCAAAAGCATTCGGTCTTGTCATTCCGAACTGCATCAGCTTTTCCTCATACCGCTTCCGCAAATCATGGTTTGCAATGATCATGATGGAGGTTTGCAACCCTGCCACGTTAAACGTTTTGCTTGGGGCGGCGCATATAATGCTTCGCTCACTGAATTTTCCGCTGGCCTTGTAGAATGGGATATGGGAGTGCCCTGGATAAACGAGGTCTCCGTGCATTTCATCAGCGATGATCCAAACCTCATGCTTCAGGCAGATTTCACCGATTTTTCTTAGCTCTTCCTCGCTCCAGACACGCCCGACAGGATTGTGCGGACTGCAAAGGATCAGAACCTTCGCTTTAGGATGCGCCGCCTTTTCCTCGAGATCCGCAAAGTCGATTGAATAGCGGCCGTTTTCGTTAAGAAGGGAATTTCGTGAAATGATGCATTGGTGATTTTCAATTGTAGAATAAAAAGGATAATATACAGGATCCTGGACGATCACCTGGTCGCCTGGCTCCGTCAATATATGCAAAAGCAGATTGATGCCGGGAATGATACCCGGACTGAAGGATATCCACTCTTTTTCAAGTTTCAGACCAAAGCGTTTCTCCCACCAACCGATGATGGACTGGAAGTATCGGTCGCAAAAGGTCGTATAGCCATAGATACCATGTTCTGCCTTCTTTTTCATCGCTTCGATAATTTCCGGTGCCGCCTGAAAGTCCATATCGGCAATGCACATTGGGATGATTTCCTCATCTTTCATCGACCATTTAACAGAGTGTGTATGTTTTCTGACGACGCAATGATTCCAATCCACTTTTCTTCAGCCCCCGATTAGTTACCATGTAAACTGGTGTATGTAGGTTAATTCGCGTACTTCTATTTTAATCAAAATCGAGTGAACTACAAGCTGTTTCTCTCCCATGCAAAAAAACAGGCCGGATAGTGGCCTGTCAAGACTGTTCATTATTTGCATATCCGGCAAATGCGGCGTTTATTTCTTCATAAATTTCCAATAGCCGCGCGGGATCCGCCGCTTCGGCATACAGCTCCTCAAGCAAATTGCGGCTTTGCTTCGCTTCGGCTAAAAAGTATTTCCCTTCGTCCATCTTCGCTCTATACCTCGCCTCTATCTTGGCAATCTCCTCCGCAAACATTTCATCGGTTCCCGGTGTGACGGACAGCTCATACATGTCGAGCACCTCATCACCCGGCATTTCCGGAAAATATTCATGCGGCTTCGTGCTGTCGAAAACTGCCCAGCCAAGTTCTCGGACGACGACCATATCGAGACTCGCCGGATCGAATCCACAGTGGTAGATTTCAATCGAATATCCCCGTCTTTCCGCTTCGGTAACGACCTTTTTCAGCAAGGTCGATTTGCCTGTTCCCGCCCTTCCCTTTAAAAAAATACGCTTCGACAAGCCATCTGTCAGGTTGCCGACGAAATCAACAGCACCATCAGGAGTGGCGGCTCCAAGAAAACGGCGGACGACCGTCTGCTCTTGCTCCTTGGAAGGCCCCGGAAAGAGATGGACGATCAAATTCTTTGCCGCCGCATCTGCTTTTTGAAAGTTCATTCTGCCGATATAAATGTCCTCCCATTCATCATGGACGGCAAGACCATCTGCATATGCTTTATACGCCTTTTCTTCAGCTTCTCTGATTCTTTCAAGCAGCTGGTTGATTTCGGTGGACTTGTGATCCAGTTTTACTGCCCCGGCGGCCGTCTCAAGGTCAATTGTTTCCCAATGGGAGCCCATAAACTCCTTATGAATCACTCTCGGCGGGTCCCCGTCGACAATGCCTACACCCAAGTCCCGGATCAGCAGCCCTTCCAATTTCTCAGGGTAATGGGCTCGGCGGATCTTCTCCAACGTGTATCCTTTTCCGGCCCATTCTTCCTCCAGCCGGCCGATCAGCTCCGCCTTCTCGAAATCTGACCTTCCCGACAAGATGAAAACATGCTTCAACCCTTTTACATTGGAGTCAAATAAATTATGAAATCCCTTTGCCGTGTTGCCGCCGGCAAAATAGTTCAATTGTTGTCCGTCCACTTTTTCACTCCTCCAGACTTTGATATTACAGCCTATGCTCTGCGGCTTGTCACGGTTTACTCCCAAAGAACCAAGCCGCATCCAGAAAGATGATTTTCTAGTGAATATTTGCCGATTCCATGTATCTTTCCTTCCGCTTTCTGCTAAAATAGTGAATCATAGGGGGCTATAGATTACATGAACAACTTTAAAAAAATCGGTTTGCTTTTTCTCGCTACTTTTCTCTTCACGATGATTTTTCTGCGGATGAAGCAGCCGAATGGAAATAATATATCGGCGGAAATGGCGGACATCGTACCGACCATTTTCGTCCATGGCTATAAAGGCAGTGAACGATCTTTCTCAACCATGTTGGACCGGTTGAAGCAAGCCGGCTGGGGTGAAAGAACAATGACCGTTCGTGTTAGAAAAGACGGTTACCTTTCCATCAGTGGCCGTATTCCAAAAAACCAAGCGCATCCTTTCGTTCAGGTGATTTTCGACAACAACAGAGCGTCGCTTGCCGATCAGACGGTTTGGCTTGAGCGGATTCTGGTTACGCTTAAGAAGGATTATGGGATCCAGCAAGTGAACCTGGTCGGCCATTCGATGGGCGGACTTGCTTCGACGAATTATGTACAAAACCATACTGGAAACAGCAGCGGCCCGAAGGTGCTTAAGCTTGTAACAATTGGCTCTCCTTTTAAAGGGATTGAGCGCAAAGATTATTTTCAGCAGAATTACGGAGAAGCGCTGATTGATCTGGCGCCCGGTTCTCCCGCTTTGCAAAATCTTTTCCTGAACCGCAGCAAGCTTCCGCCGTCCCTTGCTGTTCTTTCCATTGCCGGCGTTACCGGAAACCCGGAGAATGGAGACGGTCTCGTATCCGAAAGGAGTGCACTCGGCGGCCGGGAAATCTTCACTTCCTGCCCATTTACCTTTGATACGGTAAGAGATGCAGCAGCCACGCATTTTGGCCTGCATGAGCATCCTGAGGTAGATGAAAAAGTCGCCAAGTTCCTCTACCAACCGCAGCAGCCAAACGCAAATTGAAAGGAGAGATTTTCATGAAAAAAACACTGACAGCAATGCTTGTCCTATCCCTTCTTGCCGGTTGTACGGGAGGGCCCCAAAAGACCGCGAACGATCCTGTTAAAGAAACAGCTACAGCAGAGAAAAAAATGCCAATTACACTGAATGAATTCACAGATCACTATAATGCCGTGCTTGCGGATTCATCCGATATTGCTCAGCCGATCGATCCCGACAAGAAAGAGAACGGACAAATCAAAGTCGATGATCAAGTGACCATTAAACTGAACAAGGATGACTCCTTTGCCGGAGTACAATATGAAGGACCTTACGACATGACCATCCCGTCATTAATTTTGGACTCCCTCGGCGTGCGTGATGATCAAGCAGTCAATGAGATGCTCGCAAAAGCGGATGAAGCCGCAACCGATGGGAAGACCTTCTCAGAAGAAGCCGCTGCGGGCGATATGGACATCACAATCGAATACCAGGACGAAACCTTCCTGCTTAAAGCGGAAGGGAATTAAAGAAAAGCGGAGGAGGCCTGGTTATCGGCGACAAGCGCTGGAGGAAAAGAACGGGTGGATGATCTCCAATCCACCTGATCTTTTTCGAAGCGACTCGAGCCGATGGCCTCCGGAGCTGGACAAAGAAAAGTGGAGGCGCCTGTCCATCAGCGTACAAACTGGAGGGAAGCCAACGAGATAAAGGAAACACGACGACGAAGAAGTTGATGTTGACTTATCGTAGGCGGCTTTCCGAAGTTTGCTAGCCGATAGGCGCCGGAGCTAGCCAAAGAAAAGCGGAGAGCAGACTCTAAATTTAAGCAGGAGAAGAAAAACATATCGTTTTTCTTCTCCTGCTTTTCTTATTCTCTGCTTATCTTGTGGCCGCCCGCTTTGAAAGCCCGCCCACTGTAGGGATAGACACCGGAAGAACTCTACTTTTGGTTTCTTCAGGTATCTATGGGCTCCATTGGCACTTGAAGGTCTCTACTTTCTTTTTCTTCAGGTGTCAAATGACATATCGACCTTTACATAAGAAAGGGAGGGCTGCCATTTTTACTGGGCTAAAGTGGTACCTGTAGGTAGGACACTCGAAAAAAAGAGTGTTCAACCTGCAGGTGCTTTTTATATACTTGAAATTAAGAATATGGGATTAGGGGATAACATGAGCAAAGTAACTTTTTCGTCCGAACAGGTAAGTGCAC
>NZ_JBWBKF010000072.1:0-25285 GCF_057657925.1 Lederbergia sp. B243.17
GTGCACTTACCTGTTCGGACGAAAAAGTTACTTTGCTCATGTTATCCCCTAATCCCATATTCTTAATTTCAAGTATATAAAAAGCACCTGCAGGTTGAACACTCTTTTTTTCGAGTGTCCTACCTACAGGTACCACTTTACCGCTGCCCTCCTTCCTTTTCATTTATTCGTCCTCTGATAACTCCGCCCATTCATCCATTAAAACACTGATCTTCTCCTGAAGGGCGTCAATCGTCTGCTGCAGCTCTATTACTTTCTCATGGTCTTCAAAAATGTCCGGCTCGCAGAGTGTCTGTTCATGTTCCGCGACCTGGCCCTCCAGCTCTTCCAGCAGTCCTTCGATCTCTTCGATTCTTCGTTTCCTCTGGCGTTCGAGTTTCTTCTGCTCTTTATCCAACTGGTAGGACTGTTTGTTCGCTGCCGGGACGTTTTCTGTTGCCGCCCCTTTTTTCGCTTCAGCGGCAAGCCTTGCCAGCTCTAATGTTTCTTCCTTCTTTTCCACATAGTAGTCATAGTCCCCAAGATATTCGGTTGTGCTGTCAGGGGAGAGCTCGAGCACTTTCGTGGCAATCCTGTTGATAAAGTAACGGTCATGGGAGACGAACAAGATTGTGCCCGGGTAATCGACAAGCGCATTTTCCAACACTTCTTTACTATCAAGGTCCAAATGGTTTGTCGGCTCATCAAGAATAAGGACATTGGCCTGCTCAAGCATCAAAATCGAGAGGGCGAGCCGTGCTTTTTCCCCGCCGCTCAACGTTGAGACGGTTTTAAGCACGTCATCTCCGCTGAAAAGGAAGTTGCCGAGAACGGTCCGGATCACTTTCTCTTCCTTCAACGGATAGCGGTCCCATAATTCCTGAAGTACCGATTTATTCGATGAGAGGTTGGCCTGCTCCTGATCATAATAACCGATTGACACGTTCGTTCCTTTGCGGATGTGACCGGAAAGCAGCGGCAGTTTGCCGAGAATCGTCTTGAGAAGTGTTGATTTTCCGACACCGTTCGGCCCGACAAGCGCGATACTGTCGCCGCGGGTGATGGAAAAATTAACTCCCTTCGCCAACAATTCCTCCCCGTATCCGATCGCTGCATCCTCCACCCTCATGACATCGTTCCCGCTCTGCCGTTCGATTCCAAAAGAGAAAGTGGCCGACTTTTCCCCGCCGGCCGGCCTGTCCATCAGTTCCATCTTCTCCAGCCGTTTCCGCCGGCTTTGTGCCCGTTTTGTCGTTGACGCACGAACGAGATTCCGTTGAATGAATTCCTGCATTTTCGCAACTTCATCCTGCTGCTTTTCATACAGCTTCATTTCCCGCTCAAAATTTTCCGCTTTCTGTTCCAGGTATTTGCTGTAGTTGCCATGGAACTTTTTGACGTGGTGGCGGGACAATTCATAAACCTGTGTCACCACTTTGTCGAGAAAATAGCGGTCGTGGGAAACAATTAGGATTGCGCCTGCGTAGCTTTGCAAATACTGCTCAAGCCAGGAGAGCGTTTCGATGTCGAGATGGTTCGTCGGCTCGTCCAAAATCAGTACATCGGGTTTCGTCAGCAACAGCTTGGCAAGGGCAAGGCGTGTTTTCTGCCCGCCGCTCAAGGACGAGATCTGCATCCCGTAATCTTCCTGATAGAAGCGGAGGCCGTGGAGGACCGAGCGGATATCCGATTCGTATTGGTAGCCGCCCGCATCCTTGAAGGTCACTTGCAATTTATCATATTCTGCGAGCAGCTTCTCATATTGCCCGGCATCTTCATAGATCGACGGGTTGGACAGGTCAAGCTCGATCCTGCGAATGTTCTTTTCCATGCTGCGAAGATTCTCAAAGACCGTCAGCATCTCATCCCAGATCGATAGGGAAGATTCCAGGCCGTTGTCCTGTGCCAGATAGCCGATGGTCACCTCGTTCGGCTTAATGATGTTCCCGCCGTCATAGGAGAGCTGCCCGGCAATCATTTTCAGCAAGGTCGACTTGCCCGCCCCGTTGCGACCCACAAGGGCAATCCGGTCGCGGAGCTGAATTTCCATTTTTATATTTGATAAAATCAGTTCAGCACCAAAGTATTTTGTTAATTGCTGCACCTGAAGAAGCATCATAATTTTCACCTCTAGTTTCATAGCAAGTGTACCGTATTTCCACCATTCTCGGCAATCATCGCCTTTTTCGGTCAGGAAAAGACAGGTCGGGGGAAATAGTGTATGATAGAAAGGAGGTGTTGGCTGTGGACAAATTGACGCATTTCAACGAAGAAGGCCGGGCGAAAATGGTCGACGTCAGTTCGAAACCGGATACAGTCCGGACGGCAATCGCCCAGTCAAGCATAGAAGTGAATGAACAAATATATAGACATATACAGGCAGGGGAAATCAAGAAGGGCGATGTACTGGCTGTCGCTCAAGTGGCGGGCATTATGGCCGCCAAGAAGACATGGGACATCATCCCAATGTGCCATCCCATTCCGCTCAAAGGGATCGACATCTCTTTTGAATGGGTGAAGGGTGACATGTCTTGGCGTCTTCTCATCCGCGGAGCCGTCAAGACGTTCGGCAAAACGGGCGTGGAGATGGAAGCCCTGACCGCTGTATCGGCAGCAGCCCTGACAGTGTACGACATGTGCAAGGCGATCGACAAAGGAATGGTCATTGGTCCAACATTTTTGATTGAAAAAACGGGCGGCTCGACCGGAAAAGATTATCAGCGCCAAATCTGACAGTCGGTTCTTTGCAGCAGGCAAGGAATCCTTTGGCTTTTTGGAGGAAAAATAAATGAATGACGAACAGACGAAAATCCCGCAGGCAACGGCGAAGCGGCTGCCGCTCTATTACCGGTTCTTGAAAAATCTGCATGCTTCTGGAAAGCAGCGTGTTTCGTCGGCAGAGCTGAGCGAAGCTGTTAAGGTCGACTCTGCAACGATCCGCCGGGATTTTTCCTATTTCGGAGCGCTTGGAAAAAAGGGCTATGGGTATAATGTAAACTATCTGCTCTCCTTTTTCCGGAAGACCCTCGATCAGGATGAAATCGCCAAAGTGGCATTGATCGGAGTCGGAAACCTGGGGACGGCATTTCTGAACTACAATTTCCAAAAGAACAACAGCACGAAGATTTCGATGGCTTTTGATGTCGATAAGGATAAGGTCGGAAAGAAGATCAGCGGGGTGCCGATTTTTGACCTGGACGATCTTGAGAAGGAACTGGTCCGGGAGGATGTCTCTGCTGTCATCCTGACCGTGCCGGCGAGTTCAGCGCAGCCGATTACCGACAGGCTGAGGAACACGAATGTAAAAGGAATTCTTAATTTCACGCCAGCGAGGCTGTCGGTGCCGCCATCGATTCGGGTGCACCACATTGATTTGGCAGTCGAACTGCAGTCGCTCATCTACTTCTTGAAAAACTATACGAATGAAGAGAGCGGCGACACGGAAAATTCACAGGATATATAAAAACTGCAGATAGCCAAAAGGCTTGTTTTCCGTTACACTATATCTATTAGAAGGAGGTGGGCGCAATGGGAGCAGGTGCAGGAAGCTTGATGATCATTGCATTTGTCGCAATATTGATTTTTGGCCCGAAAAAATTACCTGAGCTTGGCAAGGCTGCCGGCAATACGCTGCGTGAGTTTAAGAACGCAACAAAGGGCCTGGGTGAAGATGATGAGAAGGACAAAAAAGACGCCGGCCAATGATAGGATGAAACAACTATGAGTCAGAATGAAATGACGATTTTTGAACATATAGGCGAACTGCGAAAACGGCTGATCATCATAGTCGTTTTCTTCGTATTGGCAGTAATCGCCAGTTTCTTTTTTGCACAGCCGCTGATCCGCATCGTCCAGAATGCGGACATAGCAAGTGAGCTGACGATGAACGCATTTCGGGTAACCGATCCGTTCAAAGTTTATATGAAAATGGTATTTGTCATGGGAATCATTTTGACATCACCGGTTATTTTGTACCAGCTATGGTCATTCATTTCTCCCGGTCTGCTGGAAAAGGAGCGGAGGGCAACATTAGCCTATATCCCGTTTGCATTTCTCCTTTTTATCGCAGGGGTTGCCTTTTCATATTTTGTCCTGTTTCCGTTCGTCATCAAGTTTATGCTCGGTTTGTCCGGCAACATGGACATCCAAACGACGATTGGCATCAATGAATACTTCCAATTTTTGTTTCAAATTACACTTCCGTTCGGACTATTGTTCCAATTGCCTGTCGTCATGCTCTTCTTGACGAGGCTCGGAATCATCACACCGGACTTTTTGATCCGGACGCGCAAATACGCGTATTTCATTCTGCTGGTGATTGCAGCTTTCATTACGCCGCCTGATGTGGTCTCCCACATGATGGTGACGGTGCCGCTGCTCATCCTTTATGAAATCAGCATTGGTGTGGCGAAAGTCGGCTACCGGAAAGTGCTGGCTGCAGAAGAACAACGGAAACGTGAATCCAATCTAGAATAGAAACCGGCGTCCTGAAGAGGGGACGCTGTTTTTTTTGCGATAAATACAAGTAAACCAATCGGATTTTAAAAAACTTATTGTTTTTCCTATTGACGGAAGATTCTGCTTGGGGTAAGATGAGGTCACTCCCACACGGAGAGCATCAGCCAACTGAATACGAGTTTTCTTATCCAGAGAGGTGGAGGGACTGGCCCTTTGAAGCCTCGGCAGCAGACCTATTAGGTACTGTGCCAATTCCAGCAGGTATGAGCAATGCCTGAAAGATAAGAAGAGACCATTTTTTTATGGACCCAAACCTCTTCTTATTTTCAGAAGAGGTTTTTTTACACTTGGAGGGATGCGAATGGCAACTGAAAAGGCAAGTGTGCTGAAGGACATTATGGCCGCCTTGCAAAAGCTCGAATATGGATCACTTGTCATCACTGTGCACGAAGGGCAGATCACTCAGATTGAGACAACGGAGAAAAAGCGGTACCCGCTCAAGGCAAAGGAACGAAAATCATTGTAAATCACAAAAAATAAAGAGAGCCGATTAGACAACTAAAGGCATCTTCCCATCCTTATTAAAGGTGGTGAGATGTCTTTTTTTCATTCAAAGGAGGGAGAAGCCATGACCTACAAAGTAGGAATTCTGGATCAAAGCCCGGTATTCCCCGGAGATACAGGGGCGGACGCATTGCAGAAGACGACGAGGCTTGCGAGGAAGGCAGAGGAATGGGGGTACGACCGATTCTGGGTGGCAGAGCATCATCAGATGAAGGGGATTGCCGGCTCATCCCCCGAGGTGCTGATCGCCCATCTGCTCGCCCGCACGAGCACGATCAAAATCGGAGCAGGGGGAATCATGCTGCAGCACTACAGCCCTTATAAAGTAGCCGAGAATTTTCACGTCTTGGCGTCACTTGCCCCTGGCAGAGTGGATCTCGGAGTTGGGAAATCGCCAGGGGGATTCCCGCTATCCACCGAAGCACTGCGCGATGGCCAAGTCGGTGCAAGCTTTGAAGAGAAACTATCATTCTTAAAACAGCTTGTTGACCAAAATGTCGCAGAAGACCATCGGCTTGCGGGAATCCAGGCTTATCCACAGCCGACCGTTAAACCGGAAATCTTCCTGCTCGGAGGCAGTGCGTCCAGCGCCGAATTGGCGGCAAAGGAAAAGGTCAATCTCGTTTTTGCGAAGTTCCTTGCTGGCGGTGAGGATGTGCTGAAGGAAGCAGTCTCCGCGTATACCGCAGGCTACCCGGAAGGGAAAATCGTCGCTGCCGTTTCTGTGCTGGCAGCCTCGGACGGCAAGGAAGCGAAAAAAATTGCCGAGGAAAACAGGCTGTTCGCCATCAAACCCCGAAACAGTGCAAGATTGACCGTCCAATCTTATGAACAAGTGCTTGCCTATGGAGAACAGGCGAAGGAGCCGTTTGAGACGGAAAGCTTGGAAGCGGGAATGATTGCCGGATCGCCAGAGGAGGTGAAGGCAGAGCTGGACCGGCTGCACCACGCTTACGGTATCCATGAATTCATTCTTCACACACCGATTCGCAGAGAGGCGGAACGATACCGATCGTTTGAACTGTTACGGCCAGAACCGATAAGCAAGGAATCATTCTTAGAGGAAGAGGTGTTCATATGAAAAGCACAGTGGAGCATACCGTTTTGATCCGGGAAATGGCGATCGGTGAAAGGCAAGAGGTTCAGCGGATGCTTTTGGAGAGCTACTGGCAGTTCAAACGGATATTCGGCCCGGAGAAGTGGCCGGCGTATGCAAAAGAGCTCGTCCTGTCTGTCGGCCGCTCCGATGAGGGCCGCGTGTTTATCGCTGAGCAGGAGGGTCGGATTGTTGGAAGCATCCAGGTGTTCCCTTCGTCTGACATCGCCTATAGAGACTGGCCGCTCACAATCGACTCCCCGATCATCCGCTTCCTCGGCGTGCATCCGGATGCGCGGGGCGGGGGAGCCGCAAGAAAGCTCCTCACTGCAGCGGTACAACATGCAAAAGAGTGCGGTAAAAAGAGTATTTTTCTGCATACGACCGACACGATGGAAAAGGCTGTAAAACTATACGAAGCTTTCGGTTACCGGCGTGAGCCGTGCTATGACCTTGCCGGCGGTGACTATCCGATCAAATGTTATCGATACGACATTCAAAATAAGGGGGAAGAAAGATGAAATTGAAAAACCGTGTTGTTGGACTGTTGCTAGTTGCCGTATTAAGCGTGACGGGGGGCTGTGCCGCTGCCAAGAAGGAGACGTCGGCGGAAGGCAAAGAGACCGTTCTGAAAATCGCCGCTTCCTCCACGCCGCATGCGGAAATTCTGGAATTCATCGAGCTGGAGCTGGAAAAGGAAGGGATCAAGCTGGATGTGTCGATTGTGAGCGACGGCATTCAGATCAATCAGCAGACAGCAGATGGCCAACTGGATGTCAACTTCTTTCAGCATACGCCGTACTTGAACCAGGTGAATAAGGACAGCGGCCTGGATTTGGTTGAAGTAAAAGGCATTCATATTGAGCCGTTCGGCGTCTATTCAAAAGAAATCGACTCGATAGAAGACCTGTCCGAAGGAGCGAAAGTCTCATTGCCAAAGGATCCGGTGAACTTTTCCCGGGCTCTGGAACTGCTGGCTGCCCATAAAGTGATTGAACTAAAGGAAAAATCCGGGGATTATCTGCTCGGGGACATTGTAAAAAACGAGAAAAACATTGAATTTGTTCCCGTCGATTCAGCTGTACTCGTCCATTCCCTTGATGATGTGGAAGCGGCGGCGATCAATACGAATTATGCGTTAGAAGGCGGATTCAAACCGATGGAGGATGCATTGATCATCGAGGGGAATGAATCGCCATACGTTAATATTCTTGTCTCTCGGCCGGATAACAAGGACGACGAAGCGATCCAGAAGCTTGCTGCCGCACTGACGACTGAGAAGGTAAGGGAATTTATCCTGGAAAAATATGAGGGAGCCGTCGTTCCTGCTTTTTAAAACAGCAAGGAAAGAGAGAGGAGCAAGACCATTGAAAAAGTGGATGTTATCAATTTTGATATTAACATTGCTGGCACTGGGCGGCTGCTCGGATCGCGAAACGAAGGCAGATGACGAACCAATCAAGGTAGGGATCAGGAGCAACCAGCTGAGAATATGGAATTATTTGAAGGAGGAAGCTGCAAAAGAGGGGATTGACATTGAGGTCGTCAACTTTTCCTCGGCGGTTGATCCAAATCAGGTTCTGGCGGATGGGGATATTGATTTGAACGCCTTCCAGCATGTCGCCTATTTGGATACATTCAATGAAAGCACCGGATCTGAACTCGTTCCGATCGGCACGACCGTCATCGCCCCGCTCGGTCTGTATTCTTTTAAATACAAATCACTGGACGGTATCCCGGAAGGTGCGCAGATTGCCGTCCCGAATGACATGTCCAACTGGGGAAGGGCACTCCTTCTGTTGCAGGACGCAGGTTTTATCAAGGTTGTCGACGATTTTGACGGGTTTGGCGGAGAAGATAAAATTAAAGAAAACTTGAAGAACATCAAAATTGTACCTGTAGAGGGAGCGAGCGCCCCTCGAGTCATGGAAGATACGGCAGCGGCTGTCATCAATAATGGCACGGCGATGGAAGCAGACTTGCTGCTGAAGGATGCACTCATCCATGAAAACGAGACAGCCAAACCTTATATCAATATTATCGCTGCAAGAAAGGAAGACAAAGATAAGAAAAGACTGAAACAGGTCGTTGAGATTTATCAAATGGAAAAGACGGCGAAATTCATTGAGAAGGAATACAAGGGCAATTACTTGCCTACCTTCATCACCCTTGTGGAATTGAGCACATACAAGGACACGTATACGAAAAAGTAGGAGGAGAAGGACATGGCAAATGGAAAAAGGCAGATCAAGCTCGCTCTGTACTTGATCGGCTCAGGGATGCACGTCAGCTCTTGGTGCCATCCCGAGGCAAACCCGGCAGCGAGCATTGATATCAAAGAGCTGCAAACTTTAGCGCAAACCGCAGAAAAAGGCAAATTCGACCTGGCCTTTGTCGCCGACAGTCTCGCGATCAATCAGGAATCCCACCCGCAGATCCTGAACCGTTTCGATCCCGTCGTGCTCATTACGGCCCTGTCGGCCGCAACGGAAAAAATCGGACTGGGAGCCACGGCATCGACGACCTATAGCGAACCGTATGTGCTGGCCCGCCAATTTGCCTCGGCTGACCATATAAGCGGCGGCCGGATCGGCTGGAACGTCGTCACGACAGCGGATGCCACTGGGGAAACAGCGCAAAACTTCAGCAGGGAACAGCATTGGGAGCATGACCGCCGCTATGAGCGGGCAGAGGAATTCGTCGATGTCGTCAAAGGGCTTTGGGATTCGTGGGAGGACGACGCCTTCCCATATGACAAGGAAAGCGGCCGGTTTTTCGACCGAAAAAAGCTGCATGAACTGCATTTCCGAGGCGAGCATTTTCAAGTGAAGGGCCCGCTCAACATTGCCCGGTCGAAGCAAGGCCAGCCCGTCATTATCCAGGCAGGGGCTTCGGTTCCCGGCCAAAGACTTGCCGCACGCACGGCGGAGGTCGTCTTTACCCATTGGGACAACATCAACGAGGCAAAAGCCTTTTACCGCAAGCTCAAGTCACAACTCGGCGAAATCGGGAGAAAAGAGGAGGCGCTTCATATTCTCCATGGAATTTCCCCGATCATCGGCGAGACGGAGGAAGAAGCTTGCGCTAAATACGAAGAGCTGCAGAGGCTGATCGATCCCTATGAAAGCTTGAAGTTCGTCTCGGGCTATATGGGCAATGTGGACTTTTCCGGCTACTCCCTCGACACACCGGCCAAAGAGGTCGTATTTCCGGAAGTGAACAGCATCCAGAGCCAGTTCCTTGAAATGAAAGAAATCATCGATAAGGAAGAGCTGAAAGTCGGCGACCTGTACACCCGTTTCTTCGGCGCTGCAAGACGCGATGCCTTCGTCGGAACGGCAGAACAGGTCGCGGACGAAATGGAAAGATGGTTTGTCCAAAGGGCGGCAGACGGTTTCATGCTCCAGTTCCCGTTACTGCCGAGGGATCTGGACGACTTTGTCGACAAGGTCGTACCGATCTTGCAAAGCAGGGGCGTTTTCCGCACAGAGTATGAGGGGAGCACGCTCCGGGAGCATCTCGGTTTGCCATATCCGGCCAACCGGCATGAGAAAACCGCCGTTCGCAGTTGAACGGCGGTTTATTTTCTTCTTTTAAGGCGAAAATGGAGTCCGACCAGCTTCAGGCCGACACCAAAATCAATCGTGGCAAAGAAAGCGAGTGTATAGGTGATAAACGTCCAGCCGTTTGCCTGTACCTGAATGATGCCGAACACAGTGAAAATGGCACCAAGCAGCAGGTAAAAGAATCCAGTGAACAGCGGGGATACTCTCATTGGATGAGACCTCCCAGCCAAACGAACGCTTTCTCCGTTTTCTCGAGATATTCCTGAATCTTATCTGCCAGTAAAAGCTGTGATACAACAACGAGCGTATTCATCATCACATGGGCGATAATCGGTACGATGATCCGTTTCGTATGCACATAGAGAAAGGCAAACACGAAGCCCATGGCGGCATATAATAAGAAATTCTTGAACTCTTGATGGGCAGCGGAGAAAAGAGCGGCACTGATCAAAGCGGAAACCCAGAACGGGAATCGATTGTATAGCATGCCGAATATCGCTTTGCGGAAGACGATTTCCTCCAAAATTGGCCCGATGATTGATATGACAAGAATCAATAATGGAAAGCCTTTGGCTGCTTCAAGCAAATCCTGAGTATTTTCCGAGCCAGGCTCGATACCGATCTGCTGCTCAATCGAAATGGCAATCGCCTGAGCAATGAATGCAAGGAAAATACCTGCGATTCCCCAAAAGATGGACAGGCCAAGCGATTTTGGCTCAGAATGATCCAACTTTGTTACAGGCCCGCTTTTTTTCAGCATCAACAAAATGATGACAAGCCCGACGAGGAAGCTGAACACGGTCCAAATTCCGGGGGCGTAAAGTCTCATCGCATCCTCGCCAACTCCGAGCGGCCCCACCCCAATAGCAAATAGTATCGGCATGCCGATAAAAGCGGAAAGCTGCATCGCAATATACACGAGGACAACATAGATGTATTTTTTATTCATATATTAAAAAATCCCCTTTATGATCAGACATCAGACATTCTATATTTTACTAGCAAACGTAAGAGGAAACAAACAGGAAGGCTTTCACCCGGGATTTTGACGAAAGAGGGCGAAAAGATTTTTGGGCAAAAATGAGGCATGGCACTTGCAAATGGGAATGGAATTATTTAATATAATAATTGTGTTAGCACTCAACTGCAAAGAGTGCTAATAAGCCAACTACATAATCTATTCAAGGAGGTTGTTTCACTTGTTAAAACCATTAGGTGATCGCGTCATTATCGAGCTAGTCGAATCAGAAGAGAAAACAGCAAGCGGTATCGTGCTGCCGGATACAGCGAAGGAAAAGCCGCAGGAAGGCAAGATTGTTGCTGTCGGTACAGGCCGTGTTCTGGACAGCGGTGAACGTGTAGCACTAGAGGTGGCAGTGGGAGACAGCATCATTTTTTCTAAATATGCCGGCACAGAAGTGAAATACCAAGGAACTGAATATTTGATTCTGCGTGAATCTGATATACTTGCTGTTATCGGCAAATAATTATCATTTTTAAATTCTGAAGGAGGTTTTTTCCATGGCTAAAGACATTAAATTCGCTGAAGATGCACGCCGTGCTCTCTTGCGCGGGGTTGACCAATTGGCTGATGCCGTAAAAGTAACATTGGGACCAAAAGGACGCAATGTCGTTCTTGAAAAGAAATTCGGTTCACCGCTTATCACAAATGATGGCGTAACCATTGCAAAAGAAATCGAATTCGAAGATGCATTCGAAAACATGGGTGCAAAGCTTGTATCTGAAGTAGCGAGCAAAACAAATGACGTAGCAGGTGACGGTACAACAACTGCAACGGTCCTCGCTCAAGCGATGATCCGCGAAGGATTGAAAAACGTAACTGCAGGCGCAAACCCTGTCGGCATCCGCAAAGGTATCGAAAAAGCGGTAGCTGCAGCTGTTGAAGAATTGCATGCAATCTCCAAGCAAATCGAAGACAAAGAATCGATCGCTCAAGTTGCATCCATCTCTTCCGGTGACGAAGAAGTCGGCCAGCTGATTGCAGAAGCAATGGAGCGCGTAGGCAACGACGGCGTCATCACAATCGAAGAATCCAAAGGCTTCACAACTGAGCTTGACGTAGTAGAAGGTATGCAATTCGACCGTGGATATGCATCCCCTTATATGGTGACAGACTCTGACAAGATGGAAGCGGTACTGGACAACCCGTACATCTTGATCACAGACAAAAAAATCACCAACATCCAGGAAATCCTTCCTGTGCTTGAGCAAGTCGTTCAACAAGGCAAACCGCTATTGATGATCGCTGAAGACGTTGAAGGCGAAGCATTGGCGACATTGGTTGTGAACAAACTCCGCGGCACATTCAATGCAGTAGCTGTTAAAGCTCCTGGCTTTGGCGACCGCAGAAAAGCAATGCTTGAAGACATCGCGATCCTGACTGGCGGCGAAGTCATCACAGAAGAAATCGGCCTTGATCTGAAATCAGCAACAATCGATTCACTCGGCCGCGCAGCGAAAGTTGTTGTAACGAAAGAAAACACAACAATCGTTGAAGGAAACGGCGACTCTGCCAGCATTTCCGCACGCGTGAACCAAATCCGCGTTCAACTGGAAGAAACAACTTCCGAATTCGACAAAGAGAAGCTGCAGGAACGCCTTGCGAAATTGGCTGGCGGCGTAGCAGTCATCAAAGTCGGCGCAGCAACTGAAACAGAACTGAAAGAGCGCAAACTTCGCATCGAAGACGCTTTGAACGCAACTCGCGCAGCAGTTGAAGAAGGAATCGTATCCGGCGGCGGTACTGCCCTCGTGAACGTATTCAACCGCGTAACAGCAGTTGAAGCAGAAGGCGATGTAGCCACAGGCATCAAAATCGTCCTTCGTGCACTCGAAGAGCCAGTTCGCCAAATCGCACACAACGCCGGCCTTGAAGGTTCCGTTGTAGTTGAGCGCCTGAAAAAAGAAGAGCTCGGCATCGGCTTCAACGCCGCTACGAACGAATGGGTCAACATGATCGACGCTGGTATCGTCGACCCAACAAAAGTAACACGCTCCGCCCTTCAAAACGCAGCATCCGTCGCTTCCATGCTTCTTACAACTGAAGCAGTCGTCGCTGACAAACCAGAACCAGCTGGTGCAGGCATGGGTATGCCTGACATGGGCGGTATGGGTGGAATGGGCGGCATGATGTAATTAACCTCCCGAAAAGGTTGATACATCAAGGCTTTCCCCGGTATTAAGTTAGTTATTTGACCAAAACATAACGGAAAAATAACATTTTTACTGCGAAAGTTTTAAATTGATGTTTTCAAGGATGTTTCCGTACAAGTTTGCAATCTTGTCGGAAGCATCTTTTTTCATTTTATTTGTAACGTGTGTATAAATCTTCATGGTTGTCTCCATGTCCTCGTGTCCGACTTTTTGCATGATCGTCGGTAAATCCACCTTCGCTTCCGTCAGCATGCTGATAAACGTATGCCGCAGCATGTGGGGAGTGGCATTTTTCTTAATGGACGTTTTCTCAACCAAACGGGCCATTCTGTCTGTTACATTCTTAGGCACAAATGGATAACCGTTGTCTCGGCAAAATACAAAGTTCTCATCGTGATAATCATCATACATATGGCGATACTGCAATTTGTATTTGTCGTTTCTTCTTACAAGCCTTTGCAGCATATCCATGATCGGTTTTTCCATATCAATATCCCTTACCGATCCATCTGTTTTTGGCGGGGTCAATTCATATAGTTTCATATTGTTCGTTTCGCTATATAAGGTTTTGTTAATCCGAATAATCCCTTCATCAAAAAGCAAATCATCTTTCTGCAAAGCGCACAGTTCTCCTGATCGCATTCCACTAAAAACCAAGGTATAGAATCTTTCATAATCCAAATACAGCCCATGTTTTTGAACAGCAAGAAGAAACTCTTCCAGTTCCTCATGTTCTAAATAAGATTCGTCAATTGGATTCTCTTTGATTTCTTCAACCGTCTTTCTTTTTTTAGGGACAATCGCCCCGACAGTTGGGTCATCCTTTATTTTTTTGTCTCGAACGGCATATCTAAAGATCATTCCAGCTGTAATATTAACTCCCTGGATAGTCGTCCGAGCGTAATCCGGCGCCAAATCATTTAATATCTTTTGGTATACCGAGTGGGTGATGTTAACAATGGGAACCTTTGCAATATAACGATTCAATATTTTTATTTCCTTTTCCCTAACTCTTATCGTGTTGCGCTTTACGCCAGTCAGCGCATACGTAGCGAGCCACTCTTCTGCAAGAGCATCAAACCTCATGTTTTTGCCCACTCTATGATCGATGCCATCATATTTTAGCGAATCAAGTGCTTCCTTAACACGGTCCATTGCCTCTCTTTTGGTTTTCCCTCGCCTTGGTATTTGCTTCCGTTTCCCAGTGACAGGATCAGGCGGGCCATCAGCTACACACATCCAACTAATTTTCCCTGACTTTAATGTTATTTTTTCGCAATACATGTCTACTTTCTCCTTCCATATAATACTGCTGATTCAGATGCTCTCCGAAAATACTGGTTAACCTGTCTCTTGATCAGCCTCATATCAAGCCTCCTTTCAGTTGCTGTTAATGAAACTTGTTTTTCTCTTTCGCTTTGTCCTCCAGCCATTCGGCCGGGGTATCAATATAGTCCTCAATCACATAAACCAACTCGCCGTCCACGATCTTAATTTCCGAGATCAGTGGCACCTTCACCATCTTTCCAACCTTCTGCAAATTCATGATCTTCTTCATGCCGTCGCTCATTTTATCTCCTCCCCATATATACCGTTTCCTTCTCAGCGATTCGCTGAAAATAAAACTCCGCCTGGCGTTTTCTCAACCATTGATCCAGACGCTTGGCTGCAAAGCTTGCTTCGACGTTAAAAGTGTCACTGATTACCTTGACTGCCTCCACCTTGCTGTCTGGCAACTGAACTTGCTGCAGCATAAACGTCGGAATACAAAAATGCATTGCAAAATTATCAGCCTGCCACTCCTGCAGCTCTACAAAGAGGGGGTGCAATTTCTTTTGGTTGCCTGTATGGCGTAAAATATGGCCCAACTCATGTCCGAACTCTTGCCATTTCTGTTCAGGTGTCAGATAACGGTTAAGATAGATGTATTGCCGGCCGTTTGCATATACAGCTTCGCTTGGCCAACCGAAAGTGTAAACAATGATATTCATTCGTCTTGCGACATCGTCCAACTTCAATTGCTCAGGACGACTTATCCCGATTTTTTTGTATTGGTCGCGGATGAAATCTTCTAAATAACTGTATGGATACATGATGTTCACCTACTTGTTCATGTTAATAAAACATACGTTCTGGGTTGGGGTTAAAAGAAAAGCCTTTTACAAGGCGGATTAGGTGTATTCGACACCTGATTGCATGTGATCTATACAATTACTTCGAACTCCTGATTTTTTATAGACGAAGATCTACTCTAAGGGCTGCTGTTTGAGTGGCAAGAAAGTACATAAGATCACTTACTTTATTTAACTTTGTAGACAGACTGATCTAATACCCCCGATTCAGCCATAGTGGATCCGTCTTCATAAGAGAACGTGATAAACGGTTCGAAATCAGGGTCGCCATCTCCGATGTACCCATTTATCCGATTTTTTACCTCTGGCCCTATACTATCAGCGAGAGCTTGCTTCTCGGGTTTCGTGTCCTGCTTCATTCCGTTGTTTACCGTCACTCTAACGTGGTTCCAATCATCATCATATGGTTTGATTGAAATTATACTTCCTTCAGAGTTGGCGATCAGTTCATTAAATGACTCTTTCAAATCCGAAAGAGAACCTTGGTCAATATCACTCTCTTTTAGGCTGTCATCATTAGAAACTGCTGGTTTTTCCTCTTTTTTAGTTTCTCGCTGCTTTGTGTTACCTTCTTTTTCAGCCTTTTTCGCGTCCTGCGGGGCTTTATTAGAACTAGCAGGGGAAACGTTTGAGCCTTTTTCAGTTTCTGCAGGCGGATCAATCGCAAAGCCAACCATCAATAACGCGAATCCTCCAACTAATAAAACTAAAGGTATTTTTTTTGGTTTTTTTGTAATCCAGAAAACTATAAGTGCTACAACCCCAACAATAAATGATAAGATTCCGATAACTCCTAACAATGCACCCATGTTTCTCCTCCTGTATTGATATATTCTCAACAACTTAACACGGCAAATGTACCTACATACTGGGGAAAAATCACTCGAACTCATACTCCACTTGCTGTTCGGTGATAAATTGCATGACTATTGGTCTTGCAAGTTTTCTCTGCCTTTTCGAACCATGCGTTTTTCACTTTTCTTTTCCATCTCTCTTCATAATCTCCCACACATCACGCAGTCTGCGAATATCCTCTTCATCACTCTGAGGCAACTCCTTGTACCAGCGTTGCAGCTCAGGGTCATTTGCGAAAACTATAAATTCTTGATCAGCAGTCATGTGAGGAGTGTCCGAACGACCGAGTAGATAGTCTACTGTGACCCCATAAAAGTCTGCAATGAGGGCAAGCATCTCCGGATCCGGTTTCCTATCACCGGATTCATATCTCGATAATTGAACATTAGAAATCCCCAGAGCATCTGCTACTCTTTTTTGGGAGTAATCATTCTTCTCTCTGAGCAATTTAATTCGTTTTCCCAATACACTCATACGATTATCGCCCTTCAGTGTTTATTTACCATTATCTTACCACTTACCATATTGGTAATAAAATATTTTTGCCAAAAAGGTAATTTTGTTGTTGACATTGCCAAAATGGTAATGTAATATGAATATAAAGTTACCGATATGGCAAATTGGAGGTGTAGAAAATTGACTGCTACTGTTAAAAAGGTTGATCTGGAAAAAATCAAGTTTTTACGCAAGCAGAAGAAATTGTCTTTAGATGAAATGGCAAGACTCTTAGGCTACGAAAGTGCAAACGGCTACTATTACTTGGAGATTGGCAGAGGCAAGTTTCCGGCTGAGACTCTAGCACAAGTAGCGAATATCCTTGAGATTGAAATAAGCGATCTTTTTTTTGAAGAAAAAGTTGCCAAAATGGCAAACGAAAAGGAAGTGAGCTAATGAGCAAGGCTGCCAAGAAAACAAAATCCAGAAAGAAAGTGCAACCCTCAAGCAGTGAATTCCGCAACGTCAAAAGCGTAAAACGCGAACGGTTGATCTTGGAAAGGAAAAATAAAGGTCTCACGCAAGGTCAACTAGCAGAGCTGTTGGGGATCTCGACATCAATGGTATCTCATATCGAAAATGGAAGATTCCTTCCAAGCGCTGATGTTTGTCTGATGCTCCAACACACTTTTGATGTACCGTATGAAATTTTGATTCCGGATTTCTAAAAAAAGACTTGACACGCATATCGTAACTAATTTCCAGTACACCAAATAATACGGATTCCAGTGAAGCTAAGTGAAACAGAAAAGCCATTTGTTGGTAATGAAACCTATTTATCAAGACTAATTGAAGCTGTGCGAAACCCAAATTGGAAATTACTCAATTTCTATAATGATGAATAGGAGGCGATAAACAATGAATCAATTAATCGCAACAACCCACGATCCATCAGGTGACATTATTGTAAGTGGACGAGAATTGCATGATTTCTTAGCAGTTTCTACACCATACACAATGTGGTTTGAAAGGATGACCGAATACGGATTTACAGAGGGTCAGGACTTTATAACAAAAATGTTAGAAAGCACTGGTGGACGCCCGAAACAAGACCATCACATCAAACTCGATATGGCAAAGGAAATATCAATGATTCAGCGTAACGAAAAAGGTAGAAAAGCCAGACAGTATTTTATCCAAGTAGAAAAACTTTGGAATAGTCCGGAAGCGATCATGAAACGTGCTCTAGAATATGCAGATAAAAAAATGCTTGAGCTGCAGTCGCAGATTGACCAGCAGCAACCGTTAGTCGCGTTCGCCGAAACTTGTATGACGTCCAATAAGAGTTTGCTAGTTCGAGAGGTTGCAAAACTCTGTTCCAAAAACGGAACCATTATCGGCGAACGTAGACTTTGGCAAAAGCTTAGAGATTGGAAGTTAGTTTTCGCCAATAAAAATGAACCTTATCAAGAATACGTAGATCGCGGTTACTTCGAGATAACACAGGGTGTTAAAGAAAATTCCAAAGGTGCATTTACATGGCTGACAACCAGAGTGACGCCGAAAGGACAAGTTTACATTATTAACCGTTTGAACAAAGAGCAACAGATAAAGGAGGTTATCTGAATGACTTCTAACCTAGTAGTTATCGAACAGGACAGGCTATTGGAAATGATAAACCAAACGGTCCAGCAAGCTACAGCCCACCTGCAACAGCAAAATGAACTGCCACCATTGCTTACCAGGAAGCAGTTTATGGAACTTACAGGGATCGGCGAATCTAAGTGTGCAGAACTATTCAACAGGGCAGACTTCCCCGTTAACCGAGAGTTCGGACATCCGAGAGTACCGACAAAGTTGTTGTTTGACTGGATATACTCACACACCGACTGGATGGAAAAAAATGCACCGAAGATGAAATATCCGTACAGGGTGATGTGATTACTAATCTCTTAACCCTAGTTTACTTGTTTCCTATATATATGAGTATTCAAAAATTGAATAAAAGGGGGGTGAGCATTATGGAGTTTGGGGGAGTATTCAGAGCGCTGAGACAGAGAAGAGGGTGGAGCCAGGAGGACATGGCCGCAAAGTTGTTCGTGAGCCAGTCCGATATCAGCAAATTTGAGAATGACCGGATGCTGCCGGACATACCGACATTTCTGCGGATAGCGCAAGTCACACAAGCACCGGAAGTGATCGTGGCTTTCCTTTACGGCATGGACGGCATCAGCATAATACAGAATTTAACTCAGTTGATCGGAGGATTTATCATATGGAGTTTATGAACACGGAAAACCAATTCTTACAACAAGACCTCCATAAAGCAGTAAAAGAGATCGTGTGCATCATGGATTGCTCAGTCAGCTTGGTAGTTGCAAACAAAATGGAAGACTACCGGGGAGCAGCAGTCGCCGCAGAAGACATGGCAAAGTCGTACCGGGAGCTTGAGCGTTTGCATAACAACAAAGTCGAGCAGGAAAACGTACTGGAACTGGTCAGACGGATGAAAGCCGCAGGGATTAACATTTCATTGGTACCTGGATGGGAGGGACGAAAATAATGGATTTGTTCGGAGCATTCCTGTTATCGACCGGCTCTTTAGCCGTTGGAATCATGATCGGAGCTTTTTCGAAAGAAGACAAGAAAAAAGCAACAAAATGAGTGGCTGCTCAAATTGTTGCTTGGTAATTGGTGATTTAAGTATAGCACATCCCCCTGCTGCTATACAAGACAGGCTTGGGCCTGTCGCACCGGTCGAGAGTGGGCGACGCCATTCACCCACCCTCCCTTTGATCTCGGCCGGTGCGATGGTCCTAATCCATCAAACCACAAGTGAGCGGCAATGGGCTTTGCATGGCTGTTCGGCGCTCACTCGTTGGCAAATACATACGGAAGGAAGGTGAGAGACATGCCATACGACATCGAGCATCCAAGCATCACACAGATCGAGCGCAACGGATATCCGGATATGTACCAGGAACATCACTGGGGCGTTGATGCGACAGGCGAAGAGATCATGGAAGGTGATGCGATCGTCGAGATCGGGAGCGAGACGGTGCTAGCGCATAATTTCGAAAAGTTCATGGAAGAGCACTACGATGCAAAGTTTACGATTGCAAAATAAAATGACCCCCGATTGGCAGTCGGGAGTCAAGTGACCTAGAAAAATAAGTTACCTATATCTTATCCCATAGGAGGATGTTCATGCAAGCAGAGGTTTTGTATACGACCGTTGACATGTCCCGGGAAGAGTGGCTGAAAGCACGGAAGAATGGCATTGGCGGCAGTGACGCAGCTGCCATTGCCGGATTGAACAAATGGAAATCTCCAATCGGAGTGTATCTCGATAAAGTCGGACAAGCACCGGATGAAGATATGGCTGGAGAGGCCGCATACTGGGGAAACGTCATGGAGGACATTGTCGCCCAGGAGTTTAGTAGACGGACAGGGTTGAGGGTAAGACGCCGGAATGCAATTTTGCATCATCCAGAACACGAGTGGATGCTGGCGAACGTGGACCGGCTGATCATCGGCCGTAAGGAAGGCTTAGAGTGCAAAACAGCTTCCGCATATCTGAAAGACCTTTGGGAAGGCGAAGAGATCCCGGCAGCTTATCTGCTCCAATGCCAGCACTACATGGCAGTTACCGGCTATAAGGCGTGGCACATCGCCGTACTGATCGGCGGCAACACGTTCATCTACAAAAAGGTGGAACGTGATGAGGAGCTGATCCAGTACCTTATCGATATCGAAAAGAATTTCTGGGAAGAGCATGTGCTGAAAGAGATTCCACCGGCGTTTGACGGATCAGATGCATCGGTGGACCTGCTCAAAGCGATGTACCCGGAAGCAGAACCAAATACAGAGATTCGGTTGCCCAATGATGCCGAGACTTATCTGGATGCATTGGAGCAAGTGAGTGAGGACTTGAAACAGCTGGAGTCTCAGAAAAAGGAGTATGAGAACAAAATCAAGGCTCTGATGGGTGAAAACGAGAAGGGGATAGCCGGAGAGCGCCTTGTTACATGGAAAACCGTCAAGTCGAATCGATTTGATAGCAAGCGTTTTGCCGCGGAATACCCGGACCTTCACCGCAAGTTTACCAAGCAATCAACTTCCCGCAGGTTTGCGGTTAAATAGGAGGAAATCGAATGGCGACTAATGTTGATGTGAAAAAACAGTTGGCAAACAGAGCGAACAGTGGAGTTCAAAAACAAGTTGCACCTGAACAGACGCTGAACGCACTTCTTAAGCGAATGGGGCCGGAGATTCAGCGGGCCCTCCCGAAGCACATGGACGCAGACCGGATTGCTCGAATTGCTTTGACGGCAGTACGTACTACACCGAAGCTGCTTGAATGTGACCAGACGTCTTTCCTAGCGGCCATCATGCAATCCGCACAGTTAGGAGTGGAGCCGAACACTGGGCTGGGGCAGGCGTACTTGATTCCTTACGGCAAGCAAGTTCAGTTCCAGCTGGGGTATAAGGGTCTGATTGATCTGGCTGTCCGTAGTGGACAATACAAAGCAATTTACGCACATGAAGTTTATGAGAATGACGAGTTCGAATTTCATTACGGGCTGAAGAAAGACCTGATCCATAAGCCAGCCTCAGTCCCGACAGGTGAGCCAGTTGGTTACTATGCGGTCTATCACCTGCAGAACGGCGGTTATGATTTTGTCTACTGGACGCGGGAACGAATTGATCAGCATGCCCAGGAATTCTCCCAGGCCGTGCAAAAGGGCTGGACGAGTCCTTGGAAAACGAACTATGACGCTATGGCGAAAAAAACGGTCCTCAAAGAGGTTCTGAAATACGCGCCGAAATCCATTGAGCTGCAGAAATCGGTTGAGGCTGATTCCACTGTGAAAAATGAACTTGCCCAAGATATGAGCGATGTCATCGATGTGACAGACTACTCCGTTTATGACGACGATCAAGCATTGATTGAACAGCCCGGGGAGAAGCCGCAGAAGAAATCCGTGGAAGAGATAGCTGAAACAATATGACGTGAGAGGCAGTAAGACCTCTTTGTTACCAAAGTTTTTGAATGAGGAGCGATCGGGGACATGGAAAATGTGATACAGGCATCGGGGTTCGTCGTCCAGCCCCGATTGCAGTTTAATTGCTTGCGAGATCAGATGATTTATCAATATCTCCTGAGCAGAGCGAACTACCAGGAGAATCATAAGAGCCTGGCGGTTGGTCAGACAGTCATCATCCTATCGGATTTAGAACGAGACGTCGGATGGACACGGAGGATGCTCAAGTCTTCCCTGGAGCGCTTGGAAGAGGCTGATTATATTTCCTTCGCTACATTGCCGCAGAAGAGAGGGATTCTGGTAACTGTTTCTCATTATGGAGACTATCAGAAGCTCGAAAATTACCGGAAAAGCAGCCTGAAAAATGTACAAGAGAATGAACATCAGAATGTACATGAGGATGAACAAGAGAATGTACAAGAGAATGAAAGCGAAAAGCCTTGTGGCTCTAGGGGTGAAGACATGCCGAAAAAAGAAAATGTACAAGAGAATGTACAACAGGATGCACAAGAGGATGTACATGAGAATGAACAACTTATTAGTATAACAGCATTTATAAACAGCATTAGTAACATCAATAAAACATTAAAAGAGTACGTGGCCTCGGCTCCTGTGAAAAACAAAAACTTGACCACAACCGAGGAGATCGAAACCTTTGTTGATTTCGCTCTGCGAACCAACGCTCTCCCGGATGGCTGCTCTAGGAAAATCTTTATTGCTTACTTTGACTGCATCCGACTGACGAGAAGGACATGCACCATATCGGCAAATATCCTTGTGAACTTTATCGACAAGCTGCAAAAGTATTCATCCGATCAAATCAATTACTCTCTCTGGAAGCATATTGAGGACTATGACGACCGGAAAGAGACCTATACCCTAGGCATCCTCCGCAATGTTAAGGAGCCGGAAGCCAGACGAGGACTAATCAAACTGAAAAACCGGAAAGGCGGGGATCGAGTTGTTGCATCTGTCGAATCTAAGCCCAATGAAGAAATCCAGAAATACGATTTCGGTTTCTAAGAATCGTTGCGAAAACATTGATGTTGTCACAAAGCAGACCTGCAACCGCCAGCTGATGGTTGAGAACGGCCGTGAGTTTTGCTTTCGATGTGAAGAAATCGCTCAAGAAGACCTGATTGTTAAAACTCAGACAGAAGCACTCATTGAGAATCGGGAAGTCAACGAGATCATGCGCTTTTTCAGCAATGAGAGTTTGATCAACGAGGATTTAAAGGATGCAACGTTCGAGAATTACATACCGGATACTGCATCCCAAAAGGTTGCTCTTCAAGAAGCTCGGGGTTACGTTGGCAGCTTCAACAAAAAGACCGGTCTTGTCTTTGCAGGCAGAACAGGAGTCGGCAAGAGCCATCTGGCGGTCTCAATCTCAAAGGAGATTATCAGGAAGAAACATACCTGCCTGTTCGTTTCTATCCCAAGACTGATGACTATGATCAAAAGCACTTACAACAAAAACAGCGAAAAAACTGAACTTGATATATTACGCGCGATTCAAAAAGTAGACTTGCTAATCTTCGATGACTTGGGTGCGGAACGGGAAGATGCTGATGATCAAGGGACGGCTTGGTCAAAGCAGAAGATTTTTGAAATCACCGACGGCCGGGCCGGAAAGTCCACCATCTTCACCTCGAACTACAGTGGATCCGAACTTATGCAAATGTACGGTGAACGAGATTTCGGACGCATGGTGAAAGATTGCAAGGCAGTTACGGTAACTGGTGAAAATTATCGACTGAAAAACTTTAGAAAAGGAGCGATGTGATTATGCGCAAATACCTGCTGAATCAACTCATTATCACGGTAGTTCATTGGGAAATGTTCGGCGGCGAAAAACTGGAGCGTCAGTTTGCGGATCTGATTGGTCAAGTCATGGAGGAAGAGGGTTTGACGTTTGATGAAGCCGTCGCCCTTCTGGAAAGAGAAGTCAAAATCGATAAGGAGGTAGCGGCATGATCGGAGCAAAGGTGAATCTATCGCGTGAATCGGAAAGGCAGGCCATCATTCAGGACCTGCAGCTGCTTGGAAAAGATACGGGCCAGTTGGACGGACTGGATTATCACACGCTACGGAGCATGCTGGCAGTGGCAAGGGCGGTGGCGAATTGAGCAGGGAGATTAAGTTTCGGGCTTGGTTTGAATTAGAAAATAAAATGGTGCTCCCGGAGAATCTGGCACTTAGTTACGAAGGAGAGGATTTATTCGACTTCGCTTTCGATAAGGAGTTTCCGGATCCGGAAGGAAATGTACCTGGCACGTTATGTTTCAAGCTGATGCAATACACAGGCTTAAAAGACAAGAACGGCAAGGAGATTTATGAGGGAGATTTTGTAGCCGGTATTAGTTATTCCGACTATAAAACAGAAAACCAAGTCATTTTCTTAAATGGATGTTGGATGTTTGGTACTTGGAACGCGCATGAGTTCTTCAATAGGCATCAATACATTGAAGTCGTCGGCAACATCTATGAGAATCCGGAATTGTTGGAGGTGGCGGAATGACTCTCCAAGAAATCAAAGCACGGCAGAGGGCTATCCTGGACGAAATACGAGTGTTGGAGAAGAAGCATGGCACAAGCGTGCATGACACAAAACAATGCTCCGCCTGCAACCAGATCCGTCTGCTCGGAATGGAATACGAGGACCTGACGGTAAAGCGCCGGCGAGTAAAGTTGCGTCGGAATCCGCGTGAAAGTATGTATGTCAGGACGATCTTTGCTAAAGGTGAATACGCAACAAGAAATGAAGTGGCGTACCTGCTGGAGCAGGGATGGGCAATCAATCATGTGGCTGTCCGGTTGGGGATGAGTCCAACGAGGCTCCATAACCAGTGCAGAGCATGGGGTCTCAAGAGTCGATGGAAACAAGGATGCCTTGAAATGAACAGGCATGGATTGGGGTGAAGGTGATGAACTTAGCGAAGATGTTTGAAGCACAGGCGGCGTTTGATAGTGCAGTTGTCGAGGCGAAGGGGCTGCAAGGGGTGGACCTGCTGCCTAGGAAAATCCTTTCTCTGCAAGTTGAACTTGGAGAATTGGCGAATGAAGAACGGTCATGGAAGTTTTGGAGTGAGGACCGGAAGCCTAGAATCGAAGTGCCTTGCAAGAACTGTAATGGATCGGCGGTATGTTATCCATTCATCGGAACTGAAAATAGTGAAGTTGAAGAAGTTTGCGAGAATTGTCAGGGGACGGGGACAGAAAACCTACTACTCGAAGAGTATGTAGACTGTTTGAAATTTATATTGTCGATCGGATTAGAGAAGAGCTTCGATAAAGTGGAATTTGAGTATTTGCATGAATCGAATTTCGCTGTCTACACAGAGGCCAACATCGTGAAGCAGTTCAATAACACATTCAGCGCAATTTCTGAATTCGCAATAAATGACGAAGTAGAAAGTTACGAGGATATATTTCTTTACTTCATTGGTTTGGGAAAACACATGGGCTTCACTTGGAATCAAATTTGGCAAGCCTACTTTGAGAAAGAAAAAGTGAATTATGAGAGATTGGCCAGTGGCTATTGAGCAGAGTTTAAGCCCGACCTACATTGCACTGGAAGAACTCAATTTCCTTTGGGACGAGGAGCAGATCTTCGACTTCCGTTGCATGTGGGCACAGGGTGCTAGTTTGGTAGACATGGAGGAGCAATTCGGCAGGCCACAGGAGGAGATTCTTCTGCTGGCCCTAGACTTGGGTATGCGAGGCAAAATAAAGCCAAGGCAGGGCGGTCTGCTCGGTCTGGCGTGAGGAGTGAATGGGATGGAGTGCGGAAGATGTGGACGACCATTGAAGGACAGTAAAAGCAGGGACCGGGGATACGGCCCGGTCTGTTATAAAAAGGTTCTGGCGGAAAGGAATGAACAGCATGGGGCAACGGATGAGTGTGGAGGAGTACCGGAAGGCCAGGAAGCCGCGGAATAAATATCGGAACCGCAAGATTGAAGTGGATGGCATTGTCTT
>NZ_JBWBKF010000078.1:0-58285 GCF_057657925.1 Lederbergia sp. B243.17
TCATTTTTGTCTAAAGGGGGCTAGGCCGACTGGCTTTTCTGCGCACCACGCATCTCTTATGGGTCTTTTGTGAAATAAGCCTTAGCTTAATGAGCTGAAGAAAAAGTGCTGGTATGCCACTAAGCGCCGAAGAAAAGCGTAACTCGTGTTGGCCCAGTATGCCTAGAGAGAATCATTAAGCGGAAATGATAGATCAGGTGATGAGAGGAATCATCGCCTGCGCCAAGTGCAAGAGCCGGCTTGCTCATAAAGCAGGATCTTCGCTGACTTGTAACAATCATGCGAGAGGATAGAAGATTTATATTATATAATGTGAATATATTCACAAACAATACGGTCGTTCGCAAGACCTGTTCTTTTCATCTGAAGTTTTGAGACCCTGCCCTATCGATTCAGCTGGAGAAGTGCTGTCCTTTTAGTAAATGCTTTTTATGCTTAGACAAGGTCAGCTGGGGGAAAAGAGCTGGAGAGGAATCCATTTATAGGATTAGTCGAGGGGCTAGGAAAGGAGAAGTACAAATGAAAGAGACAATCGATGCCTTTGCAAACACAGCCGTTTTAAAAGTTCAGAACTTGAATGCAAGCAAAAGCAAATCCATCACGATGTCGATGCTGGCAGGAGCTTTCGTCGGTATAGGAATTATCTTTATTTACTCAATCGGCGGCTTATTGGCGCCTTCTCAATTTGCCGGAACCAAAATTGTGATGGGGGCATCGTTTGGAATTGCCCTTAGCCTCGTCCTTATGGCAGGAGCCGATTTATTCACCGGCAATAATATGACGATGACCATTGGAACGATGATGAAGAAGACGACATGGCTGGAAACGCTCCGTGTCTGGTTTTATAGCTATGCAGGAAATTTTGCAGGCTCTGTCCTGATTGCGTTCTTGTTTTTCTATTCTGGTTTGGCGGCAGGCGGGACGGCTGATTTTATTACAAACGCAGCCGATGCAAAAATGAATGCTCCCTTCATGGAACTATTCGTGCGCGGAATTCTATGCAATATTTTGGTATGTCTGGCTGTTTGGAGCTCTGTAAAATTAAAAAGTGATACTGCAAAGCTGATTATGATTTTTTGGTGTTTATTCGCTTTTATCACATCAGGCTTTGAACATAGTGTAGCGAATATGACATTACTGTCGATCTCACTTCTTGTCCCGCACCCTGAAACAGTTACGCTTATGGGTATGGCGGCCAATTTAATTCCCGTTACATTTGGAAATATTGTAGGAGGGGCAATCTTTGTCGGTGCTGCATATACATACGGCAACACCGTTATTAGAGAAACAAAATGAAAAGGTCAGGTAGACAAAGGGTTGGAAATCGAATCGATTTCCAACCCTATTCTATTTAGCGGTCGTTCCGAATACGCCGTCTGGTTGGTTCGCTGAAAGATCGCGAGGGCACTTGAATTTTAAATAATCAAATAAATGACTAGACTTTTATATTTATATGAATATATAATTACTTTAGCAAACGTTACAACTTTTTAAGTAAATCAGCTCTTTATAGTCATCATGTCTACTTCGCTCATAAAATGGAAGGGCTTTCTTCGGGAGGTGTGCAACAGAAAAAACGAAAAATTGACGAAAGGGGAGAGCAGGTATGAAGAAATTCCGGAAAGGTTTTATCGTGTTCGCAGTGTTCTTGCTGCAGCTGTCAGTAATCATGCCGGCCTTTGCTGATGGAGAGCCGGCCAATAAGAGCAACAAAAAGTTAGAAGTTGATTTGGTAGACCGGAAGGCCACGGACCGAACAAAGTCTCTTTTTGCTTATTTGCAGAATGTGCAGGGGAAAGCAATTTTATTCGGGCATCAGCATACGACAACCGAAGGAGCAACCATTACGACAAATGACGGAACCGAATCTGATGTAAAAAATGCCGTCGGTGATTTCCCTGCCGTTTATGGTTGGGATACGCTGAGCCTTGAGGGAAAAGAGAAGCCTGGTAAATGGGAAGGGTCCATCGAAGAAAACAGGGATGCTCTTGTGGACGTCATGAAAAAAGCGTACGAACGCGGAGGAATCCTTAACTTGAGCGCCCATATGCCAAACTTCGTCACTGGGGGAAGTTTTTATGATACGAGCGGCGATGTAGTTCCGGCGATTTTGCCCGGAGGAGACAAGCATGAGGAATTCAATCAATACTTGGACATGATTGCTGATTTTGCTCACCATTTAAAGGATGATCAGGGAAAGGACATTCCTGTCGTCTTCCGCCCATTCCACGAAAATAACGGAAGCTGGTTCTGGTGGGGGGGCCGCGTTTACTACACCGGCTCAGTATAAAGAATTATTCCGGTACACGGTTGAGTATTTAAGGGACAAAAAAGAGGTTCGAAACTTCTTGTATGCGTTCTCACCGGGCAGCCCTTTTAACGAGGATAAAGCGAAGTATCTGCTTACCTACCCAGGCGATGAATATGTAGATATTCTCGGTTTTGATACGTATAACAATGGGGAAGGGACAGACCAGTGGTTGAAGCAGGTCGTCCAAGATGCCAGCCTGATTTCAAAAATCGCCGATTCAAAAGGGAAAGTTGCAGCTTTCAATGAATTTGGCTATAGCAATATGCAGGTTTCAGGAAACAAAGATACCGAATGGTTTACCAAATTGTTGAACGCACTGAAGTCGGATCCGGATGCCAAAAGGATGGCTTTCATGCTGACATGGGCCAACTTTAAAACGGAAGAGGCGTTTACGCCATTTAAGGGTCATGCAACATACGGCGACCATGAATTGCTTCCAGACTTTCAGGATTATTATAACGACAGCTATACAGCCTTTCAGAAAGATATCCGTGGAGTATATGATCTGAAAGTGAAAACAGTGAAGGAAACAGGCGTGATTCATACTGTATCACCAACAGAGGATGAGATAATTAAAACAGCCAATACGACGATTCGTGTCCGGGCGGTAAATCAGCCGGTTTCAAAGGTTGTCTATTCTATTGAAGGAAGCGCTGAAGAAAACGAACTGGTCTACGATCCGAAAGTGAACTATTACATGGCTGACTGGAAGCCGCTACCAAACCAAAATGGGAAGAGTATTGTGCTGACAGTAAAGGCGTACCTCGGAAATCAAGTGGTCTATGAAGAACCTGTCACCGTTCATGTTGAGGCAAAGGATATCCCGGTCAAGTCTTACTCTTTCTCGTCATCGATAGAGGGAATGGAATCAATTGGAACGTATCCTGATTCCATTTCCATGTCAATCGGGCATGCAAAGTGGCAGGAGGAGGGTGCAATAAAAATTAATGTTTCTATTCCAGATTCGAGTCAATCATGGCAGGAGCTAAAGCTAAAAGTAACGAATGCCGACTTACAGCTTGTGAATAAGCTGAAATACGATGTCTATATCCCGATTGAAGGAAACGAAAATGCATCCATTCAAGGCATTGCCATGATCCCGCCAAATTGGGAGGACAAATACGGTTCGGGACAGCCGGAAACTTTATCGGACTTGGAAAAAGTGACGATTGGCGATACTGTATTCGGGAAATACACGGCTGAAGTGGATATGAGCTCATCTAAAGTGCTTCTTGAAGCAGATGAGTTGGCCTTTTCTGTTGTCTTCAGTCACTTACGCTATACCGGTCCTATCTATATAGACAATGTCCAACTGCTGAATAGTTTTGAAGAACCTATTTTGGATCCGTTCGTGGTAGACAGCTTTGAAATCTACAACGGGAACCAGTCTAAGCTGAAAGCAAAATATACTGTAGCTTCTCAAGGAGACTCCGTCAAAGTTTCACTAGATGAAGAGAATAAATCCTCGGGTGACTATGGACTGAAATATGAATATGAACTGGGGGATTCCGGGTATGCCGGGGTAACCAGACAGCTTGGCGGGGTTGATTGGTCCAGTCAGAATACATTGAATTTCTGGTATGTGCCGGATGGAAAAGATCAAAAGCTTGTCATTCAAATCAAGGCGAATGATATTGCTTTTGAGGCATACCCATCATTATTGGGTACGGAACCGCAAGTAGTGGAGATTCCATTCAGCGAATTTACTGTTGCCGCATGGGATACGTCTCATGCTGGTTCGCAATTAGATGCGGATAATGCAAAAAAGGTACAAGAGTTCTCCATTTACGTGAATGCAAAACAACTAGGAACACGATTATCAAGTGTCCTTCATTTTGATGACATTCATGTCAGTCAATAAGGAGCTACCTTAGCAGAATATCGTAAATACCAAAGGACTTCACCGATCACGGCGAAGTCCTTTGGTAATTATAGACAGGGTTACAGTGGGAGAGGATGTGTTTTTACTTTCGATTCATTTGATTTAACATATTTTCATTTTACATATTCATTTACATAAATAAGTATATACATTATAATGAAAGCGGATAATTAAATAAGAGGTGTTCTCATGCAAATAGAACAAATCGTCGACCAATATAAGAATTATGGAGGAAGCGGAATCAAGCCCGTTGATTTTGACGACTTCTGGGACAAAGAGCTTAAAAAGCTGGAAAAGCTTCCACTGGACTATGAATTGGAGAAGGTTGAAATTCCTTCCCGTGTGGCCGATTTTTATAATCTGTATTTTGTGGGGGATGGCGGGGCAAGAGTCCGTTGTCAATACGCCCGTCCGAAGAATGTCAAAGGGAAATTGCCGGGAATGCTCATGTTTCATGGTTACCATGGGGATAGCGGCGATTTTGGTGACAAGGCCGGCTGGGTTGCCGAAGGATTTTCCGTTTTGGCAATGGATTGCCGCGGCCAAGGAGGGCTCTCCGAGGATAGGACTACCGTCAGAGGGACAACAATGAAGGGATTGATCATCCGCGGCGTGGAAGAAGGCCCGGAAAGTCTGTATTTCCGCTCCGTTTTCCTGGATACCGTCCAAGCTGCCAGAATCCTGATGTCGATGGATGAAGTGGATCAGGAAAAGATTTATGTGCAAGGAGCCTCACAAGGGGGCGCTTTGTCACTCATCTGCGCAGCATTGGAGCCGAGGGTGAAGAAGGTGGTCACACAATATCCGTTCTTGAGCGATTATCGCAAGGCGTTTGATTTCGATATAACGACTTCTGCTTATGAGGAGCTTCATTATTGGTTCCGCTTCCGTGACCCTATGCATGAGAAGGAGAAAATGTTTTTTCATACGCTCGAATACATTGACTTGCAGCATTTTGCGCCGAGAATCAAGGCTGAGGTAAAGTGGGCGATCGCATTGGAGGATACCATTTGTTATCCAGCCCAGCAATTCGCCGTTTACAATAATATCAATTCCCCGAAAGAGATGATTTTCTTTCCGGAATACGGACATGAGTATTTGCCGAAGTTCGGGGATAGGGTAAAGGGGTTTTTGTTAAATGAGTAATTTGATCTGTGTTAACGAAGACAAGTTGGAATTCCATTTAACAAATGGAAAGGTCAGCTATTTGTTTAGGGTAATGGAGAAAATCAATCAGTTGGAGCATCTTTATTTTGGAAAAAGCATTCAGCACCGCAACAGCTTTGAATATTTGATTGAGCGTGAGGTCCGGCCATCAAATAACCAATTTGAAGGTGATCATACTACCTCACTGGAGCATATCCGCCAAGAGTATCCGACCTTCGGAACGTCAGATTTTCGTTTTCCGGCTCAGCAGGTCCGTTATCCGCTTGGGGACCGCATCTCAAATTTTGTATATGACAGTTACCGGATCCTGGATGGGAAGCCGACATTGGAAGGATTGCCGGCCACATACACGGAAACTGCGGATGAGGCCCAGACACTGGAAATCATTTTGAAAGATACGTACTCGGAGCTCTCCTTGCACTTGTTTTATACGATTTTCCGGGGGCGTCCGGTAATTGCAAGAAGCGCACAGTTTAAAAACAATGGCCAGGATGATTATCAGCTTGAAACTGCGATGAGCATCAGCATTGATTTCCCACATGACGATTTTGAGCTCGTTCATTTAAACGGAGCTTGGGCTAGGGAGAACCATGTCGAGAGAAAACCGGTCATTAGAGGCGTCCAATCGGTTTCGAGTGCACGCGGAGCGAGCAGCCATGCTCATAATCCATTTATGGCATTGGTTCGTCCGCAAACAACGGAACATAGCGGTGAAGCATTCGGTTTCAGCTTGATTTACAGCGGCAATTTCTTGGCGCAGGTAGAAGTGGATACATACAATGTCACCCGTGCAATGCTGGGAATCAATCCGTTTCAATTCAGCTGGAAGCTTGAGCCGAACGGCAGTTTTCAGACACCGGAAGCTGTGCTTGTTTATTCGGAGGATGGCTTGAATGGGATGAGCCAGGCATTCCACAGCTTATACAGGAACCGTTTGGCAAGAGGAGAATGGCGCGATAAAGAGCGGCCGATCCTGATTAATAACTGGGAAGCGACCTACTTCAGCTTTAATGAAGAGAAAGTCGTCGAAATCGCCCGGACAGGTGCAGAGCTGGGAATGGAATTATTCGTCTTGGACGACGGCTGGTTCGGAGATCGCCAGGACGATACTTCTTCTTTAGGTGACTGGTTTGTAAATACGGAAAAACTGCCGAACGGAATGAAAGGCTTATCCGATAAAATTCATCAGCTGGGGCTGAAGTTCGGGCTTTGGTTTGAACCGGAGATGATGTGCAAGGATACCGCCCTTTTTGAAAAACATCCCGATTGGCTGATCCAAGTTCCAGGCAAAAGACTTTCACACGGCCGCAACCAATTTGTGTTGGATTTTTCCCGTGAAGAGGTTGTCGAGAACATCTATCAGCAAATGGATGAGATTCTATCAGAATGCCAAATTGACTATATTAAATGGGATATGAACCGTTATATTTCAGAAGCCTTTTCCGCAGCACTGCCGGCAGATCAGCAGGGTGAGATTTGGCACCGCTATATATTGGGTGTTTACTCCCTTTATGAGAGATTGATAGAAAAGTATCCGCATATTTTGTTTGAATCATGTGCCGGAGGCGGCGGACGCTTTGACCCGGGTATGCTGTATTATGCGCCGCAAGCATGGGCAAGCGATGATACCGATGCGGTGGAACGCCTGAAAATCCAGTATGGCACGTCAATGGTCTACCCATTGTCCAGCATCGGCAGCCATGTATCCGCTGTTCCCAACCATCAGGTCGGTAGAACGACAAGCATGGAAATGCGGGCAAATGTCGCCTATTTCGGTACGTTCGGTTATGAACTGGACATTACACTCCTGTCAAATGAGGAAAAAGAACAGATCAAGAAGAACGTCGCCTTTTTCAAAGAGTATCGTTCTCTCATCCAGCAAGGCATATTTATTCGCCTGAAGAGTCCGTTCGATGGGAATGAGACAGCGTGGATGGTCGTTTCTAAGGATCGGACAGAGGCGATTGTCGGCTATTATGAAGTTCTTTCAAAGCCGAACCGTCCATATGAACGTTTATTATTGAAAGGCTTGGCTGAGGAAATGCAATATCAAATCAATGGGAACGGCGTAAGATTTGGTGATGATCTCATGCAAATCGGCTTATTATTTGGCGAAAACTTCACCGGAAGAGCCGATGAATATTGGGCGAAAGAGAAAGTCAAAGATTACAACAGCAAATTGTTTTATTTACAAGCAATCGATAAAGCGTAATAGGAGATGCAATCATGAAAAAGTTTCCAGAAAATTTTTGGTGGGGAGCCGCAACGTCCGGCCCCCAAAGCGAAGGGCGTTTCAATAAAAAGCACGCCAATGTATTTGATTATTGGTATGAGATTGAACCGGAAGAATTTTACAGCCAAGTAGGACCGGATACTGCTTCGAATTTTTATAACAGCTATGTAGAAGACATCCGATTGATGAAGGAGATCGGTCTCAATTCGATAAGGACATCCATTCAATGGACAAGATTAATCGATGATTTTGAGACGGCTTCTGTCAATGAAGATGGCGTCCGTTATTATAATGCGATCATTGATGAATTTATCAAGCAGGGAATCACTCCAGTTATGGCACTGCATCATTTTGACTTGCCGGTCGAGTTGTACCAAAAATACGGCGGCTGGGAATCGAAACATGTCGTCGACCTGTTTGCGAAGTTTGCCGGCAAATGCTTCGAGTTATTTGGGGACCGCGTCAAGCACTGGTTTACGTTCAACGAGCCGATGGTGATTGTCGACGGCCAATATTTATACGAATTCCATTACCCAAAAATTGTTGACGGAAAGAAAGCTGTACAAGTAGCATATAACCTCAATCTTGCTTCTGCGAAGGCGATCAAAGCTTTCCGGGAGATGGATATGCAAAAGAAGGGAGCGAAAATCGGGACCATCCTGAACTTAACTCCTTCTTATCCTGCAAGTGACAGCGAAGAGGATGTTAGAGCAGGCAAAATTGCCGACCTATGGCGCAACGAAATGTTCTTAAATGTCGCGGTTAATGGTGAATTCCCGGCGGAGCTTGTTGAACTTCTCACGAAAGACAAAGTAATTTGGAATTCAACAGAGGAAGAACTGGCAATCATTAAAGAGAATACGATTGATACATTGGGCGTCAACTTCTACCATCCGTCCCGTGTCAAAGCACCAGATATTTCACCGAACAGTACAGCCAATTGGATGCCAGACCGTTATTACGACAACTATGACATGCCGGGCCGCAGGATGAATGTTGACAAGGGATGGGAGATTTATCCACAGGCAATCTATGATATTGCCCTCAACATCCGTGACAACTATAAAAATATTGAATGGTTCGTTTCCGAAAATGGGATGGGCGTTTCACGCGAAGAGCGTTTCCTGAACGATAATGGCATGATTGAGGATGATTACCGGATCGATTTCATTCAGGAGCATTTGGAGTGGCTGCACAAAGGAATTGAAGAAGGTTCCAACTGCTTTGGATACCATCTTTGGACTCCGATTGATTGCTGGTCATGGAAAAACGCATATCGCAACCGCTATGGCTTCATTTCCAATGAAATTCATACACAAATTAAAACAATCAAGAAATCAGGTTATTGGATCAAAGAAGTGGCTGAAAACAATGCTATAAAGTAAAACGGAAGCAATTGTCCACAACAGCACCTATTTTGTGAGGACCTGTTCGTCAAGTCCTTGCAGGGTAGGTGTTTTTTCAAATTCAAGGTTCAAGGGGTGGCTACATCATGTCATTAGTTGTATTTGACATCGGCGGATCATCAGTAAAATATGGAGTCTGGCATCAGGAGAAGCTCGAAGATAAAGGGGCGTTTGCAACGCCGGCAACATGGACGGAGATGAAGAAGCAGCTGCTGAAGATAAAAGAGGATTTCGCTTCGAAGTATGAAATTGACGGGGTTGCCATCAGTTCCCCGGGGGCTGTGAACCAGGCAACGGGTATTGTCGAAGGGGCCAGTGCCATCCCATATATCCACCATTTTCCGATTACCTCAGAGCTTACAAAACTGTTTGGCTGTCCAGTTTCAATGGAAAACGACGCCAACTGCGCTGGACTGGCGGAGGTCTGGAAAGGAGCCGCGAGCGGGCTGAAAAACGTCATCTTTGTCGTTGTTGGTTCAGGGATTGGCGGAGCTTTCATTGTAGACGGGAAAATTCATCACGGGAAGCATTTGTTTGGCGGTGAATTCGGCTATATGCTTTTGACCGATGAAGGAACGTTCAGCAGTTTAGGGACTCCTGTTCATATGGCAAGACGTTATGCTGAAAGAATGAACCTTCCTGAAAATGAAGTGAGCGGCAAGGATGTGTTTGATCGGGCTGAGCAAGGAGATCCGACTGCGAAGGAGGAAGTGGGAAAGTTCCACCGTTATTTGGCGCAAGGAATTTACAATCTTCAATACAGCTTTGACCCTGAGAAAATCATTATCGGCGGAGGGATATCGAGCCGGCCTGATTTGATTCCGGAATTGCAGCGGAATCTTAAGGAGATTGTCAAGCAAGTGGAGATTGCCCCGTTTATTCCCGAAATTGAAATCTGCAAATTCCAAAACGACGCAAACCTTATCGGAGCTGTTTACAATCATCAGCTTAACTATGATGAGTAACGAAAAGTCCCTGCAGCAAATCGCTGCAGGGACTTTTCGTTACGGCCGCCGGTTATTTCGGCAGTCTTTTAATCATTTCATAGCACATTCTGCCATTGTGATAGAATCCCTTCCAAGGGTCGGCTATGTTTTCCGGGGTCAGATGATCGGGATTACGCAGCGATGAAATGACTTCCCCCTCCTTATCGATCCGGGAATACCATTCTCCATTCGGGCGAGGATCATGGAATTTCTCTTGGATATAGGTCCATACCCTCTCGCTGAGGCGGATAAAGTTTTCATCTTCCGTTAATTGGTATGCATTATAGAAACCAACGACCGCTTCTGCCTGTGCCCACCAGACCCTTGTCTTTCGTACAACTCCATCTGCTTTTGCATCATAAATGGAGCCGTCTTTGTCAATTCCTTCATTGGCAACCTTATACGCCATCCTTTTGTTCATTTCCACAATATCGGGCCGGTCCAACCCGGTTACTTGCAGTGCTTCCGTCAACAACCAGCTTGTTTCTATATCATGCCCATAAGAGAATGAGTCCCTCAGCGGCTTCCAGTCGGCACTAAACGCCGTTTGGCAAAAATGCTCCTGATGATGATAGATTTTTTTCGAAAATAGATCAAGTAGGTGCTCAATCCTCTTCAGCAAATCTGCATCCGGCCAAATGCTGTACAGGTTCGTATACGCCTCCAATAGATGAAGATGGCTGTTCGTTGTAAAAACCGTTCCAGGTCCTTCATTCAGCAGCTCATTGTCCTTTGGCTGCCAATCGACCGTGAACTCTTCCATATACCCGCCTAATTCGGCAGCGTAGCATTTGTCTTCTATCAAGTGGAAAATATCAATTGCCCGCCTCTTTGCCTCGGGATCTTGCGATGCTTTCGCAAATTCACTCAACCCGTAAAGGGCAAAGCTTTGGGCATAAATATGTTTGGCATTCAGCAGCGGGTTTCCTTTAAAGTCCACAAGCCAGTAGATTCCGCCATTTTTCTCATCCCAAAGGGAGCAGATTAAAAACTGGTAGGAATGTTCAGCTGCTTGTAAGTATCTTTCCTCTTTGGTCAGCAGATAGGCGCCGGAGTAACCCCATAAATGACGTGCGCCGACGACCCCGCCTTTCGGGCTTTCCGGGTGCACGGTTAAGTGATAGTCTACCTTCCCGTAAGATCCGCCGTTTTCTTCATCCAGCAGCTTTATCCAAAAGGGCAAAATGACCTCTTTCAATTCCTGCAAAAACTCTTGTTTGTTCATAGCGGGACAACCTCCTTTTTTTCCTCGACAATATTGCGGATCCACTTTTTCGTCAGTGTTCTTTTCACTCCTAGAACAGCACGGATGATATCATGCGAGTTCGCAAGGGCATAGACGGCGAATAATGGGAAATGCAGATAAACGGCAAGAGCGGCAAGCGGCAGCCCCCATAGCCAAACCCCAAGCGTATCGAGCCACATGACATACTTCGTGTCCCCTCCGGCCCTCAGGATGCCAACATTATTTATATAGTTAATATTTTTGGCGATTGAGAATAAGAGATAGACAAAAATGAGCTGATTGACAAGCTGTTCGACATTGCTCGTGATGTTATAGAGAGACAACACGAACGGCATCGAGACAAAGATCAATATACCTGTAACGATGGAAAGAACTATGGTGATTTTTAGATACTGCTTCGCATATTGGAATGCCTTCGATTTTTGATTGGCGCCAATTTCATTGCCAATCATTACGGCTGAAGCATCACTGATTCCTGAAAAGACGCAAGTAAAGATAAAGATGATCGGATCAATCAGTGAAATGGCAGCGGTTTGTCCGGTTCCCATCGAGGCATACAGCCAGAAAAACATCGTGTCGCCCACACCCCAGGTTGCATGATTCACAATCGATGGAAATGTGATTTTAAAATAATCCCTGCTGAGATTGCTGCGGAACACATCGGTATTTTCCTTCAGGATCTTCCACGAGATGAACCCCTTTTTGATTAGCAGCTGAAGAAGAAGCCCAGTCTGCAGAACACGGGCAATCAGTGTGGCAATCGCTGCCCCTTCAACGCCTAAAGCAGGGGCGCCGAAATTCCCGTAAATCAGGCAATAGTTTAAGAGTGTATTGACCGCTAGTGCGAGCACGCTATAGAAGGTCGGTCTCCGCACTTCACCTGTCGTTTTTAAGGCGACAACGAAAATCATCGATAAGGCAGTGAAGATATACGTATAGCCGATAATCTTCAGGAATTCACTCCCGATTTGCTTCACGTTCAAATCGGAAGAAAAGATACCGATAATCTGAAACGAAAAGAACTGGGTGATTAGCGTGAAAAGAAGGGAGAATAGAGAGGCTACAACGGTCACATAAATAACAGATCTGCTGATCCCCTTTTTGTTTTTTGTTCCCCAGTATTGTGCACAAAAAATAGTGGCACCGCTTGCAAATCCTTGAAGAATGATAATGAGAATTTGCGTAAACTTATTGCTGACACCCACTGCGGCAATGCTGTCAACACCCAAACGACCGACCATGACGGAGTCGACCATATTTAAACTGGAAGTGATGAGCAGCTGGATCGTAATGGGGACCGTAAAGTAGAGCATTTTTCGATAATACTCGCGTTTGTTATCCATTTATTCACATTCTTTCAACTATTAGTTTACGAAACTAGCCCCGGAAGATATAATTAATTTACAGCAAAAGTATATACATTTCAATAATATATGTATTACTTTGTGATAAAAATGTTAGAACAAGGGATGGGAGAGAGCAATGGAATTCATTAAGGGTGCCAGTTTTGGCTTTATGAGCAAGCGGGGAGAGTGGAGGGACCCGAGAGCGAAAGAATCTTTAAGGCTGGCTAAAGAGAGATGCGGCCTTGACCATGTCATTTTAACTGTGGTGGCAGAACAAGATCATCCACAAGCGACAACGATTAACTGGAGGGACCACAAGGATGTGGTAAGCGATGAGGAAGTCATCGAGATGGCAGAGTTTGCTAAGTCTTTGGGTTTGTCTGTCATCCTAAAACCGATGGTGAATGTATCCGACGGGACGTGGCGGGCACACATCAATTTCTTTGACACCGATGTGCCATGCGAACCGAAGTGGTCTGAATGGTTTGCTTCTTATAATGAATATATCCTTCATTATGCAAAGCTTGCCGAAGAGACAAACTGTATCATGCTGGTTGTCGGCTGTGAAATGGTTAATGCCGATCGGCGGGAGCAGGAGTGGCGCTATTTGATAGACGAAGTGCGCCAAGTATACAGCGGTTTGGTAACTTATAATTGCGATAAGTACCAGGAGGATGTCCTGAAATGGTGGGACGCAGTGGATGTTATTTCTTCCAGTGGCTATTATCCGATTGATCAATGGGAAGTACAGCTGGACCGAATTGAGAAAGTGATCCGCACCCACAATAAACCATTCTTTTTCTGTGAAGTCGGCTGTCCAAGCTGGGAGGGCGGCGAGATGCTGCCGAATGACTGGACGTTAAGAGGAAGGCCGGACGCCCAGGTTCAAGCGGCATGGTACGAAGAGATGTTCCGAGCAACGAGCAAGCGGGATTGGGTTAGAGGCTTTGGATTATGGGATTGGAAGGCGCATCTTTATCCGATTGAAAAGGCGCCGGATGATCAGGATTATGCCGTCTATGGGAAACCGGCAGAAAAGGTGGTTCACCGTTATTTTAGCAGCATCCGCTAACCAGTTTGTGTATAGGTTTCATAAAGTAAGTTGACAAATGGTAAAGGTTCACTATGTATTTTTTTAGTCAAGTATATTTTTTAAGAATAAAAGACTATACAAATTCAAAAAGCGGTGCTAAAATGAACTCTGTAAACGTTTGCTGAATATTACCTTTGGAGGGAAGCAAAATGAAGAAGTTATTCCGTATAGGCGTCATGGCAAGTGCTCTGGCCCTTGCATTGGCAGGATGCAGCGGTAGCTCTGAAAAGTCGGGAAAGGATGCCGGCAAAGACTCAGAGGGCAAGGAAACCATCACATTTATCAACCATAGAACAGATTGGGCCGGTAATGGAAAGTGGGATGAGTACATTTCAGCTTTCAATGAAAAACATCCGGATATCAACGTGAAAGTGGAAACCATTACAGATTACGTAACAAAAATGCAAATCCGTATGAATTCCAAAGACTATGGCGATGTGTTTATGATCCCAACTACGATCAAGCCTGAAGACAATGCGAATTTCTTGGAGCCGCTGGGAAATCTGGACGAGCTGTCTAAGAAATACATGTTATTGAATGACCGTGCTTATGATGGTGTTGCTTACGGTGTACCAATTATGGTCAACACTTCTGGCATGCTCGTTAATATGAAACCATTCAAAGAAGCAGGGATTGACAAGATTCCGACAAACCCTAAAGACTTTATTGCTGCTCTTGAAAAGGTTAAAGAAAAAAATCCGGATGTCATTCCTTTGTATACGAACTATGCTTCCGGCTGGGCTCTGACTGCCTGGGATAATGTTCGTACCGGTGCATCTGGCGACCCGGATATCACAAACAAGATTGTTGCTGACAAAGAGCCATTCGCTGACGGAAAAGTCATGAATACAACGTACAAGGTGTTGTATGACGCGGTGAAAGACGGCTTAACAGAGGCAGACCCATCTACAACAGACTGGGAGCAATCCAAGCAGGACTTGGCTGATGGGAAAATCGCTGTTATGGTTCTCGGCAGCTGGGCGATTGAACAGGTACAAGCGTTAGCAGAGAATCCGGATGACATCCAATTTGCAGCCTTCCCGATCACAGCAGAAGACGGTGAGCAATATGCCGCAATTGGCGGAGACTACAACCTGGGAATCAACGTAAACAGCAAACACAAAGAAGCTGCACGTACTTTCTTGGACTGGTTTGTCAACGAATCTGATTTTTCCGCTGAAAATGGAGCGATCTCTCCTCTAGTAGGAAAGGAACTGCCTGCACCTCTGAAATCAATGGAAGATGCCGGCGTGAAGTTCATCGAGGCCAATCCGGCTCCAGCAGGAAAAGAGTCGCTATTGGCCAACATCAATAACACTTCCGAAGTAGGGCTTGATACGACAGATGCTGTCAAGCAACGAATTATTGACGCTGCAAAAGGCAATACGAAGGAATCCTTCAATGATATTATGGACGACCTGAACACCAGATGGGCCAACGCAATAAAAGAAGTAGGCGAGTAATCAATTTCAAGCTGGGGTGTTTACAGTGATTGCTGGTAAACACCCTATTTCCTCTAAATATAAGTAGAACGGAAACAGTTCTTATTTAATTAGAGCCAGCTAATGAAATAAGAGGAGTAGAAACGATGCGTAAATTCGATATGAGCTATAAGGCACAGCGGCGATTGATCATTTTTTTATTTTCTGCTATCCCGATATTTTTATTGCTGCTATTTTCATATTATCCGCTTGTAAAAATGCTGCAGTACAGTTTTACGGATTGGAATGGAACCAGTCCCACAAGCAAAAATGTAGGATTGGATAACTATATTAAAGTGTTCACGAATCCGAATTACTTTTCAGTATTCAAAGTCAGTCTTTATTACTTTTTGGCTACGTTTTTCCAATTGGCCATCGCTTTGTACTTTGCTACCATTCTTACCTTCAAAGTGAGATTTGCGAACTTCTGGAAAGGGATTTTATTCTTCCCGTATCTTTTGAACGGGGTAGCGATCGGTTTTATCTTCTTGTATTTCTTTAAAGGCGGCGGCACGCTGGATACGGCCCTGACCTTTTTTGGAATGGAAGATCAAATACGCCTATGGCTTGGAGACCGTTCATTCAATAACTTCTCATTGGCCTTTACATCAGTATGGCGCTATACCGGATTCGGCTTCATCGTTTTCTTAGGGGCTATGCAATCTATTGATACTCAGATTTATGAAGCTGCGGAAATTGATGGGGCAAACAAGTTCCAGCAATTCAGATACATCATCATGCCGAGCATTAAAGAAATCTTCTTCCTGAATGTTATTTTGGGAATCAGCGGCTCACTAAGCGTGTTTGAGATTCCGTATATCATGACAGGCGGTTCGAATGGAACGAATACGTTCGTCATTCAAACGATTGATACGGCCTTCAAGTTCAGCAAGGTAGGATTGGCCTCCGCCATGGCCGTCATCTTATTGGTCATTGTCATCATCGTCACAGTGATCCAAAGATTTATTACAAGAGAGAGGGGAGGACATTAAGATGGCAACCAATGTTAGTGGAGCAAAGCCTGCGCAACCTGAAAAAGATGTAACCATCACCTTAAAGAAGCTGCTCGGCAGAATTATCAAATATGGAAGTTTAGCAATTGGCGCAGCGGTTGCACTCCTTCCTATCCTTGTCGTTTTCTTTGGCTCATTTAAGACGAAACAAGAGTTCTTGACTACAGGGGTTCTGGCCTGGCCGCAAAATTTTACCTTCGAAAATTATACGAGGGCCTTTGTTGAAGGGCAAATGGTTACAGGATTCAAAAATACAGTCCTAATCTTCGTCATATCGATAGCGGGTAAGCTATTGCTGGGCACGATGATTGCATACGTGCTGAACCGATTTGAATTTAAAATGAAAAAAGTGATTTTGGGGCTATTCTTGTTGGCTACTTTGATTCCTGGCATCACGACACAGGTAGCGACGTTCCAGATTATCAATGGCATGGGGCTTTTCAATACGATTTGGTCGGTCATTCTGCTCAACTTGGGCACGGATGTTATCGCAGTTTATATCTTCCTCCAATACCTGAATAATATTTCGGTGTCTTTGGATGAAGCGGCGATCATAGAAGGCGCCTCCTACTTCCAGATTTACCGCAAAATTATTCTGCCTCTACTGAAGGCACCGATGATTACAATCCTGATCATCAGCGGGGTGGGCATCTACAATGATTTCTATAATCCATTCCTGTATATGCCGTCGCCTGAACTGAAGGTGATTTCAACTGCACTGTTCGCTTTCAAAGGACCATACGGAACGGACTGGCCTGTCATCCTTGCGGGTGTCATTATTGTAATCACACCGATTTTAATCGTCTTTCTCGCCTTGCAGAAATATATCTATAACGGTGTTTCTGGCTCAGTAAAATAACTTTCCGTTTTAGTTGGATTTAGAGGAAACAAAAAAACTGCTTAGAAGAGAAATGTTTCTCCTCTAAGCAGTTTCTATTTGTACAACACTTGGGGAATATAGATTAATCTCTTCGTCGCAATGATAAAGAGTGGCGGGGAAAGAAAGATAAAAGCGACGAAATTAAGCTTGGCGAGCAGGCTGATGGCAACAATCATGACAAAAACAAGCACGCTTCGTAAAGGATGGCGGATGGAAGTATCAAACGCCAAGGCATAAATCCACTTTGCCTCATGCCCGCTTTTTTTATCCATTGCTAGAAAGTAAGCACTATAGATGGTAAAAACCAAAATAACTGCAGTCCAAATCAGAAGAGGCATTTGCAGGAGAGCCAAAAAAGGATATTGGTTGTAGAGCCGAGGGTAGACGCTCATGAGAGAGAGACCGGCAAAAAGGAACAATAAGAAGGAGAGCCCTTTGTATTGGCGATTCTGTTGATAAGACCGATGAAATACCGTTCGGATGAATTGATCATCGTCACTTTGAATGGACTCTACACTTTTTATCAAGCCAATGGCCGCCGGTACAAATCCATAGATGACCCCGCCTCTTATCATATAAACCCAGAAATAAAAGCTTGCGATTGAATATTGAGAAACACGGTCAATAAAAAGTATAATCAATTTTTTCAAAATGCCCACCCTTTTGTAAGGAATATACTATATATATACCGTTAAGTGATTAAGAGTTCAAGTATATATCAAATAAAGTATAGTCTTTTGTTTAAAAACTATAAGCCAAATGGTAGTTGATTGAAAAGGAAGACTAAGATTTGTATGGTGTTTTTATAAATAAACTTTATAATGGGGATAAGAGCCTTCTTGTTGTAAAATGCCGACAGACTCGTTTCCGATTGTAAAAGGATTGCTCAAATGATGGGGAAGGTGTTTTTAATGAATAAGTATGAAGTAATATCGAACGAAATGAGACAAAGAGTGAAAAGTGATTACTATCCACAGGATCAACCCATTCCTGATGAGTACACCCTTGCGAAGGAATTTGAATGCAGCCGTGTGACATTGAAAAGGGCTTTAGATATACTCGTAATGGAAGGTTTGCTCTACCGGAAGAGGGGGCATGGCACGTTTATTATTAAACCTCCGATGGATGATGATAAAGTAAATATTATCAGTGAGGAAAATATCGGGTTATCCAATTTAGCAAAAGGGCAAGAAATAACGAGCAAAGTCATCACATTTGAGATTCAATTTCCGTCAGAGGCGGTTGCAAAGCAGCTCAGGATCGACCTGGATACCCCTGTGTATCATATCATCCGGCTGCGGATAGTAAATAAGGAGCCGTATGTTATTGAAGAAACATACATGCCTGCCAACTTGATTCCAGGCATTAATGAGCAGGTACTGCAAACATCCATTTACAAGCATATAAAAGAAAATCTCGAGCTTAAAATGGGTGGTGCACATCGTAAAATCAGAGCTTCCAAGTCGAACGAGCTTGATCAGAAATATTTAGGGTGTAAAGCAGATGATCCAATATTGGAAGTGGAACAAGTAGCCTTTTTAATTACGGGTATCCCATTTGAATATTCTTTCTCGCGCCACCACTATGATAAGTTTGTTTTTACGACGGTGACGGTAAATCGCTAAAAGAAGTTTCATGCAATTCTTACGTGTTGGAGGGTAATTATGTATAACAACGAACCAATTTTTTTGCAGCCTGTTTTCCAAGAAAGAATTTGGGGAGGGCAAAAGCTTAGAACAGAGTTTGATTATCAGATTCCGAATGACAAGACTGGCGAAGCATGGGTAATTTCAGCCCATCCTCACGGCCCAAGCACTATCACAAATGGCCCGCTGAAGGGAAAAACATTAGCTGATGCCTGGAATGATCATAAAGAACTGTTTAATAAGCGGTCCAATGAGCAAGGGGAATATCCATTGCTCGTAAAAATTTTGGATGCTGCCGATGATCTATCCGTCCAGGTCCATCCGGATGACCATTTTGCCAGGGAAGTGGAAGGTGTTCCATATGGCAAGACTGAGTGCTGGTATGTAGTCAGCGCGGAAGAAGGGGCAGAGCTTGTGCTGGGCCATTACGCCGAGACAAAGGATCAATTGGCAGAGATGATTGATCAAGGCGAGTGGGACAAGCTTCTCCGCCGTGTGGAGGTGAAGGCCGGTGACTTTGTCTATGTGCCAAGCGGTACCATCCACGCAATCGGGAAAGGGATTGTCATCCTTGAAACACAACAAAGTTCAGATATTACCTACCGTGTTTATGATTACGACCGGGTAAACGATGCCGGTGAGAAACGCGAGCTGCATCTTGAAAGATCAAAGCAAGTGTCAACGGTTCCTCATCAGGATGCAAAAGTGGAACAGGCTGAAAAGGTGAATGGCGGCCTTATTGAAAAGAAATTGGTGGAAGAGCAGTATTTTACCGTTATCCACTGGGAATTGAATGGTCATGCCGATTGCAAAATGGAGAGCAACTTCTTGCAAGTAAGTGTGCTGGAGGGGAAAGCTGTTCTCACAACCGACGGAAACAAGTTCGACATCGCCAAAGGAACCAACTTGATCCTTCCTCATGGGATTCGCCAATTTTCATTAGAAGGCAAGGCTGAATTGATTGTTTCACATGAATAAGACAAAGAGGTCCCGTTAGGTTCATAGACGCCGAGTGATTAGGGCCTGTTGATGTTGAACATCATAAAGCTCTTTCACTTGGCTTTTTGTCTGTGTTTCGAATGGGGCGTTAAGACGATACGGAGGGGATTGGTATGTTAGGCGCAATTGAAGCTGGAGGAACAAAGTTCGTTTGTGCGGTAGGGGACGAAAAAGGCCGTATTAAAGACCGGATCAAGATTCCAACTACGGTGCCGGAAGAGACGATGGCAGAGGTTATCGCTTTTTTTAAACAGCATGAGCTGGATGCGATTGGAATCGGTTCATTTGGCCCCATTGATGTGAATCACGAAAGTCCGACCTATGGAAACATCACGTCCACACCGAAACTGCCATGGAAGGATTATCCGTTTGTCCAAGCGATGAAGGACGCTTTTCAGGTGCCGATCGGTTTCAATACCGATGTGAACGCGGCTGCCTTAGGAGAATCCGTCCACGGCGCAGCGAAAGGGCTGGACAGCTGTTTGTACATTACAGTGGGAACTGGTGTCGGAGCAGGGGCGGTTGTACAGGGAAATCTGCTGCAAGGCCTGTCACATCCGGAAATGGGCCACATCCTTGTGAGGAGGCATCCTCAGGATGAATATCAAGGGAAATGCCCTTATCATGGAGACTGCTTGGAAGGACTGGCGGCAGGTCCCGCGATTGAAGAACGGTGGGGAGCAAAAGGATTTGATTTAGTGGACCGGCAGGAAGTGTGGGAGATGGAAGGCTATTATATTGCCCAGGCACTCATGCAGTACATCTTGATCATTTCTCCGAAAAAAATTATCCTTGGCGGCGGCGTCATGAACCAGAAGCAGGTCTTCGCCAGCATTTATAAGCATTTGCCCGAGCTGTTGAATGGCTATGTTACTTTGCCGGATCTCCCAGAATATATTGTGAGTCCGGGCCTCGGAGATGACGCGGGAATCACCGGTTCCCTTCTGCTGGCACACCAAGCATTAACAGAGAAAAACTGATTTTACCTAAAGCGGGCTGTCCAGTGAGCGGTGAAAACTGTTTACTGTTACAGTCTCTTCCATCTTTATGGATAAGCCTGGACAAAGCATGATTAAGAAGAATCAAAGCCCGCTTGAGAACATCGGTAAGCGGGCTTTGTAGTTTGAAAGAAAGCTAGTTCGGTTTTGAGTCGTCAATCCACAATCCGGATACTGAGCGGTTTTATGCTTTCCCATGCATAGCCGGCCTGAAGCAACAGTTTTTCTGAAAGGTGATTGCCGATCAGCTGCATGCCGACAGGAAGTCCGTTTGAGCACAAACCCATCGGTACAGTTAGGCTCGGTATGCCGGTCAAGTTGACAGGGGAGGTAAATGGCAAGCTTCTCCTAACGACTTCAAGGTTTTGACCGACCCAAGCCCGGGCGAATGCCGGAGTGGTGAACGGAATGGCAGGTGCGAGAATGATATCGACACCTGTAAAGGCATTACGAACGGCTTCCGACATTTTCCGGCGGGCTTGCTGAGCTTTGACATATTGCGGTGCCTTTGTCAAAGCACCGGCCAAAAGGGAAATACGAATATCTGCACCATACTCCTCCGGTTTCTCCTGCAGCCAATCATAATGGAAGGCGGATGATTCTCCTCCGACAGTCGCATAGCCTGAAAAAGTGGTCATCGACAATTCAGGTATGCTGATTTCTTTTACCTCTGCTCCTAAACGCCCCATATTGGCAATCGCATTTGCAAATAGTTTCTCTACATCCTTATCCAAACCTTCAAGGTAGTACTGTGGGATTCCGACTTTTATTCCTCTCATCCCTTTGCCCAGACTTTTGCTGTAATTAGGAACGGTAATAGGGAGACTTGCCGGGTCTTTTGGGTCAAAACCGGCCATGATGGTAAGCATACTGGCAAGATCGGCAACTGACCGCGCCATGGGTCCGGCAGTATCCATGGACCAGGCTGAAGGGAAAATTCCATAAGTGCTAACGAGCCCGTTAGTCGGTTTTAAACCATAGACACCGCACATTGCTGCAGGCAGGCGGATTGAACCGAAAGTGTCCGTCCCGGTCGCCAGCACAGTGAGCCCAGCAGCCAGGGAAGCGCCGCTTCCGCTGCTTGAGCCGCCTGGCATATAGCGTGTGTTCCAAGGATTTCGTGTATCGCCAAAAAACGGGTTCGTTCCCGTTGAACCAAGGGCAAGCTCATGCAGGTTGAGCTTGCCTAGCATGATAACCCCTGCTGCCAATAATTTTTTTGCGGCAGTCGATGATTTGCCGGGAACGAAATTTGCAAAAAGCTTCGAGCCTGCGGTCGTCCGAATGCCCTTTGTGAAATAGTTGTCCTTTATACCAATCGGGATTCCATGCAGGGGTCCTCTGTACCGGCCGGCCATGATGTCTTTTTCCGCAACTGTTGCTTGTGAGATTGCATGTTCATGAAGAGGGGTGATATAGGAATTGATGGTAGGATCGATTGTGTCGATGCGCTGGAGATAGTGTTTCGTCAACTCGACTGGGGACAATTTCCTCGATTTAAGCAAGGGGGCAAGTTCGGCAGCTGTCAGAAAGGAGAGTTCCGCCATAGCCTCACCCTTTCATCAAAAATGGTGATGGGCACTTTTTCGAATAGGCCAGGAAATCTTTTAAGCGAGGCTTGTGCCGACTGAACTGTAAACAGGATGCTCTGTACGTACGGAATATCCGCCTCAATGACTGGCAGGCCCTGTTCATATAAATCTTTTTTTATACAATTTTCATCCAACCATTTTCCCTCCTCTAACAGGACATAGGGAAATAACCATTGTTATTTCCCTACAAATTGTCCTATGTTCGATCCCAGAAACGCTGCTGCGCGATAGCGGAAAGGAAATCAGCACCGAAATTCGGGTTGTTCTCGGCAAAGATGACGCCGGCCAGATTGTTTTTATCAGAAGCAATAATAAAAGACTTTCCGGTTGGAGCGACGCCAATCGGTTTGAAATGCTTATAGGCGACATGGACATATTCTGTCATGTCCGCATTCGCTCTATCTTTATTATGGAACGTACCTCCGACCACATAAAGTGAGTCAAAGAGATATGGACTCGCAGTAAGGAATGTTTGGTCAACTGTCAGCGTCGTACCATCAGACCCGGTCACGATGCCAAGCCTTTCACTTACAATTACGACAAAAACGCCGCTCTGCTGCAAATGGTTAAGTATATTAGCAACCTCAGTTCCATTAAAGCCATTGCCGATCAGTACGCCCACCTTTTGGGTAGCTGCATATTTAGGTGTGCTTGCCTGGCTCAATGAAGCATAGCTGGCTGAAACGGGGACATGGTTTCCGGTGGGCCGCTCGATACCGATGTTATCGGCAACAGTACACGCAAGATCCCGGTCGACATTTACCAATAAGTCGATATTCATCTGACGTACGAGTTTGCTTTTCACTTTTCCGAGCTGGTAGCTGAATGCTTCGATTGTGTGTTGCTTTTCAACAGGGGTCAAGCTGTTCCAAAAGATTCTCGGCTGTGAGAAGAAGTCATCAAAGGACTTGCTTCTTCCCCGGATAACATGGCCTTCCACTTTCTTCGGGTAGTGTACATAGCCGCCCTCTGCAGGAGGCGTTGTGTAAGGTGTATTGTTTGCGAGAGAATTGTTACGATAGTTCACTTGATCCACATCAATCCGCTCTCTCATAAAGCCTCGGCGGGTATTGTTATGGAACGGGCAAATCGGACGGTTGACCGGCAAATCGACATAGTTGGCGCTGCCAAGACGATGTTGCTGGGTGTCCCTGTATGCGAGCAGTCTTCCCTGCAGGACGGGGTCATTAGAGAACCCGATCCCCGGAACAACGTTTGCCGGGTTGAATGCCACCTGTTCCAATTCCGCAAAATAATTATCAACATTTCTATTTAATGTCATCTTGCCGATGATTTGGACAGGGACAATCTCTTCCGGCCAAAACTTTGCCGGGTCGAGGACATCAAATTCAAATTTGAATTCATCCTCCAGTGGAATCAGCTGGACGCCCAGTTCATATTCAGGATAAGCGCCATAATCTATCGCCTCGCGCAGATCACGGCGATGGTAATCCGGATCAATTCCGCCGATTTTCAGTGCCTCATCCTGAAGCAAAGAGTGGGCGCCCAGGAGAGGTTTCCAAACAAACCTGACGAACGTCGCTACTCCTTGTGCATTCACAAAAAGGTACGTATTGATGGACCATGATTCCATCATGCGATAATTTTTGACGATTCCTCTGTCAGACATGATCCATGTGACCATATGAAGGGATTCGGGGTTGCTGGCGACAAAATCCCAGAACCGGTCATGGGCACCGGTCGCCGTAGGGATGCCATCATCCTGCTTATTTTGGTACGCATGCATCGAATCGGGAAACTTCATCGGGTCTTGAATAATCAGTACCGGCATGGCAATGGTCGTAAGGTCATAATTGCCTTCTTCCGTATAGAATTTTACACCCTTACAGCGCAAATCCCTTGCTGTATCGTAGGATCCTTTCGGTCCTTGTACGGTTGAGAAGCGGACGATCAAGGGGGTTTTTTTACCGGCCTCCTGTAAAAATCCAGCTTCCGTCACATGCTGCATCGATTGGTAACACTCAAATTCTCCATACGCCCCGTATCCCCTGGCATGTACAACCCTTTCCGGGATCTCTTCATGATTGAAATGAGACATTTTCTCTAAAAACCAATAATCCTCATGCAGGGAGGGCCCCCGCACGCCGGCTTTTAATGTTTCCGAGTCGTTTGATATTTTTCGACCTTCTTGGGTTGTCAGAGGATTGCCAGTGTCTCGGACACGGTATTGATCTAATTGATCTTGCTTGGCATTTTGACTAACGGGCCTGTCGTTTTTTGGCGGCTTCTTGTCCATCGTATCACCCATCCTTTAATTAACTATTTACCCCCGCTTATCTATATGTAGGTAACGCTATGAATATACATCTGTTACCAGGACTAGAGAGGGGCTGCTATTGTTTTTATAAAAGAAAAATCCGCCTAAGTGGGTAAAAAGAAAGTTGGGTGATGCAGGCGCAGAGTCCAGCAATTCAGTGACTTCAAGGAGTATTCACGGTCCAATGCGTTATCAATCGTTTTTTGTCATCTAACCAAATTCGTAAAGGATAATTTTCTGCCAAACGATTTGGCGAAAGAATAAGGAGATAAATATTTGTGAAATCAGTCCTAGCATGCCCAATCTTTTTTTCTTATAGGGCACGGAGAGGTGAGGGATGGGCGGGCGGAAATGGCATATTATTAGCGATTTGGCAGTAAAGAAGAGGACAAACAGAAGCCCGGTGTACGAGCAGGAATTAGGAGATATGGTATGATGGAGTGAACGGGCGGATTGTTTATAGACCGTTTTGCTAAATTGTTGCTTTCCACATAGTACGTACCTCTGAATCGTAGTAAAATGGAATTAATATGAATGAATAGAATCAGATTTAAATAGGGAGGCAAGGAAGAAGAATGAGTGGGTTTCCTAAAGACGCTATGCGCATGCTGAAAGAAACGAGCCGTACATTTTATATCCCGATCACTTTTCTGCAAAAGGAGCTAAAGCATTCGGTTGCCTCCGCTTATTTGGTATTTCGTGCAATTGATGAGATTGAAGACCATGAAGAACTAGCCAATGAGGAGAAATACTCCATATTAATGGAAATCAGCGAACTGTTTAAGCAGCCGTTTAATAATGAAGAGTATGCAAGGATACTAGGGCGGACGAAGATCCAGCTTCCAGAAGTCACTCTCCGTCTGGAGGAATGGCTGCAGGCATGTCCGGAAGAAGCGCTGCCGATCATAACAGACGCTGCCAGTGAAATGGCATTCGGCATGGCGAAATGGGCGAAAGATAATTGGGTAATTCATACGCGTGAAGATTTGGATGACTACACTTATTATGTAGCTGGATTGGTTGGCGTCTTGCTTTCAGATCTTTGGGAGCTATATGGTGAAGAGAAGACTGACCGAGAACTGGCGATTGGCTACGGGCGCGGTCTTCAGGCTGTCAATATTTTGCGCAATCAGACGGAAGATCTCGTCGAACGCGGTGTGAGCTTTATACCCGATGGCTGGGGACGAGAAGAACTCTTCGCTTACGCAGAGGAGAACTTAGCCAAAGCTGATGAATACATGAAGTCGCTTAAAAAGAAAAGCATCCTGCTTTTCTGCCGCCTGCCGCTCGCTTTAGCCTATAAAACGCTGAATGCACTAAAAGAAGGACGCGAGAAAATGACTCGTAAAGAGGTTGAACAGACGGTTGAAGAGGTTCAGGTTGATTGATCTTTTGATTAAAATATATTTGTTAGTTCGAGGATTATCCAAGGCTAACAGAGCATTTTCAGCAAAGACAGAGTCCGGATACAGGAAGGATAAACTTCCTGTATCCGGACCTTTTACTGTGCTTGATCGCTCATTGTTTTGTCAATGATATCTCTTAATTGATCGGCCGTTTCAAAGATTTCCTCATGCTTCTTGCTGACGAGCTGATCAGCATATGTTTTGATCGCATTTGTCCTCTCGAACAATAGATCACGGACTTTGGTCTTTACTTCATTCTCTATTATTCCTGCTTCAGAGAGCTGATTCAGGGCAGCGTTCATTCGCTCACTTTCCCTGTTCCTTGCAGTAATCTCATTATTTTGAAGATCCCTCAACTTATTCGACATCGCAACAGAAGCCCAGTTGATATCATTGTGGTTATGGACACCCCAGAACATCCATGTAACCTCCCCGATGTTTTCTCTCCAAGTTTTCGTGATCAATTCATCGAGCTGCTGCTTACTTTGGGCAGTAGAATACTCTCCGCCGCCTTCCTTAGCCACTTCCTTTAATTGGCGATTCGCTTCGTCATCAACATCAAATCCAATAATATTGATTTGGAGTCCGGTGACAGACTTTTTTGCGCTTTTTGCCGCTTCAACCGGGTTCCCGTCACAAGTCTCAATTCCGTCGCTGATGATGTAGATAAATGTTTTTTTCGTTTTTTCAGCCGTTGTTGTAAGATCTTTTTCAGCCTTTTGAATCGCTGCAGCAAGCGGGGTCCAACCGCTCGCTTGAAACTGGTTCATGGCGGAGGAAAACTCGTCTTGATTGTATGATTTTAAAGGATATACGGTTTCAATACTGCTGCATGAAAGTCCTTTATCCGCATCAGAGCCTGTTCCTTTATGCCCGAATACAGATAAAGAAACATGGACATTTTCAGGCAGGCTTTCAGAGAATCTCTTTAAGCTAGACTTCGCGAGCTCCATTTTATTGCCGCCAGCTACATCTGCCTTCATGCTGCCGCTCGCATCCAGCAAAATCGCTACATTGACTGGGTATGCCTTTTCATTTAGCTCTTCCTCTGTAACATCCTGCAAAAGACGCCCGTCCGGAAGCTTCAGCTTGTCGTACAGGACACTGAAGTCTTTAATCGGCTGAATTGTGGCGCTATGGTCCGACCGCAAGTTGGTAACGAGAGATCTTGCCCATCTTTCGGCATCCCAATCGGATGCATCCTTCGCCTCTATATTGTTCACGTATTCATTCACTGCCTCATCCGCCGCCGTTTCATATTCTTCTTTTCCGGCGAGTTCCTTGCCATCAAGGTGTTTTTTGAAAAGCAGTCCTCCTGGTTCTTGCTCTATTTCTTCCCCGACTATACTATACGAGGTCTCTGCGGATTCTGTTTTTTTCGGTTTGTCCGCTTTCTCTGTGTTGATCGGTTTGCCTGCAGGTAATTCTTTATCCTGATTTGCCTGGCATCCGATTAAAAGCGCGCAGCTTAAAATCGGAATGAATAAATGCGCCAACCTCAACCTATATCCCCCTCTTTCCTCGCTCGATAATTCTCATAACTACAGTATAAAAGAGTTTCGACGGGAAAAGAAGGGACCTTGTAACTGGGGGATATGACGTGTTCGCAGCCTCTTCATTCCTCCCTAAATACGGGTACTGCATTTTTTCCAATCTGTTTTCGTGGAGATGCTTAGATACGTGAAAAGAGCAAAATTCTATTCTTCCGGTGTGAAGAGGCGATAGACACCGGAAGAAGGCTGTAAGAGAAAGTTTCAGGTGCGAAAGGGGTGGATAGGCACCGGAAGAAATGTAAATTAGAAAAGTTCTGGTGCCAAAGAGTCGTGCAGATACAGGAGCATCCTTTTCTGCTCTAAAAATGCTTTTAGTTGCTTGCGGGGGAGCGGGAGTGGATCCCTACCTGTTTCTATCAATGTAGTAGGCGCTTTTGCCAGTCCCGACAGCTGTGAAGTGCCGCCCGAGTACCCTGGCGACAATTCTTTTTGCTATCATTTCCCCACACCACTCAAATATTTTACCGGTCGTCAGCTTTTTCCCAGGGAAGAGCTGGCGGAACTCCGTGATGCTCCTTTCTACAGCGGACGTTGTACGCTCAAAGCCATGGCAGCTTTTACAGCGGATGGTTCGATTCTCTAGAATGGTCGCCAGAGAGAAGCATTGACCGCAAGTGATTCCCTTGCTCAGCATCTCAAAGGTATAATCAGGCAACTGGTGGTCAAAAAGTTCGGGTGCCAAATTATTAAGTATAGAAAATCTAGTTCGGTAAAGGAAAAAAAACCTGCCCACGATTTTTGGGACAACATCGCCAATTAATCTATGATTGGCTCATAGAGAATGAAGAAAAGCTCAATTCTGAAAAATATATACAATTTTGTTGGATTGCGTGCTAATATGGTAAATAAGATCTGGTGCCTTCTGCCCAACAGCAAAGGAAGGAGAAAAATGAGCAGGATCATTTTTCACCTATCAAACGATGAAGGAGTGAAAATTATGGGATGGCTTCGATCCCGGAAAAAAATTCAGGAGGGAAAAGAAGGACGATCGAGGGTACAAGGCAAGAGAAGTAGATGGATGTTGTTCAGCAAGCTGAACAATGTAGGAATTACTTATAAAATCGGCCTTGCTTTTGCGATTATCATTTTAATTTTTGCGGTTTCTATTGGAGTCGTCTATCAACAGGCATCCCAGATCAAGGGCAATTTGAGTGAGATGTCGTCTGAGAGGGAAAAGGCCCAACGTATTGCTGATATGACGAATTTATTCCGCTCAAAGGACATGGAGGCTGCCAATTTGATTTTACAAAATCAAAAGGCGGCAAAGAAAGAATATGATAAGTTAAACGAGCTTTTCGCAATCAGAGCCAAAGAGGTTGAGGCGATCATATCCGGTGACAAAACAATGAAAACGCTTTACGATTCGTTGCTGTACTATAACGAAAGGATGGATCTCGTCTTTACAACAGAAATTTTGCCTGCGGTAGAAGCAAAAGAGATCCAAAGCGCCAACCGGAGCTTGGCTAAAATCAATAATATCACGACAAGTGCGGTTGTTTCTTCGGACCAGATGAATAAACTGATTGAACAAAAAAACAGCAAAATTATGGAAAGCGCCAAGAAAAGCCTGAACCAAAGCATAAATATAATTGTGATCTTCCTGATCATTTCGATTGCCATCAGTATCTTAATCACATTTATATTGAGCAAAAATATCAAAATGACATTGGGCAAGGTGACGGCGACGGCAAGGGAAATTGCGAAAGGCAAGCTTAGGAAAGAAGAGGGGCTGGTTTATGGAAAGGATGAAATCAGCGCCGCACAGGAATCGATAGCGTCCATGAGAGAAAGCATCCGATCGGCTATTCTCGAAATTGCCTCTGTCTCTGATATCGTCCATACGAGCAGCCAATCCTTAACCGAAACAGCTGAAACCGTAAAAACAGATACTGACCATATGGCGGTTGTATTGAATCAGCTATCACTTGGATCAGAGTCACAGGTATCTTCGGCGGACAATCTGCGAACCTTTATGAATCAGCTGAATGAGAAGGTTGAAATAACAAACGGCGAGGGTGCGGCTATCAATCGCATTTCTGACGAGGTAATGAATTTAACGAATAAAGGCCATCAGTATATGGAAGAATCTGTGGAACAAATGAAACAGATCAACGAGTCCGTTTCCAGTGCAGTCGGAAAAGTGGAGCATTTTAATGAGCAAACGAAGAAGATTACGAGTTTGACTGCGATTATCCAAGAGATCGCAAGTCAAACCAATTTGCTTTCGTTAAATGCCGCAATCGAAGCGGCAAGAGCAGGAGACTCGGGAAAAGGGTTTGCTGTTGTGGCAGCTGAAGTTGGAAAGCTTGCACAAAGGGTGACAGAATCTGTCCACGATATTAAAAGAATCATAGAGAGCATACAGCATGATGCTTCTGAGGTGACGGCATCACTGAAGGAGAGCTATGGACAAGTCCAGATGGGAACGGACCAAGTCATCACCACTGGTACAGCATTTGATGGCATCCATTTCACCTTCACAGAGATGCGGAGCAGAGTCGAAAAAGTCATCTCATCTATTGACGATATAAGCCAGGAGTCAAAAACGATGCGTTATGCGATTGAAAACATTTCTTCCATTTCACATCAGTCTGCAACAAGTGTAGAGGAATCATCCCGGATCATCCAACAGACCGAATCAACGATGGAAAATCTGGAAGGAAGCGCGAAGCAATTAAACGAGTTTGCGAACAGACTGGAAACCATTATTCGTAGATTTGAAGTTTGACAAAATATTTCGATAAGTAGTTGACTTTTTTGTGGGCGGTACGCTATTGTATGTATAGACAACTGTACAATCACTTTTTGAAAAAAGAGGGGGAAGCAAGATGAAAAGGAAGTTTGGTTTGTTGTCGCTATTTTTGAGCCTTACACTCGTCATCGCAGCATGCGGTGGAAAGGAATCAAGCGGCGGCGATTCGGGAGGAAAAGGGGACAAGAAAGATACGGTTAATATTAAGGTCGTTACAACGATGGCCGGAACAGACCCTGCCGGTGAAGTATTCGAGGAACTGCTGAAAGAGTTCCAGGATGAAAACAAAAGCGTCAAAATAACAAATGAGTCCCAATCTGCCGATGCAGGAACAATCAGGACTAAAATCAACACAGATTTCTCGTCTGATAATGAACCGGAGCTAATGTTCTACTTCAACACGGTAGACGCAGAAGGCATCATTAAAGAAGGTAAAGTCATAGACTTGGAGAATGCAGAAGGCGTTGACCTGTCAGGCTACAATTCTATGCTTGAACAACAGCGAAATGCAGACGGAAAGATTTATGCTGCCCCACAAACTGGATTCTATGAAGCGATCTTTGTAAACAAGAAATTGTTCGAGGAAAACAACATCGAGCTGCCTACTACATGGGAGCTGTATGAAAAGGCAATTGAGGAGTTTGCCAAAACGGATATCATTCCACTTGCGGCATCCACTGAGGATTCCTACTATGTTGTTGAGCATTACGCTTTGGCTGCAGGAGGCATGAAGAACTACCGTGCTGAATTGAAAGATCAGAACCAGGCATGGGCAGAAGGATTGGATCTGATTGCTAAGCACGCTGAAATGGGAGCGTTCCCAAAAGATGCTGCAACAATTGACCTTTCAATGGCTGCGAATCTGTTCCAGCAAGAGCAAGCTGCCATGCTGATTGAAGGTTCATGGGCATGGGGCAGCATTAAGGAAGCGGGAATTGCTGATAATGTAACTGTTTTACCAATGCCGAACAAGAACGGCGGAGAAACAGGTGAATTGGTCGGAGGGGCATCCCAAGGCTGGTTTATCAGCACAAAGGCATACGAAGATGAGAAGAAACGCGATGCAACTGTAAAACTATTCAACTTCTTGACTTCAGAGAAAAACCTTCTCCGTCTGGCAGCGGCTACAGGCCAGATCCCGGCTAAAGGTGAATTGGAAGATGTCGATCCGAACATCGCGGCAGGGCACAAGTTGGTTGCAGATGCACCAGCAGTGGAGTTGCCGATCAATGACCGCATCACTCCAGAGGCATTTACACATATTAGAACGAGTGTTCCTGAAATTGTAAGCGGTTCTAAGAACGGAAAGCAGGTTCTTGAAGAAGCAGCAGCGATGGAATGACGGAAAAATGAGAAGCTTGCATTGCCGACTGGCAATGCAAGCTCTTAATAAGCTGTAAGAAAAGGAGCTTCCTATGAAAGGCGATAAACTGATCATCACTTTGTTCTTGGCTCCGGCCGTTTTGGTCACAGGGATCTTTTTATATTATCCTTTTTTTGAAAACATCTTTCAGAGTTTTTATAAAACGGACGGTTTCTTCAATTCCACATTTGTGGGACTGGATAATTATAAGAGACTCTTCACAGACGTAATTGCCAGGGGCGCAACATTAAACTCGCTTGAACTCATGCTATACGTAGCAATATTTCAAGTTGGAATCGCACTTGTATTGGCTGTCATGGTCGATTCCATTAAGCATGGTGCCCGTTTCTTTAGGACATCTTTTTTCTTTCCAGTCGTTATTTCGGGAGCTGCAATCGGTCTGTTGTTTACACTGATTTACAACTATAGAAATGGCTTGTTGAATGAGCTCTTGGTCCGTTTCGGATTTGAGCGGGTGCTATGGTTGACAGAGCAGTCTTCCTTATATATGGTTGCCATTCCGACGATCTGGAGTTACGTCGGCTTCTATTTCGTTATTTTCCTGACAGCGATTGGTAAAATACCGAAAGACTTCTATGAAGCGGCGGATTTGGAAGGTGTCACAGGTTTTCAAAAACTTACCCGGATCACAATTCCTCTAATTGTCGGGGATATCAAAACCTGTCTAATCCTCGCAATAACAGGGGCATTGAAAATTTTCGAGCTCGTCTACATCATTACAAGGGGCGGACCAGCCAGATCGTCAGAAGTGCTCGGAACCTATATGTACCAAAAAGCATTCGTCGATGCGAACGTTGGCTATGGAGCTACACTTGCAGTTTTAATGGTAGTGATTGGCCTGCTCCTCGCTTTCTTGACGAATAAACTATTGAAATCGGAAGAAATCACATACTAACGCTAAAGAGTGGTGAGCACTATGGAATCAGGGCAACAAAGACTTACGTATTGGGAGAAGTTTCAATCCAAGTATTTGATTAAATCAAAAATCGGAAAGTTATTCGTTTATATCATTCTATCAATCTGGGCAGTTTCCACGATCTTTCCGTTTTTATGGGTGGTTATGAACTCGTTCAAGCCTTCCCGCGATATTATCACGAATACGTTTAGCATTCCGACAGACCCGACATTTCAAAACTACATCAATGCCTTCGATAGAATCAACATCGGAAAAAGCTATTTAAATAGCCTGATCATATCAGGATCAGTCGTGCTGCTTGTTCTTTTCTTTGGGGGACTGGCCGCTTTTGTTATGGCCAGAATGACCTTCAAACTTAGGGCATTCCTGCAAACCGCATTGATCGCTTCATTGCTGATCCCTGCATTTGCCACCGTCGTGCCTGTGTACAGAATGATGATCGAGTTGGATTTGGTCAACACCTACCTGGGGCTGATCATCCCGCAAACTGCCGGTAATTTGCCATTTGCCATTTTGGTAATCAGCGGCTACATGGCCACAATACCGAGAGAGCTGGAAGAGGCTTCTGTTATCGATGGCTGCAACCGGTGGAAAATGTTTGCGAAGGTATTTTTACCGATCTCTTTACCGGCATTCGGAACGGTAGCAACGTTCGTTTTCCTATGGTCCTATAATGATCTGTTCAGTTCTCTTGTGTTTGTTGAGCATGAAAGCGTACGGCCAATTGTCGTGCTTCTCTCTCAGGTGAGCTCTCAGTATGGAACGGATTATGGACTGATGACTGCAGCTATTACAATGACGGTCATCCCAATTGTGATCTTTTATCTGTTGGCACAAAATACGTTTGAAAAAGGCGCAACTGCAGGATCAGTAAAGGGTTAACACTATGAATAAGGGGGACTTTGAATTGAATCTTCATTTGACAGGCAATATTACCGAGTTGAAACAAGGGATAGAGGAACTCCGCGAAACGGCGGGTTTCTCCATCTCTGAGAGCGGAATCCCCGTAGAAGTCGACAGGCAGACTGAAAACGGAATCCATGTTGTTTACAAGGATGGAAAAGCAAGGATCGCTTATGGGGAGAAAGTTCAGTTTTACCGAGGGCTTGGCCTTTTGGCGGAGAAGCTGCAGGCCGGAGAAGAAGAATTTGAACTGACGGAATCACCGCAGTTTTCTACTGTCGGGCCAATGTTTGATCTATCGAGGAACGCAGTTACAAAGCTGCCGGCATTCCGGGATATCATCCGCAGGTTAGCGCTGATGGGTTTCAATGCCTCCATGCTCTATATGGAAGATACGTATGAAGTGAACGGCGAGCCCTATTTTGGCTATATGCGGGGAAGGTATAGTCAAGAGGAATTAAAGGCTTTGGATGATTATGCCGATCTTTTCGGGATTGAACTGATTCCGTGCATTCAGACACTTGCCCATTTGGAAGAATTTTTGAAATGGAGTGCAGCAGCACGCTATAAAGATACGAGGGGTGCTCTGCTTTTAGAAAGTGAAGATACATATACATTTTTAAACAATATGATCCAAGCTGCTTCCGAACCTTTCCGAAGCAAAAAAATCCACATTGGCATGGATGAAGCGGAGGAAGTGGGCAGGGGCATTTTCTTGAACAAAAACGGGTATAAACCGCGGTTTGACCTGATGGCAACGCATTTGCAAAAAGTGCTGGATATTTGTGAAGATAAGGGACTCGAAGCGATGATGTGGAGCGATATGTTCCTCAAGCTTGCCTCTGATACGGGAGACCGGTACAGCAAGGAGACGGAAATTCCACAGCATATTATCGACAAGACACCGAAAAATGTTCATCTGATGTATTGGCAATATAATTCATCAGATAAAGATCACTATACTAGTATTTTAAAAAAGCATAAAGCCTTCGGCCGTACGCCTGCTTTTGCCGGCGGAATCTGGGTGTGGAATACATTTGCGACCAATTACGGACTTTCATTGGCTGCAAGCAAAGCCGCTTTGACCGCGTGCAAGGAAGAAGGAGTCCAAGATGTATTTGTTACATTGTGGGGGGATGACGGCTACGAGAACAATTTTTACTCTGCACTATTGGGTCTCCAACTATATGCCGAGCATACCTATGCTAGGGAAGTAAGTCCAGAGAAGTTGAAAAGACGGGTGAAGTTTTGCACAGGAATCGACGAACAGACTTTCTTGCTGCTGAATGAACTGGATACACCTCCGGGAGTGGAACAAGGCAATAAGGAGCAGACGAATCCTTCCAAATTCCTTCTTTGGCAAGATCCGCTGCTCGGTCTGTTTGATAAGCATATTCATGGGCTGAAAGTAGATGCTTACTATGCCGGCTTGGAAGAGAAAATCCGGTCAATTAGAAACCCTGAGGCTGAACTGGATTTTATTTTTGATGTGCCTGAAAGATTGGCAGCCGTCTTGTCCTTAAAAGCGGAGATCGGCCTTAAATTGAAACAGGAGTACGACGCCGGTGATAAGGAGAAGCTGCTTGAGCTTGCAGATAAAGATTTGCCGGAAATATCGAAAAGGGTAAAGGCGCTGCGTGATGCACATAGAAATCAATGGTTCCGAATCAATAAGCCATTCGGCTGGGAAGTGATTGACATCCGCTACGGAGGTCTCGTAAACCGGCTTGACACGGCTCAAGAGAGAATCCGGGATTATGTTGAAGGACGGATTGAAGAGATAGATGAACTTGAACAGGAACGCCTGTATTTTACGCCGGGAATCGAGGACTCCACAGGTCTCGGATGGTGCAGTTATTATTATCGCATGGCTTCACCAAATGTATTTTTCCACGTGCTTCCGATTTATTGAGTTTGGCTTATTGGGAAAGGAGCGGCAAATTGGCAAATCAACAATATGATATTTTTATCGGATGTTATGGCGATGAAAAGGAAGAGCTGATCCATTGGTATAATTTTGACTCCACCGGCAGATTCACCGAAAGGGCTTCCTTCTCGGGGATTGCCAATCCATCATTCCTAGATATTCACCCGTCAGAGGACTGGTTGTATGCCGTCAGTGAAACAGAAGAAGGCGAAACGGTCAGCCTTCAGATCGGTTTTGAAGATTTCAGCATGGCAGAAAAGAACAGACAGCCTGCTAAAGGCTGGGCTCCCTGTTATATCGAGGCAAGTCCGGCGGGATATCTGTTCACTGCAAACTTCGGCGAAGGGAGCATGATTATCCAGCGCTTACTCGCTGACGGAAAAATCGGGGATGCCACTGATGTGAAGGATTATTCGAAACAGGCGGAATCACGCGGCCGGGAGTCCCATCCGCATTCCCTCAGAAATGTGCCGGGCACCAATAAATACATGGCGGCAGATTTGGGGATGGACAGTTTATACCTCTATGAATTTAACGAAGAAAAAGGCGAATTAACTTCAATAAAAGAAGTCAGCAATGGTAGCGGGACAGGGCCGCGGCATTTTGACTTTCACCCAAGCCTTCCGATCGTCTATGTAATAAATGAGCTGAATTCATCTATTATAGTCTACCGATTTAACGAAGAAAAAGACGACATGGCATGCATTCAGAAGGTCGGCACGCTGCCTGAAGGGTTTTCGGGCGAAAATTACTGTGCGGATATCCATGTGGCACCTTGCGGGTCCTTTTTATACGGCTCCAATCGCGGGCATCACTCGATTGCAGCATTTGCCATTGGCGAGGATGGGACATTAGAGCTCATCGGAATCACGCCTTCCGGCGGAGAATGGCCGCGAAACTTCGCAGTTACACCGGACGGAAAGCACATTCTTGCCGCAAATGAACATTCAAATAGTTTGAATGTATTAGAGATTCGAGAGGACGGCTCTCTTCAGGCAACAGACGAGAGCATCTCGGTCAGCAGGCCCGTTTGCGTAAAGGTCATAGATAGAACAAACCGACCATAACAAAAGCAAGGCGCCAGCTCGGCGCCTTGCTTTTAATTGTTGTGCATCTGCACCATAAAGAGGTTTTGATGACACCCATATAGGGTTCGCTTTTGGAGTACTTCCAGGTGTTTACCCGTTTACATATGCTCTGGAGCTGTCCCAAGCGTACAAGCCGGTGTCCACTCCTGTACTGCTAGATGTGCTGCCGGAAACGAGCAACCAGACATCTGCTTTGCCCGGTATTTCGTTTTGTGTCCACCACTTCGCCTCATAGACTGCATTGTTGTATGTGACTCTGTCACCTTTTAGATAAACGGTTGAAGCATTCCAGTTCGCAGGGCCATCTCCTGGATTTTCTGGATCAACTGGCACTTCCGGTTCTGGATTTGGAGCAGGGTTTGATCCATCAAAGTTAACATCAATTACATTGTAAAAAGCATTCGCTGTATCAAATACTTCCCAGTAAGCCAAGATTACATGATAGCCAGAACGCTCAGGCACTTTACAAGTATGGCTTAATTCGAACGGAGGTCTTTTTCCGCCATCGTTGACCGTGCAAAATAGCTCAAGGTCCGAGCGCTTAAGGGGCTTGTTAGGATCCCAATTTGCTTTCGTAATATAGTAATCCCACTTCTCTGTTGCATGTGCTGCAGTTATTTTCCATGTAAACGTATTTTGACCACTCTTCATCGCTACTTTAGACCAGCGATCGGCAGACTGTTCGTCAAGCTTAGGGAAAGCGCCGCCTGCACTGGCAATCTTCCCATCCGGCACGCCGGCAGAAGGGAAGTTCCCTGGTCCTTCAAGGCTTTGAGGCTCGTATACGATTGCTCCGCAGTCTTTATTGACGCCTTTTGCACAAAGAGCTGCCCTGCTTTCTGGAGAGGTAACATAACCATGGGCAGATGCCTTGGATACAAATGCCATTGAAAGCGCTGCCAAGATAATGGAAGCAAAGAGTACCAGTATAAATTTTTGTTTAGGTAAGTAGGTTGCCATTTACAATCTCCCTTGTCATTTATTAGACAGGCGATGGATATAGTTTACTAGTTATCTATACCTCCCTTTCGACAAATTGCCCGCCTTTGTCACTAAATTAAACTGAAAATTCATCCAAGTCAACCGAAAAGATTAAAATATTCTAAATTCAGGCATTAATGCCTATGATATGCCTTTTCTTACAAGAGAGAACAAAAACTGCAAAAATTTTAAATAGTGTTGACAATTTCAAAAGACTGCTGGTATAGTCATCTTAATGACAAGTCAACAAAGAAATTAGGGGGAACGGAGGGATCATTGTTGCAGCAGGTCGAAGTAAACAAACCGCTGGAGGCTCCTCATCTGGAGGAAAAGCGGAAGAAAAGCTTGATCAGACGTTATTTTAAACAGTTCGATTTGCAAATGTTTGTAATACCCGGGTTGATTTTTGTATTCGTTTTCAATTACATCCCGATGTACGGAGTCTTGATGGCATTTCAGGACTACAATATTTTTGAAGGTATGGCGAAAAGTGAATGGGTCGGCCTAAAGCATTTTAAAACATTCTTTACGGATGCAAGGTTTCCGGAAATTTTGAGAAATACGCTCGTCATAAGCGGATTGAAAATGCTGATATGCTTCACGGCGCCGATCATTCTTGCTCTCATGTTGAATGAGGTCAAAAATATGATGTTCAAACGGACTGTGCAGACGATAACATATTTACCGCACTTCTTATCGTGGGTAATCGTCGCCGGCTTTGCCACATCGATTTTAGCCACGGATAATGGCAGTATGAACATCCTGCTTGAGAAGCTGAAATTGATAGACGAGCCAATCAGTTTCTTGTCAATACCCGAATATTTCTGGACCGTCATTATCGCTACGAATCTCTGGAAAACAATCGGCTTTTCTTCCATTGTGTATATCGCTGCAATCGCAGGAGTTGATCCGCAATTATATGAGGCCGCCGCTCTTGACGGTGCAGGCAGGCTCAAGCAAATCTTCCTGATCACGATTCCATCCATCATGCCGATCATCATTATTTTCTTTATCCTCGAAATCGGAAACTTGATGAACGCAGGTTTTGAAGATCTGCTCTTGCTCGGATCGGATGCGGTGCTCAGGCCGGTATCAGATGTTATTGATACATATGTATACCGCGTGGGGATAAGCAACTCTCTCTATTCTTACGCCGCGGCCGTTGGGCTCTTTAAAGCAGTAATCAGTGTATTATTGCTGACAATCGCAAATCAGCTGGCCAGAAGAAGCGGGAATAGCCTATGGTGAGAAAAGATAAGACGGAGGTCCATATACGATGATGAAAATGAGCTTTGGCGATAAAGTGATGTCGGTGTTCATTTATACATTTCTGGCATTGCTTGCCTTCGTATCCTTCTATCCATTCTGGAATTCACTTGTCATTTCTTTTAACAGTGGACAAGATACGATGCTTGGAGGCATTACCTTCTGGCCGAGGGATTTCACCTTGGCAAATTATGAGCTGGTCTTTCAAGATAAAAGACTTGTTAACGCTTTCTTTATTTCGATCCTGAGAACAGGAATAGGTACTGTGCTCTCAGTGCTGGCAACTGCGATGCTGGCATATGGGATGTCGAAGAAGGAGCTGATCGGCCGCAATTACTTCATGGTGTTTCTGATCATCACGATGTTCTTCAGCGGCGGCTTGATTCCGACATTCCTGCTTATCCGCGGTCTCGGCCTGATGAACTCATTCTGGGTAATGATCATTCCGACACTTATATCAGTATGGAATATGATTATTTTCCGAACGTTCTTTAAACAATTGCCTGTAGGGCTTGAAGAATCTGCAAAGATTGACGGGTGTGGCCATTGGGGTATCTTTTTCCGGATCGTCCTGCCGCTTTCAGGTCCGGTTATTGCCACCCTGTCCCTATTTACGGCAGTTTTCCACTGGAATGATTGGTTCTTCCCAAGCATCTATATCACCTCGGAGAATCTGATCCCCATCCAGACACTGCTGCAGAAGGTTTTGAATGCGAACACCGTCAGCCAGTCAATGGGCCAGCTTGATGCAGGTGCTGCCTCCCATATGGCCAGACTGACCACTGTAACTGGAAAATCGCTTTCGATGGCCATCATGATGGTGGCAACCATCCCGATCATTATGGTATATCCTTTTGTTCAGAGATACTTCGTAAAGGGTGTTTTGATCGGCTCGCTGAAAGAATAATAAATCCGGTTTGAAGCGAAAGCTTTAAATATATTTAAATATGCATTAAGGGGGAAGAGTGAAGATGAAGAGAAAGTTTTGGCTTTTGTTTGCCGCGCTGATTCTTGTTCTTGGTTTAGCGGCGGGCTGCTCAAAAGGTGAAGAGGCTGGAAGCGCGCCAAAAGACAATGATGGGGGGAAAGATAAGCCATCTGCTGAAGAAGGCAAGCCGTTTGTTCTGGGCGATGAGCCACTCGATATCACCATGTTCGGCAACTATGACTGGTATACAATGGATCCATGGGGTGAGGATATTTCAACTGCTTGGATCAAGGAAAACAAGAAGGTAAATGTCACAGCCATTGATGCCGGCGGTAATGCAGAAGCACGTCTGAGCACTATGATTGCAAGTAAGGAATTGCCGGACTTTATCTGGACGGACAAAGGAACTGATGTGGAAAGATTGCGCAAAGGCGGCGTCCTGGTGCCATTTGATGACTATTTGGATAAATATCCGAATCTGAAGGAATGGTTTGGAGAAGAAGGCCTGAACATGCTCCGTTCAGAAGATGGAAAACTGTATCAGTTCCCGAACTGGTATAATTCTAAGCCGTTTGGCAATGCCGGCTACGTTGTACACAAAGGGATCTATGAAGAGTTGGGCTCTCCGAAACTTGAAACGACTGATGATTTATATGAATATTTGAAGCTTGTCAAAGAAAAATTTCCTGATGTAACTCCGTTTGAGACACATGTTGAAGGAGCAGGAATCAAAACATTGTACTCTGCTTTCAAAGAGGGGCACTCAATTAATGATATCCGTTACCATGCAGTGCCAAACGGCAATAAACTTACATCGATTTTCGAGGATAAAGATTATGTTGAATCACTTAAATATGCGAATAAGCTCTTCCGTGAAAAGCTGATTTCACAAGATACATTGACTCAGGATAAAGATATGGTAGAAGCAAAGGTTGTAGGCGGAAAAGTGGCTGTCTATTCTTCTTCGAGCCCTACAGAGCTGGCGAGCGAAGGACACTACAATATGATCAAGGAAGATCCGGACAGCGGTTACTTCTATATTTGGCCGATTGCCAAGGAAGGTTTGGATAAAAATAAGATTTATCCGGGCGACTTCAGCATGATGGGATGGAATGTAAGTGTTATCACGACAAGTGCCAAAGATCCAGAAAAAGTCTTCGCTTTCCTCGACTGGCTGACTGGACCTGAAGGACAATCATCATTGATTTTCGGCCCTCCAGGGAAGTATTGGGATGGATTTGATGAAGAAGGACTGCCGCAATTTACAGAGGATTACGTAAAAGATGCTGAAGGTGCAGCAAAAGTTGACGCAGATACAGCGAACTTCCAGTGGAATGGAAACTCTAACTTCCTTGATTCGGCAAAAGCGAAGTTCACCGCTACTCTTCCAATGGAGCAACGTAAGTGGGATACTCACTGGCAATATGAAATCACTTGGAAGACGCAGTTAAACGCTACAGAATTTGAAAACATCAACCCTCTGCCAGAAACCGATGAAGGAAGAATTTTGCAGAGTATAAATGACATTGCAGAGGAGACAAGAGCACAGGCGCTTCATGCCAAGAGTGAGGAAGAAGTAGAAAAGATTCTTGCAAACGCAGCAAAGAATGCGAAGAACTTGGGCCATGAAAAGCTATTGGAATACCAAACAGAGAAGTGGCAGGCGAACTTGAAGAAGATGAGCGGTAAGTAATATAGGAATGGAAGGGTATCCCATCTACTCTTTGGGATACCCTTTATGAACTGATGAAGACTCAGCTAAACATGAAGGAGAGAGACATCAAGTGGGCTTATCAGGTATTGTGGGGAAACTTTTTTCGCTTTCTGAGCAAGTCATGTTTTTTTGGCTCGTTAATATCGTTTGGATGGTCTTTAACGCACCGATCCTGTATTTTTCTGCCGGTCTGTTATTTGCCGGATCCGAACAGGAATTGTATACACAGTTGGTCGTTATTGCAGTCCTGGCACCCTTTGTTCTCATGCCTGCAACAGCAGCCATGTATGGGGTCATCCGCAAGAAAGTGATGGGCCGCTATGAGGGAGGCATGCTTTCCCTTTACTGGAGGTTCTATAGGGAGAATTATCGCAGAAGCCTGGCTGGGGGTCTTCTTCTTACCCCACTTTTGATTTTCTGGGTAGTGAATTTTACGTTGCTCCCTACAGAGACAGGTTCACCCTTGTTTTATGTGTATCTGCTGCTAACAGGGTTTTTGTTAACCTTTATTGGTTACTTTTTTTCGGATACCGTTCATTTTTCATTAGGGTTGTTTTCTTCTTTAAAAAAGTGCTTGCTCATGGCTATCGGATATAGCCATTACACAATTGGTTTATTGGTGGCCTCTGGGGTTTTCACATCATTATTGTATGCTCTCCACCCAGCATTGCTCGTGTTGTTTCTGGGTTCTGTCCTTGCGTATTTTAACTTTTTCAGTTACTACCAGATTTATCGACGGTCTCTGGCCAAGATGGACAATCAAATAAACCTCGATTAGGTATAGCTGGCTAGACCATAACGTGATAATATTAATACATATTTGTATTAACGCTTTACACTGTTAAAATATTGTAAGGCCGAGAGGAGAACAGACCATTGATTGATAAAAATTCCCCAATTCCTATATATTTTCAATTAGAAAAGAATATAAAAATGCAAATTGAAAAGGGACATTTAAACCCCGGAGATCTTCTCCCTTCAGAGCGCGAATACGGAGAGAAGTATGGAATCAGCAGAATGACAGTTAGACAGGCAATAACGAACTTAGTTAATGAAAGGGTTCTATACCGTGTGAAGGGAAAAGGAACCTTTGTCATGGAACAGAAGCTGGAACAAAAACTGCAAGGGTTGACCAGTTTCACAGAAGATATGAAGGCGCGTGGCATGAAAGCGGGCGTTAACCTATTAAGTTTTCAAATTGTCCCTGCAGATAAGAAGCTTGCAGAACAACTAGGAATCGAAGAAAAGGATCCTGTTTATGAGGTGAAACGAATCCGTCTTGCTGAGGGCACGCCAATGGCATTGGAAAGGACCTATATATCAACTAAGACAATCGAAGGACTAAATGAGGAAATCGTAAAAAATTCGTTATATGAACATATTGAAAAGCATCTGCAAATGAGAATTGACGGCGGCGTTCAAGTGATTGAAGCAGCCATCGCAAACGAAGAAGAGGTGATGTATTTGGAGATTGGGAAGAACTCGCCTATACTCCTTATGCAGCGTGCTACATCCCTTGAGGACGGCACCGTTTTTGAGGTCGTCAAATCATCCTATCGGGCAGATCGCTATAAATTTATGATTGACTTGAAGAGATTCTGACAGATGAGGTGGGGTAAAGTTGGATAGAACGAGGACAATTGTTTTCACTGAAAAAGTCAATGAACATACGAAGCATATTGATGAGCTGCAATCTGAGGGGATTGTAGATCTCATGCTAAAAGAAGAGAAGAAAGTGCATGATCAGGTAGCACAGGCTCTGCCTGATATTGCACGGGCTATCGACCTTATTGTCGAACAGTGGAATAAGGGGGGCAGAGTCTTTGTCGTTGGCGCGGGAACGAGCGGCCGTATCGGTGTGCTGGATGCAGCTGAATTAGGCCCGACTTTTTCAATTGATGGCTCTCGCTGGACCGGCATGATTGCCGGCGGTTATGAAGCCATGTGGAAGCCGCTTGAAGAGCATGAGGACGATGAAAATTTATATGAAGAACTTGACCGCTATCATTTTAATGAAAATGATGTACTGATAGGCCTTACGGCAAGCGGCTCAACCCCATATGTTCTATCCGCAATTCGCTATGCGAATGAAAAAAACGGTGTTACCATTTCAATAAGCTGCAACTATCATACGCTCTCCTCACAATTGAGTGACTGTGCCATTGAAACAGTTGTAGGGCCGGAAGTGATCAGAGGATCCACCAGGCTGAAGGCAGGAACAGCACAGAAAACAGTTATGAATATGCTTTCGACAGGTGTAATGATTCAACTCGGCAAGGTGTATGAGAATCAGATGGTCGATATGCAAATCATCAATAAGAAACTATATAAGCGGGCCGAACAGACCATTGTCGAACTCGTAAAAGTTACGGATGCGGAAGCAAGCCGGCTGTTAATGGCTGCAAATCAAAACTTGAAGGCTGCCATTTTCATGGGTATCACCGGTTCGACCTTGGAAGAGGCGGAGGAGTTCATTGAGGAGGAAAAAGGCCATTTAAAAGGGGCAATTCTCCGATATAAGAAGCTTCAGGCACTTTGAAGAGTAAATATGAACAAAGAAGATGGCTGCGGAAGAATGATTTCCGCAGCCATCTTCTTTTTGTTTATAGCATGGATTGCAGTTTTTCAATGATTGATTTGATTGTTTCCTTGTATTGCTCCGGAGCCTTGCCGTCTTCTTTATGGGCTGGAAGACCAAGCTTCGAGGAGATCGTATTGAGGAGTGTGCTCTTGCTGTCATCCTGGCCAACCTCCCAAATCATTGCCCCGGCCAATCCTGCTTGTTTCAGATAATCAACTTTATGGCTGATGGATTCAGCATCATCATAAGAGACAATCTCGCCATTTTTGTGGTTGTAAAGGTAAGGTACTTTCGCCTCTTCATTCCAATAGCGGGCATAGCCATTTTTGTTGATCATGTTTTCTGATAAGTATTTAAAGTCGTACATGCCTGGCTCCAAGTTTCCGCCTGCTTTTCCAGAGGTGCATTTTTGGTAACCTCCGTTATCGATAAGCTTTCCGCCATTTTCTGCGTTACATCCACCCCAGGCACGTCCATAAAAAGGCATCCCTAGGACGATTTTGTCGGCAGGTACGCCGTTTTTCAGAAAGCCTTCGACCGCCGCCTTTACATTATGCGGATGGACATCAGCCTCAAGAGCTTTTGGATCCTCGTATAGCGGAGCGTTGTGTGCGCTTGTCTCTGACCAGCCGCCGTTGAAATCATATGTCATGATATTGACGGAATCAACGATTTTAGCGATTTTCTCAAGTTCATTGTTATCCAAGTATGAGAAGCTTACGCTTGAAGCGATTGTCAGTAAGTATTCTTTTCCGTCTTCCTTTCCTGCTTTGTCCAATTCTTTCCGGATTTCAGACAGCAGAAGAGTGTGGTTCACTTTATCTTCAGGACTGTTATGATTGTTCGCCATCCCGCCGCTGACCGGATACTCCCAATCGAGATCAAGTCCGTCCATCTGATAGGTGCGAATAAAGTCGACCGCAGATTTTGCGAATGTTTCTCTTGTCTCTTTCGATCCGGCAACAAGAGACAGGTTCACAGACCAGTTCCATCCGCCTACAGAGATCAGGGTTTTTAAATCGGGGTTTACTTCCTTCATTTTCACAAGTTGATTCAGACTCCCGGCAAATGGCTGTTCTTTTGTATCACCGGGGAATAACTTGTCGGTATCCAACTTCGGATCACCCAGGACGATTGTGCCGTTTGGCGCGTCAATGACTTCTCCGCCCTGGCCTCTGCATGACCAAGTGTTTTGATCCCCTTCGGCCACCCATACCTCCGGATTGCCGTGTTTTCCTTCCCAGCAAACATCCGCAAAAGCATAATTGATATGGGTCAATTTATTGGGATCCAAGTTCTTTGGAGGAGCCCAAGAAGTATAGTAGCCTACTACTTTATAATCTTCCTTTCCTGATGCTTGCGCACTTGACTGAAATGAGGCCATAATTAGAATAGTAATGATCAATGTTGTAAGCGCAATCATAATGAACCGTCTTTCTCTTCTTTGACTAAACAGAACCATCCATCTTCCTCCTTTTTTATTAGATTGAAAGAGACCGATCATTCCGATATCTTTCAAAGTGAAACCAGTTTTGAATTGCTCTCTTCCTTTTATAAGTCTATACTATTCGTAATATACAACTATATGTCTATACCAGTATATCGTGAATTGCAGAATAGTCAACCGTCCAAACTGAATTATTAGAAAATTACCCGTGCTTGAAGGGAAGTGACAGAGATGGCTGGAATCGTGCTGTCCAATGCCTTGTTGCTGAATGGAAAATCTGTAGATCTTTTAATAGAGGAAGGACGGATCAAAAAGATAGGGAAAGCTTTTTCAATGAGTGATAGTCAGGCTATCGACTGTTCAAATATGTATATTTCCAGCGGATGGATTGATTTGCATGTTCATGCGCTGGACAAACTGCATCCTTACGGTGATGAAATCGACAAGATCGGTGTAAACCAAGGTGTCACTACGATTGTGGACGCGGGAAGCTGTGGGGCGGATGCGATAAGTGAATTATACACGAAGGCAGAGAACAGTATGACAAACGTCTTTGCGTTGTTGAATATTTCAAGAATCGGTCTGCGGCGGGTAGATGAGTTGTCCGACCCTGCTTGGATCGATAAACGGAAAGCGCTCGCGGCAATTGACAAATATCCGGATTTCATCGTCGGCCTTAAGGCAAGGATGAGCGCAAGTGTCGTTGGTGAACAGGGTATCGAACCACTATATCAAGCCAGGGAGCTCTCCAGTGAAAGCGGGCTTCCTCTTATGGTTCATATTGGATCAGCTCCTCCGCAACTTAGTGAAATTCTTCCTCTTCTGCAAGACAGGGATGTCGTTACTCACTATTTGAATGGCAAAAGCAATTCCATTTTAGATGATGACGGGCATCCGATTCCTGCTTTGCGAGAGGCGTTATCCAGGGGGGTTCAGCTTGACGTAGGACACGGGACAGCAAGCTTTTCATTTGCAACAGCGGAAAGGGCCAAAGCGGAGAACATACCACTTGGAACCATCAGTACAGATATTTACCGGCAAAACCGCCTGCGCGGCCCGGTATTCAACATGGGTCTCGTGCTCTCGAAATTTTTAGCATTAGGTTACACATTGGAGGAAGTAATCAGCTCGGTTACGGATAAACCGGCAAAATGGCTGGAGCGTCCGGAGCTTGGCCGGATTGAAGAAGGACATCTGGCTAATTTAACGATATTTGAGGTAGCAGATCAAGCGTTTGAACTGATTGATTCTGAAGGCAAGGTTCGTATAGGGGAAAAAATAATCATACCAAAAGGAGTGGTCATTAAAAATGAGTTCATTGAATGCTAAATATGGGTTGAAGCAGGTAGTCAATGCGAGCGGAAGGATGAGCATTCTTGGCGTGTCTGCTCCTACCGACAGTGTAATGGAAGCAATGAAAACCGGAGGACAGAATTATGTCGAGATGGCCGATCTGGTTGATAAGGCTGGTACGTACATAGCTGAGAAGTTGGGGGCGGAAGCTGCAGTTGCTGTAAACTCCGCCTCAAGCGGAATTGCCCTATCTGTAGCTGCTGTTGTGACAAAAGGGAAGGAGCGGGCGAGCTTACGCCTCCATCAGGAGCCTATTTTAGATAATGAAGTGATTATTATGAAAGGGCATAATGTCCAATACGGCGCACCGATTGAAACGATGATCGCTTTAGGTGGAGGGAAAATTGTCGAGGCAGGCTATGCAAATGAAGGAAAACCGAAGCATCTGGAAGAATGTATAAGTGAAAGAACAGCGGCAATCCTGTATGTCCAGTCCCATCACTGTGTACAAAAGAACATGCTGTCCGTTCAGGATGCATGGCAGGTAGCGAAGAGAGCACAAATTCCATTCATTGTTGATGCTGCGGCCGAAGAGGATCTCCGGTTTTATGCAAGTTTCGCTGACCTGGCCATTTACAGCGGCTCGAAAGCGCTTGAAGGGCCGACGTCCGGCATTGTGGCAGGCAAGAAGAAGTATATCGACTGGCTAAAGGTTCAGCTCCACGGGGTTGGGCGCAGCATGAAGGTCGGAAAAGAGTCCGTATTCGGTCTTCTGCAAGCACTCGACGAGTACGAAAACAAGCAGGACAATAGCGAAAGGGAGAAGGAAATGCTCCACTTGCTGATGCCGCTGGAAGAGCTGGAAGGCGTGCGAGTGTCCATCGTCCAAGATGAGGCAGGCAGGAAAATATTCCGGGCCAGGGTTCAGATTGATCCAACGCTTGCCAAGTGTAATGCTGAATTTGTCGCTGGCCAATTGCAAAATGGAAACCCTGCAATTTACACAAGAGACTATGGAACAAAACAAGGTTTCTTTGATATAGATCCGCGTTCCTTAAAAAATAATGATATCGCTGTCATTACACAAAGAATGCAGGAAATTCTAGGGGGGATCGAAAATGGCAGAGCTGAATAATTTTTTGTATAAAGAACGGGCCGGCCTTAATGTTCTTGCGAACAGTATCCAAAACGCTAAGAAGGTTTATGAGGCTGCTGAGGGCTGGGTGGTCATTGGGGTTTTGTCAAAAGATTATCCGGATGTACAAGCAGCTGCCGCAGGGATGAAAGAATACGGTGAGGCGATCGGCGATGCTGTCTCAATCGGTCTTGGAGGGGGCGATAGTCGGCAATCCGCGGTAGTCGGTGAAATTGTAAAGTCTTATCAAGGTGCACATATCAATCAGGTGTTTCCGGCCGTCGGCCTGACAAGAGCGAATGCGGAGAGCAAAGAGTGCTGGATCAACGCTCTTGTATCCCCGACGGGAAGACCTGGTTTTGTCAACATTTCAACCGGGGTTAACAGTGGAAACATCGAAGAGAAGGGAATTGTACCGGTCAAGGCTGCAATTGCTCTTATAAAGGACATGGGGGGAAATGCCATCAAGTTTTTTCCTATGAAAGGGACGGAATGCTTGGATGAATACCGGGAAGTTGCAAAAGCTTGCGGAGAAGAAAAGTTTGGCCTGGAGCCGACCGGCGGACTGGACCTCGAAAACTTTGAGGAAATTCTCCGGATTGCTCTAGAAGCGAATGTTCCGCGGGTCATTCCTCATGTGTATTCCTCCATTATCGACAAGGCGACAGGAGAAACACGAGTTTCTGATGTTCGTAAACTGGTAGATGTAATGAAAAGATTGGTGGATGCGTATGAGTAAAAAAATCCTGGCATTCGGTGAAGTAATGATGAGGCTGCAGGTTCCTGGTTATGAATTATTGGAACAGGCAAACACTTTGCACTATACGTTTTCAGGTACAGGTGTAAATATCGCATCTGCCCTCTCGCGTTTTGGGTATGAAAGTCACCTTATGACCACTTTGCCAAATAATGCAGTAGGGGACGCTGCCGCCGCCTATTTGCAGAAGCTGGGGATCCGTCCTGATTTTATCGAGCGGGGCGGGAGCGGGGTGGGGATGTATTTCCTTGAGAATGGTTTCGGCCTTAGGCCAAGCCGCGTCACCTATTCTAACAGAAGCGAAAGCAGCTTTAATAATGCGCCAATCGATTCCTACCCATTTAAAGACGCTGCAAGGCAAATGGATCTCACCCATTTTTGCGGTATAAGTCTATCAATGAATGACGAAGTCCGGCAGCAGATGAAGACATTGGCCAGGCATGTAAAGGAAGAAGGCGGCATGGTACTATTTGATTGCAATTTCAGACCGCTGAATTGGGGAGAAAATGGATATGAAGCGGCAAGGAAGCACTATGAGGATATGCTTCATTTGGCTGATATCGTCATGATGAACGAAAGGGATGCCATTCATCTGCTGGGTATGCACACAAAAAAGACAGTTCGGCAAGAGCAATTGATTGAACTCATTCCCCAGGTTGCGGAGCGTTTTCATATTCAAGTGATTGCAGGAACTCATCGAACGATTCTTAACGAACAATCCCACTCCTTACTGGGATATATATATAAAGACGGGCAATTTGCCTTTTCTGCTGTTAAGGAATTTTCGGTATTGGATCGGATTGGCACAGGAGATGCGTTCACATCCGGAATTGTCCATGGGCTGATCCAGGAATTTCCGAACGAAAAAACAGTCGAATTTGCAGCGGTCTCAAGCATGCTTTCTCATACTACTGTAGGGGATACACCAGTAGTGTCTGAAAGTGAGATTATGAGAACGATGAGCGGTATGGTTAGTGATGTTATCCGCTGATCAGCTCAATTATTCACTATAGGTGCGGAAAGGTTTTGGCTGCTGAGCGGTGCTATACATTTCATTCGGTCTCTGAACTTGAAGTTCAGGGGTCTTTTTTTGTGGTTTTTCGATGCTTCATGCTGTGGTTTTAGGTCGTTAGTTTGGGAAACGGTGAAGTAGGCTATAGAGTAACAATATATATTGGGTCGTTTGATAGCGGCAGCCATAAGAGGAAGGAGTGTGACAAGGAGTTGGTTAAGAAAAGCGAAGAAGAAACACAGACGTTGGCGATCATCGACTTGTTGAAGGAAGAAAAATACGCCGAAGTGGACGAAATTTTCTCAGAGATGCGGCCGTATGATATGGTTTCTGTTTTCCAAAGTATCCCGGACCGGCATACGGGAGGCATGCTGCATCATTTAGATGAAAATACGCTTGCAAGTATGCTGCAGAAGTTGAACTCAATACAGCAGCTTGAACTATTGGGCAAAATAGGTCCTGAAAAGGCGAATAAAGTCCTCGCTCTGCTTGACACATCTGTGGTTACAAGGCTTTTGAGGAAGTTCCCCAAAGCCCAGCTGAAGACATTCCTTTCCGAAATGGAAGGTGCGAGTGCCGATTACGTCCGTAAAATGATGGGATATCCGGAGAATACAGCCGGAAGTTTAATGACGAACCGCTTTGTATCAATTAGTGCGGAGTGTAAGGTCAAGGATGCAATCGAAAAAATTAGGGAGCTTGCCTTATATACGGAAAGTATTAACCACCTGTACCTTGTTGATGGCCAAGGGCGTCTTTCGGGTACCGTTCCTTATCGGGACTTGATTTTAGCAAAGCCGGATGAACTGTTAAAGAACATTATGCTTAAACAGGTCATCTGTGTCACGGTCGGAACAAAGCGCGATGAAATTGTAAGATTGCTTAAAAGATATGACTTTACCGCGCTGCCTGTAACGAATGATGCGGGTCATTTGGTTGGGATTATCAGCTTCGATGATATGGTCGAGGCGGTAATTAGTGAAGCGAGCGAAGATTACGGTAAGCTGTCCACAGCCAGCAAGGAAATCGATTTTAATACGAAGCCGTTTGTCGCAGCATACAGACGTTTACCTTGGCTAATTGCACTTTTATTTATTGGGCTTGTATCGGGCAGCATTATTTCAAGCTTTGAGGAAACATTGGATAAGGTAGTGGCACTGGCGTTTTTCATGCCGCTCATTGCCGGGATGACAGGGAACACAGGCACCCAGTCGTTGGCTGTTGTCGTAAGGGGATTGGCAGAAAATGAAGTGAACGCAAAAACGGTTCTCAAGCTCGTTGTCCGTGAATTCTGGGTAAGTTTGCTAATCGGGACAACATGCGGCCTGCTCATATCCATTATCGCTTTTGTCTGGCAAGGAAATATTTACTTAGGAATGGTTGTCGGATGTTCGCTGTTTATGACGCTGATTTTGGGTACATTGGCAGGAACCGTCATTCCATTGCTTCTATATAAATTGAAGCTGGATCCAGCCGTTGCGTCAGGACCGCTCATTACGACGGTGAATGACATCTTTTCCTTGGTCGTGTATTTTTCGATTGCAACACACTTTATTTCCAAGCTTACTTAAAAAAGGCCCCCCTTTCCGTTTTGGAAGGAGGGCCTTTTCGATTTCGGCTGACGTAGAATCGCTGTGCTTAAAGGCTGAATCGTTTTACCTGTGACTGCAGAGACTCAGCCAATGAAGCCAATTGTTCAGTGCTTGATGAAATTTCTTCCGAGGTTGCAAGCTGTTCTTCTGTCGCTGCGCTTGTTTCCTGGGCACCGCTTGCGGCCTCAGCTGCCAATTTGCGGATTTCAGCCGCTCCCGTGGATACGTTAGACGTCATAGAGTCGATTTCTTCGATTGAGGCGGCGACTGTTTGAGTGATTTCCGCCACATTCCGAACTGAGTCTTCGATTTTTTTGAAAGCATCAAGCGACTTTTGCGATGCTGCCAACCCCTCCTCGGCCTGCTTGCTTCCGCCTTGGATGGAGAATGCCGCTTCTTTTGCATCCGTTTGGATCCTTTTCACGAGCTGCTCAATCTCGGCTGCGGAAAGCTTTGACTGTTCCGCTAGTTTCCGCACTTCATCCGCGACGACGGCAAAGCCTTTGCCGCTCTCTCCAGCGCGTGCCGCTTCGATGGCTGCATTCAGCGCGAGCAGATTTGTCTGTTCTGAAATCTCGCTGATCAAAACTGTGACCTTCTGGATCCTTGAAGAGTGATCGGCCATCACATTCATGATGGAGGAAGATTCGGCAATTGTGCTGTGAATTTGTTTCATCTGTTCAGAAACTTGATTCACTACCGAGGAACCTTCATGTATTTCCTTTTGCATCGTTACAGTGGAATCGATCAAATGGTCATTGTCCACAGAGATTTTGCTTACCCGCAATGAAACAGTATCCATTGCCTGAATGGTGGACTCGACAATAGCAAGCTGTTGCTCGCTGCCCCTCATATGAGCTTCCGCTGCTTGAGCAACGAGCTGGCTGGATGCCATACTCTCTTCTGTGCTGGCGGATAATTCTTCCGATTGGGCTGCTAGTTGGACGGCTGATCCATCCATCTGGCTGATCACCGAATTCAGGTCTGTGACCATTGAGTTGAAAGCCGTTGCCATCTCTCCAATCTCATCCTTGTTTTTCACATTGATCGGAGAGAGTGCGATGTTTCCGGCAGCTACCTGATTGATCCCTGTCGTCAGCTTTTTTACCGGGCTGACAATCGACCTCGCTATAACAAAAGAAATGATCATCCCAATCACTATCGCTGCTCCTGTGAGAGAAAGGAGGAAGGTACCTGTAGCCTTCTCGAATGTGTCCAGCTCTTTTCGCGCCTTTGTTAATTCTGTCTCCTCGTTATTTATTAACTCTTCAAACTTTTCTTTCAGCAAGTCATTGTCTTCTTTTGCCTGCAGAGTGAGGATTTTGGCTTGGTCAGTGTCATTTCCCACTTTTTTTGCAGCTTCCCGTGACTTCTCATAGTAAAGCTTTTTTACAGAGATGACTTCATCCAAAAGTTGGCTGTTTTTGTTATTGGCAAGCATGGGTTTCAACTTTTTGATGTTTGCCTCGAACTGCTCATTGCTCTCGTCCATAACGGTGGTGTAATCACTAAATCCAAAAAGAAGGTAGCTTCGGAGCGCTTTGTCCTCCTTCTCCTGCAAACGGATCAATTCATTCGCCAAATCGACTTTCACCTCAATGTTATCAAGTAAAAATCGATATTCCTCAGCTAAACGTGCTTGCGACATTTTGCTTAATCCCCCGACGCATACTGTCAATAAGAGAAGGGAGATAAAGCCCAACCACAACTTTCTGCCTACACTTAACCTCAATAAAGCACCAACTTTCTTTATGTTTACATTGCATCAAGACTTTTCGCCTAATTATACTTCCGCTAGAAAAGACTGCCAATATTCCACAAAATAATTTAATTTTTGACAACTTTCGACATTTATTCTTCTTTGCAAGAAAGAGACGTGATTGGGCATGCTATGAAACGAGAACTGACAAGGGTTTCCGGGAAAATGGCAAAGATTTAGCGTTGGCCGGAAAAATGCACGCAATGTAAAATGGGTCTATTTACCCAGCTTTTCTGAGAGGAGCCTGGCTGTGAATAATGTGACTACCTTTGAGGATAGGAGAAGGAAAAAGCAGTTGAATCATGAGAAAAAACTTCTCCATGACCTGTCCATCCAGTCATTGAAAAAAAGTGTTTTACTGCATTTTAATGAGCAGAGGATCGGCCTTGCCGGTATGAATGAAAATCTTGAAGAAGCATGCATGGATGTGGCGATCGAGGCATACTTGAACGGGGGCCTTTACAGCCGGTTCTCTCTTTACGGAGAGTCGGCGGATCAAGTAAAGATCCGTTGTCGCGAGGAAAGGGAGCATTTTATCGACACACTATACCACTTTTGGCTGTATTGGGATTTTGAACAGTCTAACTTGAAAGAAACCACCTTTGCTGCATGCTCCCACTTTGTCGATTATTGGTGGAAAGAAGGCTTTAAAATAGGTGAACGGCACCGTAAGCTTCGTCTCCATTGATTGTCCGTTCTAAATGGCGGGGCTGTCCCATATGCTGTCTTTGAGACAAGTGTGAAGGGAAGATGCCGTATGGGACAAAAATGGAAGTTCTCTCTGTTTGCAATAGGCGTTGCCGTTCTATTTTTGATCATACAATTTCAATTTGTTCCAAAGGACTCCTTCGAACCATGGAATCTCCCCCTTGCAGGAAAGATCATTTATCTGGATCCCGGTCATGGCGGTCCGGATGGGGGGGCAGGAAGCGAGGAGGCCTTGGAAAAGGATATTGCGCTAAGTGTTTCGCATGCGCTCCGGGACTATCTCCAGGAACAGGGAGCCCTTGTACTGATGACGAGGGAGACGGATACAGACCTGGCGGAGCCGGATGTACGCGGCTACAGCCGGAGAAAAACGGAGGATTTGCGCAACCGTCTGAAGATCGTCAATGAATCGGAAGCAGACCTTTTTTTAAGCATTCATCTGAATTCCATCCCATCAAGCCGCTGGCGAGGAGCGCAGGTATTTTATTCTCCTCATATAGCAGAGAACAAGCGGGCAGCGAAGTTCATCCAGGAAGAGATGCGGGTCAGCCTAGAGAATACCGACCGCGAGGCAAAAATCATACAGAATGTGTATTTGATTAAGCATGCAGAGAAGCCGGGTGCACTGGTCGAAATCGGTTTCTTGTCAAATCCGTCAGAGCGGCAGAATTTAAAAAGTGAAAGCTACCAGGAAAAAGTGGCCGCAGCCATCTACCGGGGAGTACTTCGCTATTTTACTGAGGAAAAGACAATGGAATGAAGAGAAGGGGCAAAGCCGTTTTGAGGTTTTGCCCCCTGCTATTTTTAGAAAAGCGGCTATGACTTCATAAGAGTGAAAATATGGTATACTTGAGTAGACAATATCAGTGAGGAAAGAGGGTGCGGACTGTTGACAGAACAGCAGGTTCGAGAACTACTTGAAGAAATTAAAGATCCTTTTCTACATAAAACATTGAAAGAAACAAATGGAATTTTGGAAATTAAGACGAAAGAAGAGAAGTCTCATGTAAGCGTTAAGATCGGTCTGGCGAAAACAGGGACGCCGGAGCAGCTGCAGCTGCAGACAAAGATTGTTGACATGCTCAAGCATGCCGGCGCTGCGACTGTGGGCATCCGTTTTGCTCCGCTTCCGGAAGAAGAGCTGGAGAAGCACCGTGCTGCGGGAGACCTGCCGGAAGAAGGGGCAGGAACGCTCCTTTCGCCGTCAAGCAAGACAGCATTCATCGCGATTGCGAGCGGTAAGGGAGGCGTCGGAAAATCGACTGTCTCAGTAAACCTTGCCATTTCCCTTGCCCGGATGGGTAAAAAGGTAGGCCTGATCGATGCCGATATTTATGGATTCAGCGTTCCGGATATGATGGGGATTACGAACCGGCCGCAAGTGCGCGGGGACAAGATCATTCCGGTAGAGAGATTCGGAGTAAAAGTGATCTCTATGGGCTTCTTTGTGGAGGACAACTCTCCGGTTATTTGGCGCGGGCCGATGCTCGGAAAAATGCTGAACAATTTCTTCACTGAAGTGGAGTGGGGGGATATCGATTATCTGCTGCTCGACCTTCCGCCAGGTACGGGCGACGTCGCGCTTGATGTGCATACGATGCTGCCAAGCTGTAAGGAAATCATCGTAACGACTCCACATCCGACTGCTGCATTTGTCGCTGCCAGAGCTGGTGCTATGGCTTTGCGGACGAACCATGAAATTCTTGGCGTAATCGAAAATATGTCTTATTTTGAAAGTCAATTGACCGGCGAAAAGGAATATGTTTTCGGCCGAGGCGGCGGAGAAAAGCTTGCTGAGGAACTGAAAGCACCTCTTCTGGGGAAACTGCCATTACAGCAGCCTGACTGGAACGAGGAAGACTTCGCTCCCTCCGTTTATGATGAGGAACACAGAACCGGCAGGATATACGGACAGATTGCAGCAAAAATTGCAGACATTCTATAAAAAGAGATGGCGCACTCCTGCGCCATCTCTTTTCTCTCATCAGCTGCCCCCGGCTCCGCCGCTGTCGTCTTTTTTCTCTTTGTCCTTCTTCTTTCCCTCTTTCATTTCCGTAGCCGCCTTCAGCAGGATATCCTCAATCTTTGCCTTATAAAGCGGGCTGTCCATCGTATCTCCGACAATCTCCTGCATATGCTGCCGCATCTCTTTGCTTTTGAGTGTTTTCGTTACTTCTTTCTGGTATTCCGGGTCGCTCATAATGTTGAGCATCAAGCCCTGGTACTGTGGATCCTTCATCAGGTCTTTCATCACCTGTTCATGTTCTTTTTTGAGACTCTTTCCGACAGACTTGGCGAATTTCGGATCCTCCATCGCCTTCTTCCAAAATTCTTCGCCTTTATCGGAAACGATCGTTTGCTCAACTGCATCCTTGACTGCGGTGTTATCCAAAATGATATGCTGCTTCATTTCTTCATCGGCCATCAAATCCTTAATCGCCTTCTTGCCATCATCGGTTTGCAAAATATCGACAACCATCTTTTTTGTCTGGTCGTAATCCATCTTCGGGGTGCCTGACTCGTTGCCCCCGCAGGCAGTTAGTGATAGAAAAGATAAAAACAGGAGCAGCAGAACTCCCTTTTTCATGGAAAACGCTCCTTTCCATAGTCAATGTTCTATATATTTAATATGGAACTTTGTGAAGAATTTATGCACTTATCCCATTGACATGGATTTTTCGGGACAACATTGATAAAATCGGTTTGATATGAACATTCAGCTACTGGGGGAGTCGTAAAAGTGTCAATTCGCTATTTAATAAAGTTTTTATTTAATTCGCTGATTCTGGGCGGGGTTATTACCGGCATCCTCGGCTTTGTTATTCGCTGGGGAGAGTTTTCTCCGTATTTTACCAATATGAATGTCGGAGCCATTTTTTCCACCTTTATCTGGCTTGTCGGTGTCGGCTTCATTTTCAGTGTAGTCAGCCAAGTCGGCTTCTTTGCTTATCTCTTCATCCATCAGTTCGGTCTCGGCATCTTCCGTTCTATCTCCCTTTGGAATGCCGTTCAACTGGTGCTTATCGTATTTGTTCTGTTCGATCTCGTCTATTTCCGATTCCAGGCATTTGCCGGGAAAGATGAAAACCTGCTTCCATATATCATGCTGGCGATTGTCATCCTTGCATTCGGTCTTGTTATTGCCTTTTTCAAAGCAAGAATGACAAACCGGTCAACATTCGTTTCAGCGCTGTTTTTCATGGTAGTCGTGACGATTCTCGAATGGCTGCCTGTCCTTAGGCCAAACGATGAGAGCTGGATTTATTTGATGATCTTCCCGCTTTTGGTTTGCAACGCCTACCAAATCCTGATGCTGCCGAAATACAACCGGCTTTCCGCCGAAGACAGGGAAAGAAGACACCCCACTCCTCCGCCTGCGCCAGCAGGAAAGGGGAAGAAGAAAAAAGCGAACCGCTGAGGTTCGCTTTTTTCTTCATCAAGGGACCAATGTTGTTTTCACCTTTCCGTTTGCAATCATGTTTGACACGGTCACCAACTCCCCTTTTTTTTGCAAAGAATCAATAATGGAAGGAAGAGCTTTGGCGGTTTGGGTTGCAGCATCAGAAGCATGGAGAAGCACGATGTCTCCGTCCTTCGCTTTTGAAGCCGTTTCAATGATGATCTTTGTGCCGGGGTTTTTCCAATCCTGCGAGTTGATGCTCCAATGTACAACGGTCAATTCGTATTGATTAGCAATATTGAGACTGCGTTTATCAAAATCTCCTGTAGGCGAACGAATCAGTTTCACATCTTTAATGTCCATTTTTTTAAAAACCTCAATCGACCTGGCCATATCTCTGCGGATTGCCGAATCCTCAATTTCCGTATAATCTTCATAGGCATACCCAAGGCTTGCAATTTCATACCCCATGTTCTTGATCCGCTTTACCGTATCGGGATGCCGTTCTGCCCAAGCGCCGGAGAGAAAGAATGTCGCAGATCTTACGTCCTTCTCTTTCAAAACATCCAATATAGGAGCTGCTTGCACATCGCCCCAGCCGATATTAAAGGTCAGTGCAATTCCTTTTTCCCCCTTATAGATTGCTTTTGGACCATCCTTTGCAGAGAAGACGGAAGCATTTCCTGCTGATTGAGAAAAAAAGAGCAACGCGGTAAAGAGAGAGATCAGCACAATTAATACTCCTTGCTTCACTCTGCGGCCGTTTAATGTAATAAAAAAGTTCAATACAAGCTCCTCCTTGCAAACCTGTCCTATTGTATATCTATGCTGCGGCGAGTAGAGGATATGCCTGAAAAAGTAAAGAGTGGGATAGCCGGAAACTTCCCGTAAAACTTGGCGTTTTATGGGCTTCGATATTTTTTCTAAAAAACTTTCGAAAAAGGAATTGACACTTTCCGACATGCTTGGTATAGTAATAAACGTTGTCGCCGCCGAAAAGCGGACAACAAAAAAGTTTTAAAAAATGCTTGACGAAAGATAAACAAGTGTTTATAATAGTAAAAGTCGCCGGTTGAGCGACAGAGAATTTGTTCCTTGAAAACTGAACGAAACAAACGTCAATGATTTACTTTTAAGCAAGACCAGCAAATGAGCTAACAAACTTTAATGAGAGTTTGATCCTGGCTCAGGACGAACGCTGGCGGCGTGCCTAATACATGCAAGTC